>DATNCH010000312.1:0-37638 GCA_035571655.1 Pyrinomonadaceae bacterium
CGGGTTCAACCCAGGCGCATCCCCGCCACCCGTCAAAACACCAACACGCTTTTCAGCCATCTTTTTGTGTGCCTTCTTTTGTGCCTTTTTGTGGCTTCACTTCGTCGCATCGCTGATCAGTACAACATCACTCATGATCACGCCGCGCGATGCAACAAGGCTCCCATCCTTCATCCAATCAAACGACAAGATCTTGCCTTCATCAAAATTCGTCAACTGCCTTGGCTCACCACCCTCGATCGGTTGTCCCCAGATATTATCGAAACCACCGCGATGGTCCACGTACGTGAGATATCGTCCATCCGCACTCCAATGCAACGGCGAATCCCAATTCACCTCGACCGGTGGCGGCACGTCAAACACATTAAACGCCGCGCCATCCTCAAATTGGACCACCTTCAGCTTCCAGCTCGAATTCCCCTGCTGGTCGTTGTACCAGAACGCCAGCAAACGTCCATCAGGTGAAATCGTCGGCCTGATAGAAACGCTCTCAGTAATTCTTTGCGGCGTGCCGCCATCGACAGGCACACGCCAGATCGAGAATGCTTGTCCCGGGTCGAAATGCTGGTAGACGATCCATTTGCCATCGGGCGAAAAACTGGGCCAGGTACTCTCCGTCCTGCCAAACGTCAACTGCTTCGGATGCGTACCGTCACGCTCCGTTCTCCAGATTTGAAACACCCCCGAACGGTTTGAATGAAATGCAAGATAGCGATTGTCCGGCGAAACGACGGGCGCATAGTTCCGCCGTCCTTCGGAAGTCAATTGCCTTGCTTCGCCACCAACGGAGTCGATCTCGAAGATGTCTGCATTGCCACTCGCGTCCGATGCATACACAACCTTCCCATCCGGAGCCGCGAAAAGATCGTAATACCTGCTCGTCCCAGCCGTGATCGCCGTCGGTTTTGTTTCGCCTTTTCGTAACGTCCAGACTCGGGCTACAACCTGTGCCTGGACGGTGACGAACGACGTCGCGTCCGCGTCGAGACTCAACACACGATAGTCACTGAGATCGTTAGTTATGCTCCGAATGGATCCGTCCCGCAAGAGCTGCCAGACGTGTATGAACGAGGCGCCAGACGCTTTCGCCAGCATGATTATGCCGCTGCCGTCGGGCAGTACTGTGACGTGGCCAACCTCGTCAAATTTTTGCGGATTCAGGGGAACAGTTTGCTCCGCGCCAGTCACCAGGTTCTTTTCGAAGATGCCAACAGAGTAATTCGACGCGGTATCGTTGCTGCTGCCAGGAGCTGAAGAAACCACCGGCAACAACAGTGAATTGTCGTCGGGAGTCCATCTCGGTCTGGTCAACAGGTCCAGGGCCAGTCTCTGCGGCCAGGTGCGCGTGGCGACGACTTGCTCTCCGCTATCGTCGGGGTTCGCGACCACCAGGTAATCTCGTTGATTCGGAAAGTCGAAACGAATGAAAGCCAGGCGTTTCTTATCGTGCGAAATGGACGGCAGCCCGTCGGGCTTATCAACCCTGGTTGCGGTTGCGCCGATTCCGAGCACCGGCATTTTGTAAATCTGACCGGCGTCGTTGCGATCGGATCCCGCATACGCGAAGTAAATAAAATTGCCGTCAGGCGAGAACGTCACTCCCTGGTAACGACCCAGTCGCGGAGGTATCAACTGCGCATTGCTGTTGATGGCGACCTGGCGCAGCCACAATGTCGACTTGCCGCCTTCAGTGGTGACGTAGGTAATGTACTTGCCGTCAGGCGACATCCCCGCCATCGTGGAGATTCCATTTGTCGTGAGCTTCGTTACGTCGAATCGTTCGAAAGGAACTCGACCTTTGCTGCGCGTGACCATCTTGTAAATGCCGAAACCAACCGCGGCGACGACGAGAATGGCGGCGCCGATTGTGGCCCACGGGCGGCTGTTCAGTCCGGCCGGCTCGTGTATGGTGGTTTGCGCTGCTTTTAATTCGTCCGTTTCTACGATCTTGTCGCGGCTGCTTGACGCGCGTGCGTATTCGCTACCCGTTGCCGGTGCAACGGAGCGGTCCAGCATCGAGTTGAGTTCCAGGTCCTTGCGCAGGCTGCGCAGATCGATGGCGAGTTCCTTCACGATCTGATAGCGCTCGTTTTTGTCTTTCCGCAGCGCCTTCTTGACGATTCGTTCCAACTCCGGCGGCACGCCCTCGACGTGCCGCGAAATCGGCGGCTGTTCTCTTTCGACGATGGCAACGACGACGTCGGTCGCCGTTTCGCCGGTGAACGGCGGATAGCCCGACGCCATTTCATAAAGCACAACCCCGAGGCCCCAGATGTCCGTGCGCTCGTCGACTGCGACACCGCGGGCCTGCTCCGGCGACATGTATGCAGCCGTGCCGATCACCGTGCCGGGCGAGGAATCAAACAACAACGTCGACATCGTGGCGTGCATCGCGCCCTTGTGTCGTTCGGTCAGTTTTGCGAGACCGAAGTCGAGTATCTTCACGTAGCCCTCGGGGCGGATCACGATGTTTTCGGGTTTGATGTCGCGATGAACGATGCCCGCTTCATGTGCGGCGGTGAGCGCGTCGGCGACTTGAATGCCGATGTCGAGCACGTCGCCGAGTTTCATTCCGACATTCTTCATGCGCTCGCGCAGCGTCATGCCCTCGACGTACTCCATCGCGATGAATGGCCGTCCATCGTCGGTCTCGCCGATCTCATGGACCACGCAGACGTTCGGATGACTGAGTCTCGATGCAGCGCGCGCTTCCTGAGTAAAGCGACGCAGGTGATCCGGATCTTTACTGACAAACGTGGGAAGAACTTTTAACGCGACACGACGGCCAAGAATCGTGTCTGTGGCGAGATAGACCTCGCCCATTCCACCTTCGCCGATGAGATGGACGACCTGGTAGTGCTTCACACGCTGACCCGGATTGAATTTTGGCGCGGTGGCGGCGAGCGAGTCGGCCGCCTGGGCCACGGCAGGAGACTCCATGAAGCTGCCCGCGACTTCGTACGAACGAAGCAGTGATTCCACTTCAGTGCGCAACGCAGTCTGATCGGCACACTGCTCGTCGAGAAACGCTTCTCGGGCAGCGCCTTTTCGCTCGAGCGCGCCCTGAAAGATCTCTTTTACGCGCTGCCAGTTTTGTGGATCAATCTCGCTCATTGCTGAGTTCGCGATGCAACCAGGCTTTTGCCATGCTCCAGTCGCGCTTGACGGTCGCCTTTGAGATTCCCATTACTTCCGCGGTCTCTTCAACGGTCAGGCCGCTGAAGAATCGTAGTTCAACCACCCTGCTTTGTTGCTCGTCGATCCGCGCGAGCCGTTCCAACGCTTCGTCGAGTGCGACGACGTCGAGGTCCTGGCCTTTCACGGCAACAGTCGCGTCGCCGAGGGAAACACGCACGTCCGAGCCCCCACGTTTAACGCGCTTTTTGGTGCGTGCGTGGTCCACCAGAATACGCCGCATCAATTGCGCCGCGATGCCGAAGAAGTGTGCGCGATTTTGCCAGTGAACGTTTCGCTGGTCGACCAGGCGCACGTAAGCCTCATGGATCAGTGCGGTCGTTTGCAGCGTGTGTCCCGCCTGTTCGCGTCGCAGGTAACGCGCAGCCTGTCGACGCAGTTCGTCGTAGACGATTGGCATCAGTTGATCGAGCGCCTCTTTGTCGCCGCGACCGTAGCCAACGAGCAGCTCGGTTATGTTCACCTCGGCAGGCATACAAGGAGCATAGATTTTCCCTCGCAAAGGCGCAAAGACGCAAAGAAGAGATTTGCTTGTTCTTTGCGTCTTTGCGTCTTTGCGAGGGAAACCAGCCTTGAGCCCACTTTCCCGGAACTGTCGCGTTAGTTAGTGAAGGAGAACAGTTATGAAAAATCAAATTTATAGGATCGCTGCAATTTTAGGCATTTTCTTAGGGCTCGCGGTGGCCGGCGTTCAGGCACAAACACCCAGCAGGGTTGAAGTTAACATTCCTTTCGAGTTCTCGGCGGGGAAGACGACGTTGAAGGCGGGTGTTTACACGGTCAAGCGCATGTCCGGAAATCTCGTGACGCTGCGAAACGTCGCGGACAAGTCGTCGGTGATTTTGAACGCACCGGTGAATCTCAGCTCGACGAATGTTGACGCGACGGAGCGACTCGTTTTCAACAAGCAGGGCGAGCGATATCTTCTGGCCCAGATCTGGCTGACTGTTGACAGTGGTCGTGAGTTGTTGAAGGAAAAGAAGTCGGAGAAGGGCGAGCGCATCGAAGTCGCGTTGCGCGTAAGTCAGCACGTCGAGTAGAGCCACGAAAAGGCACAAAAAAGAGCACAAAGGGATTTCCACCTTTTGTGCTTTTTTGTTGCAGAGAGTATTGTTTGCCGCGAGGTCAACTATGAAACAATATCTCTCAGTCGCTCTTGTGCTGTTTGTGATCGCCGCACCGGCAATAGCACAAGAGCAGGCGACAGTACTCACAGGCCCGGCGTTAACCCGAGTCGTTCCCACTGGCTTTTACTTTCAGGGCCTGAGCGCGCCCACGCAGATGCGCAACGCTGCCGCGGCGCGCTTCGGAACCGATCGCTTCGTGATCGCGGGACTCGTCGATACATCCGGTTATTCCACTGACATCAAAGCAAAATATGTCGGGTTCCTGATCACCGACTCCGCTATAAAACTCAACGGAGAATCACTGCCGGCGGGCGCTTACGGATTCGGATTTGCCAACGAAGGCAAGATTACGATCATGGACCTCGCGGGAAAAGATCTACTCTCCGTCGCGATCACCAACGACACGTCGATGCGACGACCTCGTCCGCTGATGATGTCGGCGGATCCGGGCGGCGTGCGTTTGTATAACGGCAAAAATTATGTCGTCATTGCCGCGCAATAGGAGAGTTTTCCTCTGAGGTTTGTAAGTTTAGTTTGCGTTCTGTTTTTAGTTCCGTTTGCGCTGCTGGCGCAGACAAAACCTGAGCCTCAGGAACCGGCGGGTGGCGTCAAAACGGGCACGCCGTTGACTTACACTTCGCGGCGCACCATCGGCATCACTGATCCGAATGCGCCGGTTGTTTTTGAAGACGTCACCGACAAGACGCCGCTCGCAAACTTCCGCCATCGCTCAGGAGAACCGGCGAAAGATTACATCTTCGACACGCCTTCAGGCGGCGCAGCGATCTTTGATTACGACGGCGATGGCCGGCCTGACATCTACCTCTTGAACGGATCGACAATGGCCGCGATGCGAGGCAAGGAAAAGCCGCCGCGCGCCGCGCTTTTTCGAAATCTCGGCAATTGGAAGTTTGAAGAAGTAACGGACAAAGCCGGCGTCGCAAACGAGCGTTGGGGTTTTAGCGTTGCCGTCGGCGATTACAATAACGACGGCCGGCCAGACATGTTTGTCGGCAACTTCGGCGTGTCGCGTCTTTATCGCAACAACGGCGACGGAACGTTTACCGACGTCGCGGAGAAATTGGGCGTCGCGCGCAAGGGTTGGAGCACAGGCGCAAGCTGGGGTGATTACGACGGCGATGGTCGTCTCGATCTCTTCGTTCCCGGTTACGTGCAGATCGATTTAGCGAATCTGCCGCCGAGTCCGTCAGAAGCCGGCAAGGGCGGCGTCGTCGGACAAAACTTCTGCCAGTTTCGCGGCGTGCCTGTGATGTGTGGTCCACGTGGGCTGCCGGGCGAAGGCGACACGCTCTATCATCAGAAGCCTGACGGCACGTTTGAAGACATGAGCGTCAAAGCCGGTGTTAACGATCCGGACAAATATTATGGGTTCTCGTCCGCGTTTGTTCATGTCAACGACGACAAGCTGCTCGATTTGATCGTGGTAAATGATTCCACGCCGAATCAGCTTTACATAAACAAGGGCGACGGCACGTTCGAGGAGATGGGTTATCCGTCCGGCGTTGCGCTGAATGAGAACGGACGCGAGCAGGCAGGGATGGGTCTCGCTGTTGGTGACTACGACAACGATGGACGCGTCGATTTTCATATCACCAACTTCTCCGACGATTCGAATGTTCTTTACCACAACGACGGCGACAACAATTTCACCGACGTGACGTTTCAGGCCGGACTCGGTGAAGTCTCGATTCCGTTTCTGGGTTGGGGCACGAGTTTTCTTGACTTCGACAATGACGGTTGGCTGGACCTTTTCGTAGTGAATGGACACGTGTATCCGGTCGTGGATTCGCAACAGTGGGGAACGAGTTACGCGCAACAGTCTTTGCTCTTTCGGAACGTCAAAGGAAAGTTTGAGCGCGTTGGCGCGCCGCCAGGAAACGCGCTCGCGAACGCCTGGCCCGGACGAGGGCTTGCGGTCGGAGATCTCGATGGCGATGGGCGACTCGATCTCGTCATCAACAATCTCGATGCGAAGCCGGTGTTGTTGCGAAACGTCGCCGCGTCGACGGGGCATTGGCTCGAGTTGCGATTGATTGCGAAAAGTCCACGCGATGCGATCGGAGCCGTTGCTTATCTGACGACCGGGAATGTCCGGCAGCGACGCGACGTTTTTAGTGGCGCGGTGTATTGTTCGCAAAACGACATGACGTTGCACTTTGGATTGGGTGCGGCCACGAAGGTCGATAAACTCGAAATCAAGTGGCCCGACGGAAGTACGGAAATCGTGAGTGTTCCTGTCATTGATAAGGTAATGACGATCACTCAGAGTGCGAAACACTAAGTCAATCTTTGACAGGATTTATAAGATTAAGACATGATTTACATGTTTTTCCTTCTAAAATCCTGTCAATCCTGTAAAACGCCCCCACCGGAGCTTGAAAACTTGCGAAGACTCGATCTCAGAAAGGCGCAGGCGGCCCGGCTCAACACGATCCGCGATATCAACCGGCAGATCGTGTTGAACTACGTGCGCGAACGCGAACCCATCTCGCGCGCCGAGATCGCAAGGGAAACGGACCTGCAACGCTCGACGATCTCTGCCATCGTCGAGGATCTCAAGACTGAAGGTCTGGTCGAAGAAGTCGGAGAAGGCGAGTCGACCGGAGGTCGCAGACCAACGATGCTGAAGCTGCGAGCTGCTGGTCCGATCGCGCTCGGAGTCTCGCTGACGCCAACGTGTACGACGATCGCGACCAGCGATCTCGCCGGGCGTGTCATCGATCAGGAAGAGTTTCCTACCGAGACCGATAAAACGTTGACCCATGTAATCAGCGTGATCCGAGAACTCGCTTCACGACATAAGGGTTCGATCGAAGGTATCGGCGTGAGTCTTCCAGGTCTGGTCGATCCATCGACGGGAAACGCTCTCTACATTCCTTACTTCCTCTGGCGCGATCTTCCGGTCTCCGAAATGATCTCGAAAGCAGTTGGCCTGCCTGTTGTAATCGACAACGATGCGAATGCGGTCGCACTTGCCGAACTTTGGTTTGGCCGGCCGGAGGTCAACGACGCGAGAGATTTCATACTCGTGCTGGTGGCGGAGGGTGTCGGAACGGGGATCATCTTCGATGGACAGGTGTATCGCGGGCAACGCGGAGCGGCGGGCGAGTTTGGACACATGGTGATCGGGCGCGGCGCGCCGGTGCCGTGTTCGTGTGGCAGTGATGATTGCTGGGAGGCGTTCTCTTCAGAGCGCGCGGCGATCGGACGTTATATGAAGCTGTCAGGCGGTGCGACCAGGCCCGAGTTTACGTTTATTGAGTTGGTCGATCGCGCTCTTGCCGGTGAAGGGAATGCGAAGGAAGCACTCGTGGAGACTGCGCGCAACCTCGGCGTGGGTATCTCGAACTTGATCATCGGCTTCAGTCCGGAGGCGGTGGTGGTCGGTGGAGAGATCGCACGTGCCTGGGACCTGATCGAGACCGCATTGACAGAAACGATTGGCAAGAGTGTCCGCCGCGGTCTTCCCTCCGCGCGCATTCTTCCCTCGACCCTGGGCCAAAAGCCCACCCTGCGGGGCGCCCTGAGCCTCGTGCTCGCGAGCAAATTCGCCGCGGCCTTCGCTGCTTAGAATGGATCCTCTAGGACCTATTTCGAGCTATATTTCTCGGAAAAAATTCTTCTCAAAAAACTGTTGACAGCATTCGAGTTCTAGTTTAAAAACTTAGTTCGCTGAGACAACAAACAAAGTTTCCTTCGCTGGCGCACCAGCACTCCGCGCCGCTTTATCCGCTTTCCAGCTCCTAGAGGACTCAAAGATGAGAAAGTTACTCGCTACCGCCCAGCTTCTCTTTCTATCGCTCCTGATTGCTTCGTCCGCTCTCGCCCAAAGCAACAAAGGCGCTATCGTCGGTACCGTCAAAGATCCCAACGACGCCCTCGTCGCCAACGCACAAGTCAAAGTCACCAGCACTAAGACTGGTGAGGTGCGCACCGCTGAATCAAACGATGAAGGTACTTTCACGGTCACCAACCTCGATCCAGGTGCCTACAACATCACTGTCGAAGCCTCCGGCTTCCAGGCCGTGACGTTTGAAGCGGTCCAGGTCGAGACCAACTCACGTCTTCCACTCGACGTTAAATTCGGAACAATAGCTGCCGGCAGTTCGCAAGTGACGATCACCTCTGAGTCAGCCCCACTCGTCGAGAGTGAAACCAGTGTCCGCGGTGATCTGATCACCGGGCGTCAAGTAACCGATCTCCCGATCCCGCAAAGAAACTTCACGCTGCTGGCAGGCTTGTCACCGGGCGTCGTGCGGCCCAACCTCGGACTCCTCGGCGGTGGCGGAAATTTCGTCGCCGGCGGCGGCGGACAGAACAACACCGAATCGACGCGCTTTCGCGAGTCGGGTGGTTCAGTTCTGGTTATCAATGGCGCACGTGCAACCAATAACAACTTCACGCTCGACGGCGTCGACAACAACGAAGGTCAGTTCGGTCAGATCGCGATTTACCCACAGCCTGACGCAATCGCGGAATTCAAAATCGAATCCAGCGTGCCGTCAGCGGAGTCCGGCCGCGCTGGTGGTGGCATCATCTCCACGACATTCAAATCCGGCGGCAACGACTTTCACGGAACTGCGGGCGAGATCTACCAGGGTCGCTTCCTTAGTGCCGCCGCAAGCAGGTTTGACGATCCAACCTCGCCACCAACGCCAAACTACGTGACTCACAATTTCTACGCCACGGTTGGTGGTCCAATATTTCTCCCACGGCCGGGTGAAGGCAACCCGGTCTGGTACAACGGCCGCGATCGTTCGTTCTTCTTCTTCTCACTCAACGGGCAACGAAACAGCACACCGATCTTTGGCGGCGCCGGCGATCCAAACCTTGCGGTGCCCGTTCCGACTGCGAGGATGCGCGTTGGCGATTTTAGCGAGTTGTTGCGGCCAGGCATCATCCGCACTTTTCCGCTTGCCAACGGTGGCAGCGTAGATGCGCCGTTCGGAACGATCTTCGCTCCAAACGGAACACCGATTCCGGGGAACGATCTTCGTAACTGTGCGAGTTGTGGGCCCTTCTCGCAATTCGCGCTCAAGTACATCAATGCGTTCCCGCTTCCCGACCTTCCGGGACCCGCGCGGAACTTTACGACCAACCGCAAGGAACACGCGAACGTCGACAGCTACGACATCCGCATCGATCACCGGATCACACAGGCAAACACGATCTTCGGGCGCTACAGCAAGTCCGACACTGCACGCCAGCGCGACAATTTCTTCCCGCTTGGTTCCTCACCTAACAATAACGATCTACCCGCTGGTCCATCGGCGGGCGATGAGTTTGGCGATTCCAAAGGTTTCACGCTCGGCGATACACACGTCTTCTCTCCGACCGTCGTTAACGACGCGCGCTTCGGCGTGACCAGAGTGCAGATCGGTATCTTCAACACCGGTGTCCTCGGCACTGGCGGGTTCAGCCCAACTGTTTCGGCAAATCTCGGCGCTCCGAACATCAACATCAGCGATAACACCAGCGGCATTGTTCTCGTCGGAATCGTCGACGAACTCACTGGCACGGACCGCGCTACTGAATTCACCGGGGATGGTGGTCCGTTCTATTTCCTCTCGAATAATTTTCACGCCGCAGATGCCGTTACGGTCGTAAAAGGCAACTCGACGTTCAAATTCGGTGGCGATTATCGCATCCGCCAAAACAGTAACTACGACGGCGGCCGCAACAACGGTACGAAGGGAAATTACCAGTACGGTACGACCGGCAGCGGGTTCGTGGCGCCTCGCTATAACGGCATCGGGCCGAACGACACCGGTTCTGCGCTGGCAAACTTCCTGCTGGGTTACCAGCCGGGGTTTATTGGTCGAGGTGATCCGGGTGGTCCATACTTCCAGTCCAGTAAAGAGATGGCGTTCTTCGTCCAGGACGATTGGAAAGTCAACACCGACCTGACGCTGAATCTCGGTCTCCGCTACGACATCTTCACCGCGCCGACAGAACGATTCGATCGACAGAGCAATTTCGATCCGGCGACGCGCACGATCCAGATGGCAGGTGAGAATGCGCCCGGCGGACGCGATTTGGCCAATACCGACAAAAACAATTTTGGACCACGCATCGGCTTCGCCTACAGCGGGTTCAAGGAAGACAAGACACTGGTCATTCGCGGCGGCTACGGCATTCTTTACACCACTGACATCAGTGCCGCGCAACCGCTCACCGCAAATCCAGGAACGGGGGCCGGCAGTTACGCATGCACGCCGATACAGGATCCGCTCGGATGTCCGGCTGTCTTCCGCGCGCGCAACCCGTTCGATAACGGCGTTCCTGTTGCGCCCTTTACCGTTGCCGCGCCCGGGACTAGTTTTGCCGCGCCGACAGGTGGCGGTTTGATCCTCTTCAACGATCCGAATCGCACGGATGAGATGTATCAGCAGTACAACTTAACGGGACAATGGGAGTTCAGACCCGGTTGGTTGGGAGAAGTCGCTTACGTTGGTTCCAGGGGTCGAAATCTTCTGGTGCTTCAGAATATCGGCACCAACAACGACGAAGGTGGTCCAGGTTCCCGCGAGGTCCCGTTTGGGCAAGTCATTGCCACGAGTTACAAAGGCCACTCGAATTACAACTCGCTGCAAAGCAAGCTCGAGAAGAGATTCAACAAAGGACTCTCGATACTGAGTTCGTACACGTGGGCCCACGCCATCGACGACTCACCGGGAGGCATTTGTAAGAATGGCGCCAGCGCGCGGGATTGTGGTCCGGATGATCCGACCAGGCCGGAGCTCGAGCGTGGAAATTCAGATACAGACGTGCGACACCGGTTTACTTTCGCCAACGTTTGGGATTTACCATTCGGCCGCGCCAGACGCTGGGGCAGCGACATGCCGAAGGGTCTGGATCTCGCACTCGGCGCGTGGGAATTCAACAATCTCGTCGTGTGGCAGACCGGTCCGGTTTTCGACGTCACATGCAATGGTGGGCGCGTGGATATTCTTGGCGATCCGACGCCGACTGCGGACCAGAAAGCTCAGGGTCTCGAGCTGAATCCCGCTGCCTTCAGGTGCGCGACGACGCGCGTTTTCCCGAACGATCCGAACAGTCCGCACATCGGGAGTCTCGGGCGCAACGTCTTTCACGGTCGGCCGCAGTTTTACTGGGATTCTTCATTCTTCAAGAATTTTCCGATTTCCGCGATCAGCGAAGCGTTCAACATTCAGTTCCGCTTCTCAGCGTATAACGTGCTGAACCGAGTGAATCGCTCAGCGCCGAATGGAGACATCAACAACGGGAATGATCGTGGTCGCGACATAAATGAGCAGCGACGCCGGCAGATGGAGTTCTCCCTCAAGCTCATCTTCTAACGTTTTCGGGTAGCCACAAAAAGGCACAAAAAGCGCAAATGCGATTTGTGAAGCGTTTGCGCCTTTTGTGCTTCTGGATAGAAGCATGCAATGCGTTTAGTTTGTGTTTTACTCTTACTTTGCTTGATGTCGCCCGTGGTATGCGCGACACCGCAGCGAAGTATCGAGACGGCATTGAGCGAAGCTGGCGCGCTGGTCCAGGCGGGGAGACTGGAAGAAGCTGAAGCTGCGACGCGCAAGTTGCTCACAACCAATCCGAAGAGCGCGGACGCTCATGCCTTGCTGGGTGTGATTCTCGATCAGCGTGGTGCGACAGGCGAGGCGGAAAAAGAGTACGCCGCTGCGTTGCGTTTGAAACCAAACCTCGTCAGTGCTTTGTCGAATCTCGGTGTCCTTTTAGCGCGAACTAATCGCACCGCCGAAGCGATCGCGAAGTTTGAAAAGGTCCTCGTCATCGATCCGCGACACGAACGCGCGACCTTCAACCTCGCCGTGCTTTACGCCGCGCGCAAGGACTTCAAACGCGCCGTTCCACTACTCGAAAGAGCCGCCGGAATCGTTTCGGGCAAAGCTGAGCTTCGCCAGCCTGTCGACGTTGCGCTCGTGTTGACTCTCGTTAATGCTTACGTTCACGCGGATCGTCGCAACGACGCCCTGCAGTTGTCGCGGCGACTCGAAGAGCTTGCGGCTTCCGATCCAAAAGCACTCTTCACGTTGGCGTTGAGTCTCGCCGAAGCACACGAGTACGCCGAAGCCGTGCGCTTATTTCAGCGAACAAACGAACTGCGCCCGCAGACTTACGAGGTGCTCTACAACCTCGGCCTGGCGCTCTACAACCTCGACCGTCTCGACGAAGCACAACAAGCAATGACCTCGGCATCACAATTGAAGCCAGGTGAAGCCGATCCCTACTACCGGCTCGGGTTAATCGCGTCGGCCCAGGACGACACAAAAACAGCACTGATGCATTGGACCAGGGCCCTCGAGCTGCGGCCGGTGTTTGCAGAAGCCAATTTCATGATCGGCGAGGAGTTGCTCAAAAAGCAGCTCGTGGAGAGGTCGATTCCGTTTTACGAACGCGCACTCGAGCAGGCGCAGGGGCAACTGGTCTATTTTGTTCGGCTCGGTG
Source organism: Pyrinomonadaceae bacterium (assembly GCA_035571655.1). Classification (GTDB taxonomy): domain Bacteria; phylum Acidobacteriota; class Blastocatellia; order Pyrinomonadales; family Pyrinomonadaceae; genus PSRF01. Next base: position 12,792 of record DATNCH010000312.1, read on the forward strand.
TGGCGAACGTGCGTAGCCAGCGTTACGACCGTGCGCGCCAGGTTTTTACGCAGGCGCTGAAACGCTATACGGACAATGCGAATCTCTACTTGCTGCTGGGCTACACCGCTCGCGCAGAAGGTCAGTACGATGAAGCCGTCGCCAATTTTAAGCAGTCGCTCAGGTTGCAACCTGACAACCCGGACGTGCTTTCAAATCTCGGGTACCTCGCGAGTCAGCGTGGTGATAATGTCGAGGCGGAGCAGTTGCTTCGACGGGCCATTCAACTCGATCCGAAAAGTTATCCAGCGCATCACGATCTCGGCAGGTTGCTCGTGAAGTTGAAGAGATACGACGAGGCTTTGACGTTGCTGACGCGTGGTGCGGAGCTCAATACAAAAGATCCAGGGGTGCATTATCAACTCTTTCTCGCGTACTCGCGGTTGAAGCGCAAGGATGAAGCCGACCGCGAGCTGGCAGAGTTTAAGCGGTTGGACGAAGTGAACCGGCACAGCGCGACGCCACTCGGCGCGACTATGCAAAAAGATGGCGAGACTCTACCACCACTATCGACGGCGGCTGCTGGTGATAGCGCGAAGCCCAAAACGCCTGATAATTGAAGTCGCCCGATAATCGATGCAACGACTAACAGTCCCGAGCGCGGTTTTGTGGATTCTTCTTTGTGCCGCATGTGTTTCCGCGCAGACCGTCACCAAAGTAGATCCGCCGTCGTGGTGGGCCAATCATTCGATTAATCCCGTCAGGCTCCTGGTGCGCGGCACAAACCTCAGCGGCGCCCGCGTGAGTTCTGCGAATCGGAGTCTGCGCGTGTCGAAGGTCTCAGTTAATGTCAGCGGCACATATCTTTTTGCAGATGTCACGATCAGCCCAGCAACGGCCGCGGGCGAGTATCCGTTGAGTGTTGAAACAGCAAACGGTCGTGCCACGATCCCATTCCGCATCGAATCGCCTCTCGATGCGCGCACAAACTTTCAGGGAATCAACAACGACGACGTGATCTACCTCATCATGATCGATCGTTTCGCAGATGGCGACACCTCGAACAACGCGCCTGCAAACTCACCGCCCGAAGCAAACGATCGAAACAACCCGCGCGCGTTTCATGGCGGCGATCTGCGCGGCGTCATCAATCAACTCCCATATCTCAAGGATCTCGGCGTCACCGCTCTCTGGCTGACGCCCTGGTACGACAACTGGAACGGTCTCAATCGGTGCGCTAAGCCGTGGTGTCCTAACACGTACTATCACGGCTATCACACGATCGATTATTACGCCGTTGAAGATCGTTTCGGCGACCTGTCGACATTGCGCGAGCTGGTCCGGAAGGCCCACGCGCTCGGCATCAAGATCATCCAGGACCAGGTGGCGAATCATGCCGGCTCCCAACATCCGTGGATCAACGATCCACCACTTCCGAACTGGTTTCACGGCACGCTCGCGCAACATCAACTCAACACGTTTCGAAACAGCGCGTTGCTTTCGCCGCACGCGAACCAGGTCGAGTTTCGCAATGTTCTTGACGGCTGGTTCAGCGACGACCTGCCAGACATGAACCAGGAAGAGCCGGAAGTCGCGCGGTACGAGATACAGAACGCGCTCTGGTGGGTTGGCGCGACCGGCATCGACGGCATTCGCCAGGACACGATTCAGTACATGCCGCGTTTCTTCATTCGCGATCTCTCGAACGCCCTTCATCGCGAGTACCCGCGGCTATGGATGGTTGGAGAAGTATTCGAGCGCGACTCGGCCCACACGGCATTCTTCATCGGCGGCCACACGGGTTGGGATGGTGTAGATACTAAACTCGATTCTGTTTTTGACTTTGCCTTGTGGAACGCGTCGCTGCTTGTTTTCACCAACAAATCGCCGGTGCGTTCTCTGCGGGACCAATTGAAGTTCGACGCGCTCTATCCGGATCCGTCCAGGGTCACGGTGCTTGCAAACAATCACGACATGACGCGCTTTCTGTCATTGGAGGGCGCGACTACGGCGGGCGCGATGATGCACGTCGCGTTCATCCTGAGTGTGCGTGGAATTCCGCAGATTTATTACGGCGAAGAGATCGGGATGGAGGGAAAAGAGGATCCGGATAACAGGCGCGATTTTCCGGCGAGCGCCTTCAAAGCCGAAGGCCGCAAGCCGCAAGAGCAGAAGATGTTTGACTGGACGCGCGGGTGGATTCACCTTCGTCGCGAGCATGAGGCGATTCGACGAGGACGCTTGATCGATCTCTTTTATGACGACGAAACTTACGTCTTCGCGCGCCAGCAATCGAGTGAGACTGTCATCTTCGCGCTCAATCGTCAGCACCAACCGAGGCAGGTCACAGTTCCGGCGGCATCGATCGGATTGCGAGATGGTACGGCATTGAAAACCGTGATCGGTGCTGATGCGACCAGCAGAGTTGTAAACGGTGAGGCAGCGCTGAATCTTCCGCCGCAGAGTGCGGTGGCATTTAAGGCTTTCTAAGATGAACTTTCCGAGAGCAAGCGGGATCTTACTGCATCCGACGTCGTTGCCGGGGCCGTTCGGTATTGGCGATCTCGGGCCTGAAGCTTACAAGTTCGTCGATTTTCTCGTTGCAGCGCGACAGAGCTTGTGGCAGGTGCTGCCGCTTGGACCAACCGGTTACGGCGATTCGCCGTACGCGTGTTACTCAGCGTTTGCGGGAAACACTTTGCTGATCAGTCCGGAAAAATTAATCGATGAAGGGTTGCTGGATTCAGCACCTTCTTTAGCCACAAAAAAACACAAAATAGATTTTGGGGAAGTCCACAAGTCGAAAATGCAATTGCTGCGTAAAGCTTACGAGCGCTACACAAAGACCACTGACACTGCGTTGCGCTCCGCGTTTGAAACGTTCGCGCAGCAACAGGCCAGTTGGCTGGAGGATTACGCGCGCTTCCGCGCTTTGAAAGATGCAAACGGTGGTGTCGCGTGGAACGAATGGGACCACGAGCGGGAGGAACTCAGAGAAGAAGTCGAAGCACACATGTTTTACCAGTTTCTCTTCTTCCGGCAATGGACGGCTTTGAAGAGTTACTGTAACGACCACGGGATCAAGGTTGTCGGCGATCTGCCGATCTTTGTGGCCCATGACTCCGCTGACGTTTGGACCAACCCTGAACAGTTCAAGTTGGATAAGAACGGAAAACCACTCGTCGTCGCGGGTGTTCCACCGGATTACTTCAGCACCACTGGCCAGCTCTGGGGCAACCCGCTCTACAACTGGGAGCGCATGCAAGCCGACGGTTTCAAGTGGTGGATCGAGCGCGTGCGCGCGACATTGGCGATGGTTGATATCGCGCGTGTGGACCACTTTCGTGGTTTCGCCGCGTGTTGGGAAATACCGGGCGGCGACAAGACCGCTGAGCGCGGTCAGTGGGTCGAAGCGCCAGGGAGGGAATTGTTCACGGCGATTCGTAACACGCTCGGCGAGCTGTCGCTCATCGCCGAAGATCTCGGCGTCATCACACCTGACGTGGTTGCGTTGCGCGAGGAGTTTCGTTTTCCCGGCATGCGAATTCTCCAGTTTGGTTTTGGCGGCGACTCGAAGAACATCGATCTGCCGCACAACTACGTTCCGAACGTCGTGGCTTACACCGGCACACATGACAACGATACGACGGTGGGTTGGTTCAACAGCGTCGCCGGCGATGGATCCACGCGAACGGCAGAACAGATCGAGCGCGAGCGCGCGTTTTGTCTGAATTATCTCAACACTAAAGGCGAAGAGATTCACTGGGATTTCATTCGCGCCGTGCTCGCTTCGGTTGCGGACACAGCCATCGTCCCATTGCAGGACCTGCTGGGGCTGGGAACTGAAGCCCGTATGAACCTTCCGAACAGCACCGAAGGAAACTGGGCCTGGCGTTACGACTCCGGACAGTTGAGTGATGAGATCGCCGCACGTCTTCGAAAATTAACTGAGTTGTACGGAAGAATTAAACACGGATGACACGGATGAAGCTGATACGAAAACTCCTGATCTGTGCTCTGCTCTGTGTTAATCCGTGGCTGGTTTTTGCGCAGGGGCCTGAGATTCTGAAAGTGGATCCACCAAGCTGGTGGCCGCAAAGCACTATGAACCCCGTTCGCCTACTGATTCACGGCAAAAACTTCCGCGGCGCACGCGTTGAAGCCATTGGACCAGGAGTAAATATCGGAACGACGACAATAAACGCTCGCGGCACTTACATTTTTGCTGACGTGGGGATCGATAACGACGCCGCACCCGGAAAGCGTGCGCTCTCAATTACAACGCCACGCGGCTCAGCGTGCGCTGAATTCGAAGTTCTCCCGCGACTAAATCGCGCGGGACGCTTCCAGGGATTCTCGCCCGCCGACGTCATGTACCTGATCATGATCGATCGTTTTGCCGATGGCGATCCGTCGAACAACGATCCGCCACAGTCGCGTGGCATCTACGATCGGAAGAACAAGTTCTACTATCACGGCGGCGATCTTCAGGGCGTGATTAATCGTTTGCCTTACTTGAAAGAACTCGGCGTCACCGCGATCTGGCTGACGCCCTGGTACGATAATTACGATCGACTCAACCAGATCGAGCTGAAGGACGACAAACCGAGCACCGGGTTTCACGGTTACAACCCACAGGATTTCTACGCCGTCGACGAGCACTTCGGCACGCATGCAAAGGTGCGTGAACTCGTGGAGGCCGCGCATGAATCCGGTATAAAGATCATCCAGGACCAGGTAATGAATCACACTGGTCCATACCATCCGTGGGTCGAAGACCCGCCCACGCCCACGTGGTTCAATGGAACCAAAGACCGTCACTTGAAGAACTCGTTTCAAACGTGGTCGCTTCACGACCCACGCGCGGTTGCAAGTCTGAAACGAGAAACGATGGAGGGTTGGTTTCTCGACTTTCTGCCCGATCTCAACCAGCACGACCCGCAAGTCTCTCGTTACCTGATCCAGAACACGCTGTGGTGGATCGGCACGACGGGTCTCGACGGCATTCGCATGGATACGTGGCAGTACGTGCCGAATGCGTTTTGGCAAGACTGGACCGCGGCGTTGAAGCGCGAGTTTCGGAATTTCAGAGTGGTGGGCGAGGTGAAGGACGGCGACGTGGTCCATACTTCGTTTTTCCAGGGCGGCAGAGTTCGTTTTGACGGAATGGATTCCGGTCTCGATTCACTGCTGGACTTTCCGCTCTTCTATCCGATTCGACATGCATTTGCCGAAGGCAAGCCGGTCGACGAGATTCCCAAGACCCTCGCGAAAGACTATCTCTACACGAACCCCGACATCCTCGTCACCTTGCTCGGCGGACATGACGACGGTCGCTTCATGAGCGAGAAGGGCGCGACGATCGCCGGCCTGAAGCTGGCGAATGCATTCGTGCTGACTACGCGCGGCGTGCCGCAGCTCTACTACGGCGACGAGCTTGCGATGGAAGGCGAAGACGAACCGACCACGCGCGGCGACTTCCCCGGCGGTTTCCCGGGCGACAGGCGAAATGCTTTCACTGCGGCCGGTCGGACCAAAGATGAACAGGAGTTGTTTGAGTACATCAAACGATTAACAACTCTGCGCCGCGAGCTCGAGCCTCTTCGAAGCGGACGCCTGGTAAACCTTTACGTGTCTGAACAACAGTATGCGTATGCGCGCAGCGCCGAAAACGCAGCCGTCGTCGTAATGATCAATAACGACGACAAGGCCGCCGACATTGAATTCGAAGTCGCGCGTTTGCCGTTGGGAAATGGAATGTCACTCAACGATCAGCTTGGTGCGAGCCCAGCAGTGACCGTTCGTGACAAAAAGCTGCGAGTGAGCTTGCCAAAACGTTCAGCAGCAATTTATGTCGGTAGGTATAAATCATGAAAAATTCTGTCAATCCTGTCTAAGAAAGGCGCCTCTATGCAGAAGCCGCGTCTGAGTTTTTGGCAGATCTGGAACATGAGTTTCGGGTTCCTCGGCATTCAGTTTGGCTGGGGTTTGCAGCTCGCAAACATGAGCCCGATCTACAAGTACCTGCACGCCGAGGAGAGTACGCTGCCTTACCTTTGGCTCGCTGGTCCAATAACGGGTTTGATTATTCAACCGATCATCGGTTCGATGAGCGATCGCACATGGAACCGTCTCGGTCGCCGCCGTCCGTACTTCCTCGCCGGCGCGGTTCTCGCGAGCATCGCGCTGTTCTTCATGCCTGATTCGTCGAATCTGTGGATGGCTGCGGGCCTGCTCTGGATTCTTGACGCCAGCATCAACATCACGATGGAACCGTTTCGTGCGTTCGTTGCCGACAACTTGCCGGAGGAACAACGCACGCTCGGTTTCGTGATGCAGAGTTTTTTCATCGGCATCGGGCAGACGCTCGCGAATGGTTTGCCTTACCTCTTTACTTACCTCGGTGTGGTTGGAGTGATGGCGACCGGCATTCCGCACTCAGTTGATTACTCGTTCAAGATCGGCGCGGCGGTGTTTCTCATCGCTGTCTTATGGACCGTGGTGAGCACAAGCGAGTATCCACCGGAAGACATGGAAGCGTTCGAGCGCATGAAGCGTGAGAGAAAAGGCGTCCTCGCAGGGTTTGCGGAGATCTTTTCGTCTGTGGCGGAGATGCCGTCGACGATGAAGCAGCTCGCGGTGGTCCAATTCTTTACGTGGTTTGCATTGCCTTGTATGTGGCAGTTTTTTTCGCTCGCCATTGCGCGCCACGTCTTCCTCGCTCCGGACGAAACGTCGCCGCTGTTTGCACGTGCGACGGAATGGGGTGGTCTATGTTTCGCGGTTTACAACGTCGTGTGTTTTGTGATCGCGTTTCTTTTGCCGTCGCTGGCGAAAAAAACGAGTCGCAAGACTGTTCACATTATCGCGCTGGTGTGTGGCGGTATTGGATTGATCTCGGTTTTATTCGTAACGAATAAATGGGTGTTGTTTGGGAGCATGGCGGGCGTTGGGATTGCGTGGGCGTCGATTCTGTCGATGCCTTACGTGATGCTTTCCACGGCCGTGCCGCCCGCGCGCATGGGTGTCTACATGGGCGTGTTCAATCTCTTCATCGTGATTCCGCAGATCGTAATGTCACTCATCGTACCGAATATTTTCAACAACGTGCTTGGCGGCGATCCGAGGAATGCGGTGGTGCTTGGTGGGATCAGTTTATTGGTAGCAGCAGTGACGGTTTTGGGAGTGCGTGATGTTCATGAGAAGTGAGGCACGGATTAGACGGATTTGTGGCGGATTTTTGTGCCTTTTGGTGGCGGCGTCCATTGCTCTGTCTCAACAGACTGCGCGGCCAGTGCGCGACTGGGTGCGTGATGGGGTCATCTACGAGATTTATCCGCGCGCGTTCTCGCAGCAGGGAAACTTCAACGCGATCACCGCACGCCTCGACGAGCTCAAAGATCTCGGCGTCACGATTCTCTGGTTGATGCCGATTCACCCCATCGGTCAGGAGAAGAAGAAGGGAACAATCGGCAGCCCTTACGCTGTTCGCGACTATTACGCGATCAATCCCGATTACGGCACTGCCGCTGACCTGAAGCGACTCGTTCGCGAGGCGCATGCGCGCGGTCTGAAAGTCATCATCGACATCGTTGCGAACCACACTTCGTGGGACAGCGTGCTAATGAAGCATCCCGAGTTTTACAAGCGCGATGCAAAAGGCAACATCACCTATCCGTACGATTGGTACGACATCGCAGCGCTGGACTACGGCAGTCAGCAGTTGCGTCGATACATGACGGACATGCTCAAACACTGGATTCGCGAGTTTGATCTCGACGGCTTTCGTTGCGACGTTGCCGGTGAAGTGCCGACGGACTTTTGGGAGAACGCGCGACGCGAGCTCGAACAGATCAAGCCCGACATCGTGATGCTTGCCGAGGCACACAAAGCCGATCTGATGGTTTCGGCTTTCGACCTCGACTACTCGTGGCCGCTTCACAGTGCGTTGACGCAGGTCTTGCAGGGCAAAGCTCGTGCTTCCACGTTGCGTGAAGAGTGGGAGAAAGAAGTTGCGGCCTGGCCCAAGGGCGCGCTGCACATGCGTTTTTCAGACAACCACGACGAGCGCCGTGCGATCGCGCGCTTTGGCGAACCGGCGGCATTGGCTGCTTCCGCATTTGTGTTCACGCTCGACGGAGTGCCGATGATCTACAACGGGATGGAAGTTGGTGATACGACTGAATCGGGTGCGCCGGCGCTCTTTGAGAAGATGCCGATCTTCTGGTCCATCGCCGAACGGCGCAAGGAGTTTCCGCAGTTCTACAAAGAGATCATGGCGTTGCGTCGTTCGAGTACGGCGTTGCGGCGCGGGAGTCTCGAGTGGTTGAGAAACTCGGATGATGCGCGAGTCGTGACGTTTCTGCGTCGCGCGGGAAAGGAGGAAGTTTTGGTGGCGATCAATTTCTCGAATCTGCCGTTTTTTGGAGCGGTGGAGGTTGTGAACCCGGCGGCGTTCAGTGGTGGGTTACCGGTTCTTGCGTTGGACGCGTGGGGCTACCGCATTTTTAGACAGGATTAAGAGGATTTTTCAAGATTTCATCCTGTAAAAAATCATGTGAATCATGTCAAAGCTGATTCTCATCATCGCGATCGTTACTTCCACTGTGATGGCCCAAGGTGTGGATGCGCACTGGCCCACTGCTGCGAAGAATGGATTCGGAACTTCGAATTCACTCGCCTCGAAAGTGTGGTTTACGCTTGCGAATGGTGTGATGACGGAAGTGTTCTTTCCGACACTCGATATGCCGAACGTGGAAACTCTTCAGCTTCAAGTCGCCATCGGCGGCAAGATTGAAAAGGAAGTCGAGGATACATTTCATCGTGTTGAACCGGCTCCAAACTCCCTCACGTTTCGTCAAATCAATAGTGCGAAGAGTGGTCAATACACGATCACAAAAACCTACATCACCGATCCGCGCAGAAACACTGTGCTGATCCGTGTCGATTTCGATAGTCGCGCCCATGCGCAACTATCCGTGTATTACGATCCGTCGCTGAACAACAGCGGCTTGCACGATACGGCGTGGAGTGCAGGTAATGTGTTGCTGGCGGTCGACGGAAATAAAGCATCGGCGTTGATACCGAGTTGTGGTTTTACTGAAGTCTCAGGTCCGGCGGAGGGAAACGTCGTTCAGATCGGGCGACTGAAAGGGACGCAGTGCACGCTTGCACTCGGCTTTGGCGAAACTGCCGCGCAAGCAGCCGGCGCCGCACGCCTTTCACTTGCACGAGGATTCGAAGCTGTAAAACGTGAATACGAAGCCGGCTGGCAGCGTTACGTCGCGACGCTCCCGCGCATCCACAAACATCAGCGACAGTTCAATATGGCTGCGATGGTCCTGAAAGGTCTCGAAGACAAGACTTTTCGCGGGGCCTCGATTGCTTCTCCCTCGACTCCGTGGGGCGGTGGACCAAACGCCAACGAACCCACCATCAGCGGATATCACGGCGTGTGGGCGCGCGATCTCTATCACGTCGCAACAGCGTTCGCTGCGATGGGCGATCGTGCTGCCGCGCTTCGTCTGCTCGATTACGTTTTTCGCGTGCAGCAGAAACGCGATGGCAGCTTCCCGCAGAACTCCTGGGTCGACGGGCGTCCGATCGGTGGCGGATTGCAGATGGACCAGGTCGCCTTGCCGCTTGTGCTTGCATACCAACTCGAATACGACGATAAGACGACGTGGGCTAAACACATCAAGCCCGCCGCGGATTTCATCGTGACTCATGGACCACGCACCGATCAGGATCGTTGGGAAGAAAGGCCCGGCTATTCACCCGCGACGATCGCCGCTGAGATCGCGGGGTTAGTGTGCGCGGCCGAAATCGCGAGCATCAACCGCGATGCGTCGCGCGCGAAAAAGTATCTCGATACTGCTGACAACTGGGCGGAAAACATCGAAAACTGGACCGTGACTGGAACCGGTCACACGGCCCGCGGTTACTACTTGCGAATCACTGAAGACAACGATCCGAACGACGGCGCGAAGATGGAGATCAACAGCAGCAGCCTCGTGGTCGACGAACGCAAGATCCTCGACGCGGGTTTTCTCGAGCTCGTGCGTTTGGGCGTGAAAGATCCGCACGATGAGTTGATCGTGGAGTCTCTCAAGCTGATCGACCAGATGATTGGCGTCAAAACACCCGTGGGCGAAGCCTGGTATCGATACAATCACGATGCTTACGGCGAGACACCCGATGGCGCCAATTACGATGGTCGCAGTGGCGTCGGACGTCTTTGGACGCTGCTCACCGGCGAGCGTGGTGAATACGAAATCGCAGCGGGTGATCTTGCGAGCGCTCGGAAACGGTTAGACACCATGGCCGCGTTTGCGAACGATGGGTTGATGATTCCCGAACAGGTCTGGGATCTCGAGCGCGCTCCGTTTCGTTTCGGCGCCGGCACCGGATCGGCGACGCCACTCGCGTGGTCCATGGCCCAGTTCATTCGACTGGCGATGAATATCGAGAAGGGAAGGAACCTCGAAACACCGAAGATCGTGTGGGAGCGCTACGTTGGTTCGCGCGCAAAGACGCAAAGGCGCAAAGCAGAATGAGTGAGCAAGGCAACAAGGGGCTGATTTTTGCTGCCGACCTGGGCGGCACGCACCTCCGCGCCGCGACGGTCGATCACAACGGAAAGATCCAGTTTCGTTTCAAGCAAAACACGCCACAGGCAAAGGATGTGAGCGCGATCGTGGATGCGATCGTCGCGGCGATTCGAGAAGCTCAGAAACATACGGGAGACGTCGAGCAGATAGCGGCAGTGTCGGTGGTCGTCCCTGGAACCGTGAAGGTCGAGGAAGGCGCAGTGGTGAAGGCGCCGAATCTGCCGTGCCTCGACGGATTTCATCTCGCCGCCGCTCTGACCCAGGAACTCGGTCTACCCGCAATCCTCGAGAACGATGCGAACGCGGCAGCGGTAGGCGAGATGTGGCAGGGCGCGGCCGCGGGTTGCAAGACGATTATCTGCGTGACGCTCGGGACTGGTGTGGGCGGCGGAATAATCCTCGACGGCAAGTTGTGGCGTGGTGTCGATGGCGCGGCGGCAGAGATCGGACACATGTGTGTCGATCCTTTCGGAGGGGTTGCGTGTACGTGTGGGAGCCGCGGATGTTTGGAGGTGTTTGCGTCGGCGACCGCGATCGTTCGCATGACGCGCGAGGCGAGTCCGCGGTATCCGGATTCCATTTTACAACGCGCGCAGGAACTCACGGCGAAGACGATCTTTGCGGCGGGGCAAGGTGGTGATGAGTTGGCGCTCGAGATCTTTCGGAGGATGGGTGTTTACCTTGGCATCGGCTTAGCGAATCTCATCAACATCCTGAACCCTGAAATGATCGTCATTGGGGGCGGCGTGGTGAATGGATGGGACTTGTTTGCGAAACACATGTACCAGCAGGTCGAGGAGCGTGCGTTTCCTCTCCTCGCCGCGCGCGTCAAGATCGAGCGTGCGAAGTGTGGCGACGATGCCGGTCTCCTCGGCGCCGCCCGTCTAGCGGATGAGTCTGTGAAATCTGTGTAATCTGTGTACAAAGATCATGAAAAGACTTCTATTAATTCTCGCGTGTCTGACTAGCGTTAACGCGCAGGACATCACCACGCTCGAAAAGATCGGTCCGGTAGTTCGTTTCGAAAAGAGCGAGAAAACAGTCACGCTTCACTGCCAGGACAACTCACAGGTCCAGCTCACGGTGCTCGCTCCGGATCTGGTCCGCGTCCGCGCAGCATTCACAAAACCAATCCCCGCGAAAGATCACTCGTGGGCCATAGCGAAAGACGACTGGACCACGCCACGCTGGAACCTCACCGAAACGCGCGACTCGATCACGATCACAACCGATGAACTCGAAGTCGTCGTTCACCGCTCACCTCTGCTGATCGATTTCCGCGACGCGCGCACCCATCAACTCCTGAACGCCGACGAGCGTCCCATGTCTTACGACGCAAACGGCCGGCTTGCCGGAATCCAATTCGACCCGAAAGCCGGCATGTTCGTCGCCGCCTCGAAAAAGTTCGGCTTCGACGAACACTTCTACGGCCTCGGCGAAAAGGCCGCTCGTCTCGACAAACGTCGCATGTCGTTCGTCAACTGGAACTCCGACACGCCCGGCTACAACGAAAACAAAGATCCGATCTATCAAACAATCCCTTTCTACCTCGGACTTCAGCGCGGCATCGCATACGGAATCTTTTTCGACAACAGCTATCGCAGTTATTTCGACTTCGGCCGCGCCTCGTCAGAGCGCGCATGGTTTGGCGCCGAAGGCGGCGAAATGAACTACTACTTCTTTTATGGTCCATCGATCAAAAAGATCCTCGGCCGCTACGCCGACCTCACGGGCCGAATGCCTTTGCCGCCGCTCTGGGCGCTCGGCAATCAACAGAGTCGCTGGAGTTACTTCCCGGATACGATGGTCGAAGAAGTCGTGGGCGAGTATCGCAAACGCGATTTGCCACTCGACGTCATCTATCTCGACATCGATTACATGAACGGCTATCGAGTCTTTACCTTCGACAAAGAGCGGTTCCCGGATCCCAGGGGTCTGACGGAAAAGCTGCGACGTCAGGGAGTGAAGGTCGTAACCATCGTCGACCCCGGCATCAAACATCAAAAAGAGCGCGGCTATCACGCCTTCGATCAAGGCCTCGAGAAAAACTTCTTCCAGCGACGGCGCAACGGCGACCTGTTTGTGCCGCGCGTCTGGCCGGGCGATAGCGTCTTTGTCGATTTCACGCTGCCTGATGCGCGACGCTGGTGGGGCGATCTCCATCGCTTTTACATCGACAACGGCATCGCCGGAATCTGGAACGACATGAACGAGCCATCTGACTTCGTCGATCAAACCGGTAAGAATCAACTGGACGTGGTGAGTTACGACGAAGGTGAGAAAACAACTCATGCCAAAAACAGAAACACGTTTGCGCTCTTGATGGCGCGCGGTACTTACGAAGGACTCGAGCGTCTCCAACCCGATCGCCGTCCTTATGTGATCACGCGTGCTGCGTACGCAGGCATCCAGCGCTATTCAACAATGTGGACCGGCGACACCAACAGCACCTGGGAAGCGCTCTCCTTGAACATTCCGATGTTCACTTCGCTCGGGCTGTCGGGCGAGCCGTTTGTTGGCAGCGACGTCGGAGGTTTCATCGGACGTGGTAACGGTGAGTTGCTGGTACGTTCCTACCAGATCAGTTTTCTCGCGCCGTTTTGTCGCAATCACAAACAGCACGACGGTTACGATCAGGAGCCATGGCGCTTCGGCAAGTATTACGAAGACATCATCCGCAAGTATCTAAAGCTCCGTTACGCGCTGCTTCCTTTCCTCTACACGACGCTAGAAGAGGCGCATCGCACGGGCGTTCCGCTGTTTCGTCCCCTGGTGCTCAATTACCAGGACGATCCCAACACTCACAACATCGACGATCAATTCATGATTGGCGAGGATCTGCTGGTCGCTCCGATCATGAAGCCTGACGTGACTCGCAGGCTTGTCTACCTGCCGGCAGGAGTTTGGTACGACTACTGGAGCAACAAACGTTACGCGGGTGGAACGACGATCACGGTGGATGCACCGCTCGACGTGGTGCCGATGTTTGTGCGTGGAGGCGCCATTGTGCCGATGGGTCCAACGCTCAACTACGTCGGCGAAAAACCAGCGGATCCGGTTACGTTCAATATTTATCCGGACGACGCAGGGTCTGCGGCCGGACGACTTTACGAGGACGACGGGCTCAGTCCTGAGTACAAACGGGGCGTATTTCGGAGGACGGCCGTGGCGGTCCGCCGCTCTGGACGCGGGTTTTTGGTTTCATTAGGTACGCCGGAGGGAACTTACAACCCTGGACCACGGACATTCAACTTCGTCGTAAAATCACTGGAATCAGCGGCTAAAGTATTGAATATAAAGGACAGCGGGCAAGCACAAGAGATCCCGCTCAGGTAGCCTCATAGTACGTCCGCGTACCATCATTGCCGAATTGTTACAAACCCGTGGAAATCTGGTGACACAATTGGCAAGATCGTGCTATAGTCTCCGCCACACTCTCCTGATAAGTGCGGCTTTAAGGAAGTTCCCTTTGCCCCGTGGCAAAATTTTATTTCCCGAGGGTTACAGGTATGTCCAAAACAAGGGTTGTAACCGGATTGCTCAGTGCCGTCTTCTTGCTGACGGTATTTTCATCAGCTCGTGCTGATTCGCTTCACGCGGACATGTTCCTTGAAAAGCTTGTCTATGCCGAAAACCACAATTTGACTGTTGTTGGTGGTGATCAGAGTGCGGGAACTGATTATCTCTACACCGGACAATTTGAAAACAATAATGGGAAGCATCTCGGATTTAGTATGACGTCCGTGCAACGCGGCCCAAGGCTAGGCATTGTGAAGCCGCTATCACCCGATACTGCTACGCCAAATCCTGAACCGACGGCCATGGTGCTACTCGGCACGGGGCTCGCAGCAGCAGCGGCATTTGCACGAAAACGAAGCCGGTATCGCAGGCTCTAATCGCCTGAAATAGAGCGTTAACCAAAAACAGACCAACGCCATGGAGACATGGCGCTGGTCTGTGTGTATTTAAAAGCAGGCTCTAGCGCCACGACGGTGCGAACGCGTTGCGCACTAGCAGGCGCGGATTTCCACCACTGATCTTCACGATCCACAAATCGATAGCGCGATCGTCGTCCAGCGATTTCGAACGCTCAAAAACAATCCACTCTCCATCCGGTGAGATGCTGAAGCTCCCTGTGAATTCGTTTTGCAAGTGAGTGATTTGGGTCACCCGATGCGTCGAGAAATCGTAGCGGAAGATGTTTGCGGAGTCGCGCATCAACGTTTGATTTGAGAATAGGAATCCCGAGGCATCGGGAAGCCAGCGTAAGTCGAAGAGTAACTGGTACTGGATGTCGGAGAACGCCGTCAGTTTCTCGCCCGGATGCTTTCCGCCTTCTGTAATCCGGAAGACGGCAGAATCGCTGGAAGCATTCTCGGTGTAGATGAGTTGATTGGCCGTGGTCGGTGTTGGTCCCCAGTCCCACGTGCACGTACCGAGCGGATTTTTCCCGTCGAAGAGTGGGTTATAAACGTATTCGCCGGGTGTCGGGTTAATCGGGACGCTGTTCAACGTACACGTTCCATTTCGATAACTGACGCGCGAACCATCCTGGCGCCAGATGGGCCGGTACGCACCGAAGTACTCGATGCCATCGCCCGTGATGGAAAAAACTGGCGCCTTAACATTGGTTCCCGCGCGCACGTCGACACCGGGTGTGAACCAACGATAGTTACCCCAGATGGCGACGACTGCCTGTGCTGTTTTGCCGAAGTCAGCAACTTCGTTGAAGACCAGCGTCTTCGTCGAGCCGGGTGGCAAGGTGATCTGCTGTGGTTCGGCTGCTCCCGCAACGTAAACGATGAACACTCCCGAGCTTGCTTGCGACTGTTTGTAATACGGTTGGTCGTTGCGCAAGGTGACGCTCACTATGCCTTTCGGAAAGCGCGCAAACTCAGCGGCTTCGGGAGCGTTTGTCAGTTTTCGAAAACCCGAGCCATCGGGTTTTATAAGATAGAGATCGGCGTCATACAACGATGCAGCAGCAGCGTGCTTGCTCGAGAAGGCGATCTCTTTCCCATCGGGACGCCATGCAAGCGACTCGATGCCGAGTGCTTTCTGTGCGTCGGGATGCGTCCACAGTCTCCGGTCGTTCGTGCCGTCCGGATTGATGAGACGTATCTCCGTTCCATCGCGGATGTAAGCGATCTGTGCGTAAGCACTCGGAGTGAATATTGTTAGTAGTAAGAAGACAAATATGTAGCGTAACCGCATATGTTTTTACCTCGAGGTGTCCATCATGCTCACCTCCGGATTGTCGACATGATCGTTTGCGCTGCTGATTCGATTGTGGGGGTCAGGATGTCGTCGCCGTCTGACTTTGCTTTCGCTTTGCCGGTGTTGGTGAGCACCGTGCTTGCATTTTCAGTCTTGTCCAATTTGTATTCGAGGGAGAGTTCGTCGCGGGCTTTGATATTCGCAGTAATCGCGGCTGTGGTGTAGACGCCGGTGATCACTGCTGAGCGTGCTGCACCGGTAGCAGCGGAACCGCCACCCGGAATTTGTCCGGCAGCAGAACCAGCGATGTTACCGATTGCGCGACTAAACATTCCGCCACCGCCGCCTTTCTTCACCGTCATCGAGACGTAAAGCACGTAGTCGCATTGCTTTTGTCGTGCTTCCTCGATTACGGCTGGAGCCACCATCGTATTCAGGGGCATGACTTCGACACCTGGACCTTGCAGATATTGTGCAAAGCCGTTGCGCACTGTTTCTGCTGTTTGTGCTGCATCACCAGCACTCATCTGGACCTTCGGCATGACTAAGCCGATCCGGATCACACCGGGTTTCTTTTCAGTGGAGGGAGTGGTCATCGCGCCGGTTGACTTTGGCTGCGATGCGGTTTCAGTGGAGTTGTTAGCGGACGACGGGCGGTTGGGTGTTGAAGTTGCAATCGAGCTCATGCCGTAGAGCTCCTGCATGTCTTTCGCGAGTGCGTAACCTTCGGGCACTTCGAAGAGAGAAGCGCTGAGAGGTTCTCTCGAGAGTTCGAGGACTTCCTGAGTCATGGTGGCAGTCCGGCCATCGGGTTGGTAGATCGTCGTGGTTACGAGCAGAGGAAAACCGAGCTTCGCACTTCCGATGGTTCTCGTACGTACATCGTCTTTACATCCCGGTTGCGAATGAACTGGTGGGGCCGGCATCTTTTGTGTTTGGCTGGGACATTCAAACGCGTACTGGAAGTCGATATACCAGCCGTCAGTTTCGACTTTCTGATCTTTGTCGCATGCGTCCGGACTCGCCTTTTTTTCCACGGACGTCTTGATGTGTCGCGCCGTGAAGCCAAACATCTCTTTGCGCTCGCCTGTGTCCGTAATTGTGTTGGTGACGTTGACAACACCTCCGCGGATTGGAGTTTGATTATTTTGCGGCGATGGGGTTATGGCGGTCGCACCTCCGTCGCCCATTTCCGTGTTCGGACGATCTATCGACGAGACCATGTAGACCTTTGTTTTTTCGTTTATGGTGACAGTGCGTTTGAGATCACACTGGAGAATGGTCGTGAGTCCCATACCACCGCCAGCCATCTCGTTTCGCATTCGCTGGCCTTTTATATAGAGGACAGTCTCGGTCCCGGCGCCGGCTCCCATGCTCATGCGCTGTCGAATCTTCACATCCGCGGGTTTGTTTGAGGTTTGACTGTTAGTAATGAGCCCCGCTCCGGCATAAACGACTAGAAACGACACGGTCGCTGTCAAAATTGCTCTCTTCATAATCTTCCTCCGTACTAACTAACGCAGAGAATCGTCCACAAAAGGCTCAAAATTTTTAGCCACAAAAAGGCACATAATGCCCAAAATGGTTCCTTTTGTGCTTTTTGTGCCTTTTTGTGGCAGAATTTTTCCCTCCCCCTGCATGTCAAATGGTTACGGAATTACTCGTAGCGTGGGGCGAAGGCGACAAGGCGGCACTCGACGACCTCATGCCAGTCGTGTACGACGAGTTGCGCCGGCTCGCGCAGAACTATCTCAGCCACGAACGACCCGATCACACTCTGCAAACGACGGCGTTGGTTCACGAGGCTTATCTTCGTCTGATCGATCAGAAGTCAGTGAACTGGCAGAATCGCGCGCAATTCTTCGGTATCGCCGCGCAGATGATGAGACGAATCCTCATCAACCACGCCACGGATCGGAATGCAAAGAAACGTCAGGGTTCCGCGACCAGGGTCTCTCTGGACGACGCCGTCAGCTTTTTCGAAAAGCGAGAAGTCGATCTGATGGCGCTCGACGAAGCATTGAACGGGCTCGCGGCTCTCGATCCTCAGCAAACTCAGATCGTGGAGCTGCGTTTCTTTGGCGGTCTGACTATTGAAGAAGTGTCGGAAGTGCTCGGCATCTCGCCGGCCACTACCAAACGCGAATGGGATTCAGCGAAATTGTGGCTGCGGCGCCAGCTTAGCAGCCGGAGGTAAAAGCCGAAATCACCCCTGAACGTTGGCAACAAGTGAAGACTGTGCTCTCCGAAGCGCTCGATCTGGAGACTGGCCGGCGCCGGCAGTTTCTGGACTCCGCGTGTGAGCACGATGCCGACTTGCGCGCTGAGGTCGATCTGTTGTTAGCACATCAAGTCGACAGTGAAAACGATCCGATCGAAGAGTGCGCCGCCGATGCCGCTCGCTTCCGGCTCGCGCAAGACGTTACGCGCATCGGCTCTCGAATCGGCGCATACAAAATCGTGCGCGAGATCGGCCACGGCGGGATGGGGACGGTTTATCTTGGTGAACGAGACGACAAACAGTACCGGCAGCAAGTCGCGATCAAGCTGATCAATCCTGGCCTCGGTGGTGAAACCATCCGGCGGCGCTTTCGCAACGAGATGCAGATCCTTGCGGACCTGAATCACCCAAACATTGCTCGACTGTTTGACGGCGGTCAGACCGCCGACGGCGTTCCTTACCTCGTGATGGAGTACGTCGAAGGCAGTCCGATCAATCATTACTGCAACGATCGCAACCTCTCGACTGAACAACGACTGAAACTCTTTTGCACGGTCTGCGATGCAGTCCAGTACGCGCATCAACACCTCGTCATACATCGCGACATCAAGCCCGGTAATATCCTCGTCACCAGCGAAGGCTTGCCAAAACTCGTCGACTTCGGCATTGCAAAACTTCTCGACAACGGCAAATCCATTCCTGACGCAACCGCGACAGTGATGCCGTTCATGACTCCCCAGTACGCGAGTCCCGAACAGGTTTACGGCTTGTCTGCTACGACCGCAACTGACATCTATTCGTTAGGTGTGGTGCTTTACGAACTGCTGACCGGCCGGTCGCCGTACCGTCTGAAGAGTCGAGTACCGCACGAGCTTGCGCAGGCGATTCTGGACCAGGAACCGCAACGTCAGCGTCTCAAAGGTGATCTCGATAACATCGTCCTGATGGCGATGCGAAAGGAACCGCAACGCCGGTATGCCTCGGCGCAACAGTTTGCTGAAGACATTCATCGTCACCTGGACGGTCTGCCGGTTCGCGCACGTCAAGACACGTTTAGTTACCGCGCCGGCAAATTTATTCGCAGGCGGAAACTCGCAGTCGCCGCCGCCGCGCTGATCCTCCTGACACTGCTCGTCGGCATCATCACGACGGCGTGGCAGGCGCGAGTTGCACGCGCCGAACGCGCGCGCGCAGAACGGCGCTTCAATGAAGTCAGGCAACTCGCGAACTCGATTGTCTTTGAAGTGCATGACGCGATCGTGAATCTGCCTGGCTCCACGCAGGCGCGCGCTTTGATCGTGGAACGCGGTCTGAATTATCTCGACAGCCTCGCGCAGGACGCCGCGGGCGATCGAGGACTCCAGCGTGAACTAGCTGCGGCTTACGAAAAACTCGGCGCAGTGCAGTACACGCCGTCAGTCGCACATCTCGGAGACCTCGAAGGCGCGCTGCAAAGTCATCGCAAAGCAGCCGCACTTCGCGAAGCGTTGGTCGCCGCCGATCCAAACAATCGCGATTATCGCCGCGAGTTGTTGGACAGTTACTGGTTCATCGCGACGTTGCTCGGTAAACAGGGTGATTCGCAGCGCGAGTTGCAGATGTTGCGACAACAACTTCCAGCGCGGCAGGAATTAGCCGCCGCCGAAAAAACCGACTTTGTCGATCGATACAATCTCGCCGGCACCTACGCATACATTGGCAGCTTGTCGATGAAAATGGGAGACGTCCAGGGCGCGTTGGAAAATCAACGAGAAGCATTGAAAATACGCGAAACGCTGGTGGCGCTGGATCCAAACGCCGCACGCTCGCGCCGCGCACTGACGATCTCGTACGAGTACCTGGGTCTTGCTACGGATCTCGCTGGAGACACGAAGGGCGCGCTCGAACTCCAACAACGCGGATTGGAAATGCGCGAGTATCTCGTCGCCGCAGACCCGCTAAACACGGATCTGCGTCTCATGTTGATTGAGAGTCATCGTTACGTCGGCGACCTGTTTTTCAAACTCGGCGATCTCCAACAAGCATCGGCGCACTATCAAAAGCAATTATCTATGAACGAGGAGATGGTTGCTGCCGATCCTGCGAACGCACAGTTTCAAAGTAACAAAGCGGTGGCGTTAACCAAGGTCGGAGACATCGCAGCGCGGACGAAACGAACCGCGGAAGCTTTGTCGAAATACAACGAAGCATTTCGAATTCTCGAGAAACTGAGTACGACGACCAAACAGGACATTTCAATTCGCCAGGATCTGAATGATCTTTGGAGCAAGATCGGTAGGTTAAATCAATGAAGATTGCGTCCGCCCTGATAATTATTTGTGTGATTTGTGATCTTGCATCCGCACAAGTGAACGTACGGTTAGTCACCGATGAAGCTGAAGCGGTGCTGGCCATACTCGCAAAACGAAAAGCCAATCAACCCATCGCGGAATCAGACTGGCAGCGAGTGTTTCAGAGCGAAGGCTACACACGACTCAAACAGCGTGAAACTTCCATGAAGCGTTCGTTTGAAGAGGCTGATTTCAAAACGTTCGTGCTTTCGGACCAAACCGCGGAACGCGCGACGGCTCTCGCAGAAACATTCGAGAAATGGAAACATGCGGACGTCACGCGCTCCGGAGAGCTCGCGTTAGCTTACCTTCCAAGCGGCGCGCACATTAAAGCGAAAATCTATCCGGTTATTAAGCCTCGAGAAAACAGCTTTGTTTTCGATACCCAAAACGATCCCGCGATCTTTCTTTACATCGATCCGAAGAAGACTCGCGAGCAGTTTGAAAACATGCTCGCGCACGAACTCCATCACATCGGCTATGGCGGCAGTTGTCCGCCCCCTCAGGTCGCCGCTGAGATCGAGAAGTTGCCGCCACCCGTGCGGAAGACGCTCACGTGGATCGGAGGTTTCGGCGAAGGCTTCGCCATGCTCGCGGCGGCGGGTGGCCCGGACGTCCATCCGCACGCCGTCAGCAATCCCGAAGACCGCGCGCGTTGGGACAAGGACGTCGAAAACTTCAACGACGATTTGAAGAAGGTGGAAAAGTTCTTCCTCGACATCCTCGGGCAGAAGTTGACTGAGGAACAGATCCAGCAGACAGGATTCTCGTTTTTCGGCACTCAGGGACCATGGTACACAGTGGGCTGGAAGATGGCCGCGCTGATTGAGAAGACTTTTGGAAGAGCAAAGTTGATCGAGTGTATGTGCGACCAGCGAAAGCTCTTTTCGACTTACAATCAGGCGGCGGAGAAATACAACCGCAACTCGCGTCAACAGCTCGCGCTGTGGTCCGATGCGGTGATTAAGGGAATTCAGTAACGAAAAATTATTGTCGGTGAATCGTGCCGGTACCGTATTTCAGCGCCACCGATGATTGTGAATCAAACTTGCGGATTGTTTTAATTAGTAGCCATCTCATTCACACCAGGCTTTAGCCTGGTGATAGAGGAGAGGCATTGCAAAAAACCGTTTCAACGGTTTTCGTGCTTTTAGTGGTCGAAACTCTTTAGGCAACGCCGCCCAATAGACGCTATGGACGTCAGAGACGCTGAAGAACACGAGATCGATGTCTTAACTACGATCTGGCACGATGGCTGGAATGATGCTCATGCGGAGATTTTGCCGGCCGCGTTAAAGCGAGTTCGTACGTTCGAACGCTTGCGAGCGAGACTTCATGAGGCGCTTCGAACCGTGCGCGTCGCTGGCCCGTCGGGCGCACCCGTCGGTTTTTCGATGATAAAGGACGACGAACTGTATCAGCTTTACGTCTCCGCGCAGGCGCGTGGCTCGGGCGTCGCCTCCGCGTTGATAGCAGATGCCGAAGCTCGACTCGCCGCCGCCGGTTTTAAAACTGCGTGGCTTGCGTGCGCGATCGGAAACGATCGCGCCGCGAGGTTCTATGAGAAGTCTGGATGGCGTCGAGTCGGAAACATGATCAACCACCTGGAAACCCCGGCTGGAGTGTTCGATCTGGAAGTTTGGCGCTACGAGAAGTCTCTCGAATAATTTGTGTTACTTGCGGAAAACGAACACGTCGATCGGTTCGGTGACGGGTTTGGCGCCGGCGCGGAGGGCGTGAGTGTGCAAAGCCTGCATGCCGGCCTGGAAGTCGCCGGGAGACAGGCGGGAGAGAACTGAGTCGGCTCCCGCCGCCAATTTCTCCGCATAGGCGACGTAATCCGGTGCGATCTGTTGAATGACGAGATCCGTGTCAACCGTGCTAAATCCTGCCGACTCGAAAACCTCACGGATGTGGGCCGCCGTGGGAAGAGTATCTTCCAGAATCGGGCGGGTCTCGGGAAAGAACTCTACATACGGATAGGACGCAATGCGGTCGTGAACACCCGTGCGCAGAAACGCGATTGCTCCGTCACGAAGCACGCGGCGACATTCGCGCGCTGCGAGTGTCGGCTCGTCGAAATGATGGAAAATCATCGACATGAAGATCAGGTCAACAGAGTCATTCGCGAGAGGTATCGCCTCGGCGCGACCAAGCTCGTATCGCACACGGTGGTCACGCAGCTTCGTTCGCGCCTGGTCCAGCATCTTTGTGGACGGATCGATACCGCGAACTTCCGCCTCGAAATGATCCGCGAGCGCTTCGGAGAATCGTCCCGTGCCGCAACCCAGATCGAGGATGGTAGTGACGGGCTGTTTCCCGGCGTATGAGCCGACAACGTTCATCCAAAGCTGGAGAACCTCCGGCCCGTGGTCGCGACCACGATCGTATCCAACGGGTATGTCAGTGGTGTCGTAATCCATGTTGAAAAATCAATGAGGCAAGCCGAGGTAAGCGCACTAGCTTGGGAGCAATCCGGTCTAAACTTCGCCTCCCGACTTTTCCAATCCGGTGTTGGACCGTTATTCTAGCACTCGGACGCGGGAAGTATCGCGCATGATCAAATTCAAATGGCCAAAGCTAAACGAGTCAAGGGAATCAATTGCGATTCTGTCGCAACTATCGGCATAAAACTGGTTCTGGTTACGAGGTTTGAGGAATTGTATGGGTTTCAAGAGGCTGCGCTGGATTGGTCCGACCCCGAGGGTGTTCACTCGATGCGCGTCGCTTCGCGGCGTTTGCGCGGCGCACTTCGAGATTTCATGCCTTCCCTGCGCAAACGCGGCCTCGCCGCCGTCCAGAAACGATTGAAGAACGTCGCCGATGCGCTCGGTGAAGTTCGCGACCAGGACGTCGCGCTTATGGCGTTGGAGAAGATCGATGCGAACGCGCCGTCTGAAGTGTCTCCTTCGCTGAAGCAATTCATCGACGCGAGAAAAGAGATTCGTAACGAGGCGCGCAGGAAACTCGAGGCCACTATCGAGAAGACCCAACTCGATCAATTGCAGTTGGACTTTATGGCCGGGGTCGATGTGGCCACTGCGTCACGAAAATCGCCGCCGCCTACGCCGCTCACTTACCGGCAAATGTCACGAAACGTAATCCTCGCTCGCTTGAAAGAGTTGGAAAAACTCAGTAACCGTCTGTTCAATCCCTTCGACGTGGAAACACTGCACGAGATGCGCATTGCCGCGAAGCGCCTGCGTTACGCGATCGAGCTCTTTCAGGGTTGCTGGGGACACTCCATCGCAACTTACGCCAAACGTGCCGCGCGAGTACAAACCGCTTTGGGCGATCTTCACGATTGCGACGTTTGGATCGAGAACCTTGGTGAGCAGGTCAACAATGCGCGGAAGAACAAAGACGCGGGGGAGGTAGCTGCCTTTGTCTGGTTGTTAAATCACTTCATCAAGCTTCGCACGAAACATTTGCGGCGGGCATTTGCGGAATGGAGTAAATGGGAAGCTCAGGATTTAAGCGGGAAATTGCGCGCCAGGATTTTGTGATTTAGTACGTCAACCCTCTGCTTCGTTACCTTCTAACTACGAGACGGCCCAATTCCTAAGATAAGACCTCAATCGCTGAAAGCTAAGCCTCGTATCATCCCACGCGTATCTTCGCAGTGCGTTCACCGCAGTCAGCGTAGGATGATACCAGTAATAAACATCCTCTAAATCTTTCTCTCCCCAACTCCCATCGCTGTTTTGTACAGACAACAAATACTCCATAGCTTGCCGTATTCCCGGATGCTGTTCCGAAAATCCAAATGATTTCAGAGTGTCAACCACCTCCCCCAGAGTCTCGAAATCCTGCAATGCAATGAGAACACTCAGGTTGGATTCAAGGAATTCAAACTCTTGTGGCAACCAGTCAGAGGAAAGGCGGCAGGAGCCGTAATCATTCAGAGTATAAACTACATGTGTGACAGCGTAGATTGACCAAATGAAGTCAGCAGTCTTTACCGATGGATACGGCCGCATCACGGGTAGCCACTTCAGTACATCCAGGTATCGAGCGCCGAGTTTTACACCATATTTTTCGCCCAGGTAACTTCGTATCAGTGCCACGATCCAAATTTCATACGGGCTCATCATCGTCAACTGTTCGGAACATTCACTGCACGTGGTCTGACCTCGTGAATTCGTAGCCTCACAAGCACATTCATCGGGAACATCGAGCGGCGGACGTTCAACTTTCGGATCGAACCAGAAATAATCGATTGGTCCAAACCGTTTAACTGCCTCGGCGATTTTCGTTCTGAGTGAATCGTGAGTAGCGCCGAAGCCATAGCAAGCATAGCTTGCAAAGACCAGGTGTGTGAGATCGTCTGCGTCCAGATTGGTCAACGACCTTGGCCGCGATCGATTCCAGCGACGAACCATTTGTTGGCCCATGTCAAAAACGGCACGCTGAAACTTTCCCGGCACGGATGTCGACCAAATACAGTAGAAGGCCCATAAATAGTCAAACGCGTACGCTCTGAAGTTTTC
>DATNCH010000313.1:0-8004 GCA_035571655.1 Pyrinomonadaceae bacterium
TTATCTATGTGTGTTTGCGCACGGACAGTGAGAGTTGCCAGTTGTATCTATATTGCATCGTCACGTTTTCATCATGATGTTCGTCGAGAGCACTACGAAGAGGGTTCCCGGGAGACGTTTGAATGGACAATAAGATTCCGATCATTCTGGTAGTCGAGGATGTTCACGAGACGCGCGACGGCATTGAAAAGCTGCTAAAGGTCGACGGATATCGCGTGATGTTAGCCCGAGATGAATTAGACGGAATAGAAAGCGCCCAGCGACAAGGTCCTGACCTGATTCTCGTGAGTTTGGCTGGATTACCGAGTGAGGTGCTTGGTTCCGGACGTCGTATCCGCGAAAGCGCGGCGGCGGGAGACGATGTGCCGCTTGTTATCTTCTGCTTTGACGAGATCCCGGCGGGGGCTGAGGTCGCTATTGGCAAAAATGTACACATCGCCCAGCCTGACAACTTCAACCAGTTGCGAGGTCTTCTCTCAAGTCTGCTCCGAACGATGCCGACGGCCGCTCGAGTGAGACTAATGCAACCTCAATCATCGTGACAGAAAGAAGAATTATGAGCGCTCTTAACAACATGAAGAAAACTTTTGACTTTCGATTCGTAGATGCGTCGTCGAAGGTTGCAGTGGAGTTAACAAATGCAAGCGAGAAGACGCTCAAATCCATCGAGATTTTGACTATCTTTCTGAAAGATAACCACACTCCCGGCGGTGGTCCCTCACAAGCTCATATTCGCTTCGACGGCGTAAAGTCTATGCAACCAGGAGAGAAGACAGTTCTATCTCACCGAACCTGGATAAATGGAAAACCGGCTGATGCTGATCACGATCAGATGGAACGACTCAAACTCGTCGCTGGCCAAGCTAACCCTTATGCACTTGAGATTTCGTGGGAGGATGCTGAGGGCAAGATGCGTTTTCAACGGATACCAGTCGGCAACTGACAACAAAAACGAGGAAGGCTTATCCCGGTAACCGGTCGAACTCGTCTTTCACTACTCGGTAACACTCGCAGACGGTCTCTTCCATTCTCTGACGATCAGGATCTTGATATGACCGCGGACGTAACTTTGCGGCAAGACAGCAGGTATGTGGTCTAACGCACAGACTGTTATGTTCGCATAGTCCAGTCTGAAATTCTAAACATTTGGAAGTAAGGAGATACGATTGATGTTGTGGACAATTCTTGTTGTGTTGTTGCTGCTCTGGTTGATTGGGTTTTATGGAGGCTTTGTTACTAACAGTCTGATTCACCTGTTGCTTGTAGCAGCGGCCATCGTTCTTGCACTGAACCTTTTCCGGCGCCGAAACCCGGCATAAGCATCGAGAACAAACAACAGTAATGGCAAAGCAAATAACTTTTGGCGGACACTCGCGTGCGGCGATTCTGCGCGGTGTGAATAAGCTTGCCAACACGGTAAAAATCACCCTCGGTCCAAAAGGACGCAACGTCGTACTAGACAAGAAATATGGCAGCCCGACGATCACCAAAGACGGTGTGACCGTTGCGAAAGAGATTGACCTTATAGATGCGATGGAGAATATGGGCGCGCAGATGGTACGAGAGGTGGCTGCAAAGACCAGCGACGTGGCCGGCGATGGCACGACCACCGCAACCGTGCTGGCGCAGATCATCTTTCGCGAGGGTGTAAAAGCTGTGGCGGCAGGTGCCAACCCAATGGCTTTGAAGCGCGGTATCGATAAAGCAGTCGCGCGTGCGGTCCAGGAGATCAAGAAGGCGGCCAAGCCGGTCACAGAAGACATGATCGCCGCAGTGGGATCGATCTCTGCAAATGGGGATCACACCATTGGAAGGTTGATTGCTGAAGCGATGCAGAAGGTTGGCAAAGATGGTGTCATCACCGTCGAAGACTCAAGAACGATTGAGACCACTTTGGAGGTGGTGGAAGGTATGCAATTTGATCACGGGTACCTTTCACCTTACTTCGTCACCGACAGCGAAACAATGGCTGCGGAACTTGAAAATCCACTCATTCTTCTAAGCGAGAAGAAGATTTCTTCGATGAGAGAGTTGCTCCCTATTCTCGAGGAAGTCGCCAGGTTGGGAAGATCCATCTTGATTATCGCGGAAGACGTCGCCGGCGAAGCGTTGGCGACCCTCGTGGTAAACAAATTACGAGGTACGCTGAGCGTTGCGGCAGTCAAGGCGCCGGGGTTTGGCGATCGTCGTAAGGACATGCTCGAAGATATCGCAATACTTACTGGCGCGAAGGTCATCAACGAAGAGCTTGGTATCAAGCTGGAAAACGTCATGCTTGAAGAGCTGGGCTGGGCCATGAAAGTGACGATTGACAAAGAGGCTACGAGAATCATTGGCGGTGGCGGCAATCACGGTGCTTTGGAGTTTCGCGTTAAAACACTCAAAACTCAAATCGAAGATGCCACTTCAGAGTATGACCGCGAGAAGTTGCAGGAACGCATGGCGAAACTAGTGAGTGGCGTCGCGATCATTCGCGTCGGAGCCTTCACTGAAATCGAACTCCACGAGAAGAAAGCGCGCGTAGAGGATGCGATGCATGCAACCCGCGCAGCGGTTGAAGAAGGCATTGTGCCGGGTGGTGGTGTAGTTCTGGTACGAGCGGCAAAGGCACTCAACAAATTCAACCTGTTCGCGATGGACCAGGACGGTGAATCGAGCGGAGATGAAGATGAGCAAATTGGCGTAAATATCGTCAAGCATGCGCTTGAAGAGCCCATACGACAGATTGTCGCCAATGCCGGTAAAGAGGGCGCAGTTATCGTCGAGAGAGTTCGTTCCCAAAAGAACCCGAATATTGGTTACAACGTGCTGACGGAGAAGTTTGAAGATCTCGTTGCTGCAGGAATTATTGATCCCGCCAAGGTAACTCGCAGTGCCTTGCAAAACGCCTCATCAATCGCAGGGCTAATGCTCACCACCGAAGTGCTAATTTCAGAAGCTCCTGCACGTCTACAGAAATTTGAGAATCACAATCAATAAAGGCACTGCGGTCGCGACCAAATAATTACATGGAACCAGCTCAACTCTCGACGGTGAAAGTTCGAGCACTTGATCTTCTAGAGCGGCAGCACAGCGATTTTAGACATCGATACTCCGCAGTTGCTTAACACGTTCAGACCAGTTCCCTATGATTACGAATGGTGCTCTGTCGCACGGGCGGACTGCAATCCTCGTTCGTTGTGCGCGGCTTGCCTCATCAGGTTGGCTCGTCGTTTTCTCGACTTCTTTTGGCACCGGATAAACTCCTGCTTCCGTTTCGCTCGTCAGTCGCACCAGTAACGGCGCGATCTCTGCCAGCGGGAGACAGTAATCAACCTTCACATGGGCCAATGCGTTTTGAGGCATGAAAGGAATGAGAGCATCGGATGGATCCTGGACTATTGTTGTGCCTCCGAGCTGCTTCACCGTCCAGAGTCCAGCGGAGCCGTCGTCGAGATCGCCCGTCAGGATAACGCCGATAACCCGCGGGCCATAAGTCTGCGCGGCCGAGCGGAAGAGTGGGTCAATGGCCGGGCGGAAGCGGTTCTCCTTTGGTCCGCGAGTGACGCGTACAAGGTTAGGTTCGATGAGCAGGTGCCGGTCGGGCGGGGCGACGTAGATTGTACCGGGTCGAATACGCTCGCGATCCTTCGCGCTCCTGGCGGAAAGTCTCCCGGCGTGGTCGAGTATCTCCGCGAGCATGCCGGGTGCTTGGGGCGAAGTGTGCAGCACGGCGAAGATTGACGCCGGCAGATCCGCCGGTAGTGCCCCGACTAGTACGCGCAACGCCTCAATGCCTCCCGCGGAAGCTCCGATTACAACAATGTCTTGCGGCATTAAACGCTCCTCGCGCGCGCGTGAGTCAGGTTACGAGTTTCGAGGGGATAAAATAGAATACACTTATAGCACAGCCGGCGGTAGAATTACGCGCGAATCCAACTGATCGTAATCAACTTCCGCCGTGAGTCGAAAGACTCTGGAAGATTTCGAATTATGAGCGAGACTTTCAATAAAGATCCCTTCAACGTAGTAGCAACGGAAGCGGAAAGAAATGGAAATTTTCTGGTGGTAGGCCTCGGCGCGTCGGCAGGTGGCGTACAGGCGCTTAGGGATTTCTTCTCCCAAGTGCCCGCCCAAACTGGAATGGCGTACGTTGTAATTTTACACCTCTCGCCGGATCACGACAGCCAACTGGCAGAGGTGCTCCAAAGCTCATCGCTGCTTCCGGTTACCAAGGTCGAACGACCCGTCCGCGTCGAGCCCGATCATGTTTATGTGATTCCACCGAACAAGAGCCTGGAGATCAACGACGGGCACATTAACGTCTCGCAGATGACGAGCGACGAGGTGCGGCGTGCTCCCGTCGATATCTTCTTCAGGACTCTGGCCCAATCTCATGGCCCGCGTGCTGTCTCGGTAGTGCTTTCAGGTACAGGAGCCAATGGCTCGATGGGAATGAAGCGCGTCAAGGAAATGGGCGGTCTCTGTATCGTGCAGGATCCGCAAGAGGCAGAATACGACGACATGCCTCGCCATTCGATGGCCACAGGCCTTGTGGACTACGTTCTTCCCGTGGCGCAAATTCCGGCGCAGATCATTGCCTATCGCGAACAGGTTAAACGTATTCCGGTCCCCGACGCGCCGCAGGAAACCACCGATGACGACATGAAGGCTCTGCGCGAGATCTTCACTCAGCTACGCGTTCGTACCGGACACGACTTTTCCAATTACAAGCGCCCGACGGTCCTGCGCCGCATCGCACGGCGCATGGGCGTCCATCAGCTTGTTGACATTCCCGCCTACTCACATTTCATGCGCGAACACCCTCCGGAGGCCACCGCGCTCCTGAAAGACTTACTTATCAGTGTGACGAACTTCTTCCGCGATGCGGAGGCATTCGAGGCGTTGGAGCGTGACATCATCCCGAAGCTGTTTGAGGGCAAGACGGCGGGCGACCAGGTGCGGGTCTGGGTGACGGGCTGCGCCACCGGCGAAGAAGCATATACGGTGACGATGCTCCTATCGGAGTGCGCAGCGAACCGCCTCAACCCACCCCAGATAAAGGTCTTCGCCACGGACATCGACGACGATGCCATCGCCACGGCGCGCCAGGGCTTCTACACCATCAACGATGCGGCAGACGTCCCCCCAGAACGTCTCAGAAACCACTTCTTTATCGAGGCAGATGGCTATCGCGTACGCCGCGAGATCCGCGAACGAGTGCTTTTCGCAGTCCATAACATCATCAAGGACCCACCGTTCGCGCACCTTGATCTGGCGACGTGCCGGAACTTACTTATCTATCTCAATCGCACGGCGCAGCGGCGTGTGATGGATGTACTGCACTTCGCGCTGAATCCTGGTGGTTACCTGATGCTCGGCGCATCGGAATCGGTTGACGGCGCCGTCGATCTTTACTCAGTCGTGGACAAGGAGCACCGCATCTATCAAGGCCGCGCCAGCGAAAGTCGTCTGGTCTTTCCCGTGCCCGACGGCGGGCTCGCGACGCAGCTCGGAAAATTGCCTGAGCCGCGGCGCATGCGGGAGTCGCACGCGACCCCGCGTTTCTCCTACGGAGAACTGCACCACCGCCTGCTCGAACGTTACGGGCCGCCCTCGGTTGTCGTCAACGAAGAGTACGAAGTTCTGCACATGTCCGAGAGCGCTGGCAAATTCATGCAGATCCAGGGAGGCGAGCTATCAAGTAATCTCTTGATGCTCATCCGTCCGGAACTGCGTCTCGAGTTGCGTGCCGCGCTCTATCAGGCGGCGCACAACAAGTCGGACGTGGAGTCGCGTGGTATCAGTATCCCGCTTGACGGTGAAACGAAGTTTATTAACCTGCTCGTCCGGCCGGTCTTGAGCCAGGAGGATAGGGCGCGAGGCTTTTTCCTGGTCACCTTAGAGGAGTCAAACGAGCCCACCCCGATCGAGCAAAAGAAGCCTGCGGTGACGACTGAAGAGGAGCCGCTAGCGCGCTGCCTCGAAGAAGAGTTGGTAGAGGTCAAGGCGCAACTGCGCGCGACCATCGAGCACCACGAGCTACAACGCGAAGAGCTCAAGGCCTCTAACGAAGAGTTGCAGGCGACGAACGAGGAGATGCGCTCAGCGGCCGAGGAGCTGGAAACCTCAAAGGAGGAGTTGCAGTCCATTAACGAGGAACTCACGACCGTCAACCAGGAGTTGAAAGTCAAGATCGATGAGTTGGGCCAGAGCAACGACGATTTAAGAAATCTGATGAACTCGACTCGGATCGGCACGGTCTTCCTCAACCGCGATCTGCGCGTCAAGCTCTTCACGCCGGGCGCACGCGACATCTTCAATTTGATCCCCGCGGATGTAGGCCGCAGGCTTTCGGACATCACGAGCAAACTCGACGACGATCATTTAATTGCGGACTCTCTGAAAGTGCTTGAGCTGCTTCAGCCCGTCGAGCGGACGGTGCGCACGAAAGAGGGTCTCGCCTTCCTGGTGCAGATTTTGCCGTACCGCACGATGGACGACCGCATTGACGGCGTGGTCCTCACTTTCATGGACATCACCGAGCGCGAGCGCGCGGAGCATGCAGTGCGTGAGAGCGAGGAGCAGTTCCGGCGCGCGATCGAGGACGCGCCGATTCCAGTGATCATGCATGCTGAAGACGGCGAAGTTTTACAGATTAGCCGAACATGGACCGAACTGACTGGTTATACCATCGCGGATGTCCCAACTTTTGACGCTTGGTTGACACGAGCCTACGGCGAAGGCGCCGACAAAGTGCGCGCTCATATGCAGGACTTATTCAAAGAGCAGCGCCACTCGCTCAACGTGGAATTCCCGGTTCGCACGCGCGACGGTGACCTGCGTTACTGGAGCTTCAGCGCTTCGTCCCCCGGAGCTTTAAGAGACGGCCGTCGCTTTATCGTCGGCATGGCCCTCGACATCACCGAACGCAAGCAGCAGCAGCAGCAGCAGCAGGACAGTATTCACGACTCGGATCGGCGCCTTCGGCTGATGATGGAGAGCATAGAAGACTACGCCATCATGACACTGGATAAAGATGGAAACATCGAGATATGGAACTCCGGCGCGGAACGCGCCTTTGGCTATACCGCGCCGGAAATCACCGGTCAAGACGTCGCAATTATTTTTACACCAGAAGACCGCCACCGCGATATACCCTTGAAAGAAAGAGAGACGGCGCGCGAAACCGGACGCGCGGCGGACGAACGCTGGCATCTCCGCAAAGATGGTACGCGTTTCTACGTGAGTGGCGTGCTCTCTTCCCTATACGACGCCGAAGGCGCGGTAATAGGCTACGTTAAAATTGCGCGCGACTTGACTCAGCAACGGCGCGCCGAGGAAGAATTGCGTCGCGCGAATGAGCAGTTGGAGGTGCGGGTGCGCGAGCGCACGTTTGAGCTGGCGAAGCTCAACGAATCGCTACGCGATGAAATCTCCGACCGCATACAGACCGAAAGGGATCGAGTCCGCCTGCTTCGCCAGATCGTGCGCGCCCAGGAGGACGAACGCCGCCGCATCGCGCGCGATATACACGATCAGGTGGGCCAGCAAATGACTGCACTACGTCTGAATCTCGCGGCGCTCGATCAGGGGTTCAGCGGAGACGGGGAAATACGCGATAAACTGGAACAGACGAAAACAATCGCAGAGCGCCTTGACGGTGACGTGGATTTCCTGGCGTGGGAACTCAGACCCGCCGCTCTCGACGACATCGGCCTGGCCGAAGCGATGGGCACCTTCGTGCGCCAGTGGTCGAACCATTCAGGCGTCGAAGCGCAGTTTCATACTACCGGCCTTGAAAAGGAGCGGCTTTCGCCCGAGACGGAAACCAATCTGTACCGCATCATGCAGGAAGCGCTCAACAACACAATGAAGTATGCGCAGGCCAAGCGCGTGGATGTGTTGCTTGAACGCCGCGACAATCAGGTAGTGCTGATCGTCGAAGACGATGGCCTCGGCTTCAATTTAAATCAGAACGCAGGCGCCGAGGACAAGGGGCTGGGCCTTATAGGAATGCGCGAG
>DATNCH010000314.1:0-11915 GCA_035571655.1 Pyrinomonadaceae bacterium
GATCTCGTCGAGTTCGATACGAAGATAACGACGCAGCATGCGCATCAGCGCATCGACTTCATAGCGCGGGCGCTTCCAGTTCTCGGTTGAGAACGCGTACAGCGTCAGCGCGCCCAGACCAAGCCGCGCGCCTGTATCGACGGCGGCGCGAACGGCCTCGACGCCGGCTTTGTGGCCTGCGATCCGCGGTTGACCACGCTGCGCGGCCCAACGCCCGTTGCCGTCCATGATGATCGCAACGTGACGCGGCAAACGATCCCACGCAACCGCCGCGAGCAGCGATTCTTCTCGCGTGCCTTTTTGAACTACTCCAGCGAAGTCAGAAAGCATAAGTCAATAAACGCCGAAGGCGTTATTAAGCTAACTATCACTGATAACGCACGGAAAGCAAGGTTAATCCATGTGCGGGCGCTGTGACCGCCGCCAATGGTCTATTTCCACTCTCAATAGCTTCGCCAATCGCGTCGCGGTCCAACTCTCCGCGACCGAGCGCCATCAACGTCCCCGCAATCGCCCGCACCATGTAGCGCAAAAAACCATCGGCGCTGACGCGTACCTCGATCAACGACCCGCGCAAACGTTCGTCAACACGCGGCAGTATTTCGAGTCGCGTGACGGTTCGAACGCGATCTTCGACGTCCGACTGTGCGGCTGAAAATGCCGTCCAATCGTGCTTGCCAGGAAACAACTCCGCGCATTGCTTCATGCTCTCGAGGTCTAGTCGACGCGCGTCGTGATAAGCATAACGCGACCAAAACGGCGATATCACTGGACCACTCACTATCCGATAAATGTATGTCTTTTCGAGCGCGGAATAGCGAGCATGAAAATCGTCGGCAACCGTGTCGATAGTCAACACTCGCACGTCGCGACCGACGTTCCCATTGATCGCGGAGCGAAGCTTTTCCGGCGATATTTCACGTTGAATGTCGATACTTGCGACCTGTCCTTCGGCATGAACGCCGGCATCTGTCCGGCCCGATCCATAAACGCTAACGCTGCGCCCGTCAATCAAAGATAGTGCACTGGTCAACTCACCCTGAACAGTCCGAAGACCTTCTTGAACCTGCCACCCGTGAAAGTCAGTGCCATCGTACTGGAGGACGAGTTTGTAGTTCACGGCGCTGTCTTTCGACTACCGGGCTTGACCGCGCGATCACCTAGTTTGCACGCGTCACAATCTGAAGGATCGACAGACACGACTCGGAGCGTCGCCAGCGCCGTTCGCGGAACGCTTACATCCACGCTGCCGCCCGAGCGATCGATTATCGAGGCCGCCGCCACAACATCAGCGCCAGCTTCTCTGAGCGCTGCGACCGTCTCGCGAGTCGAACCTCCC
This sequence comes from Pyrinomonadaceae bacterium, assembly GCA_035571655.1. Classification (GTDB taxonomy): domain Bacteria; phylum Acidobacteriota; class Blastocatellia; order Pyrinomonadales; family Pyrinomonadaceae; genus PSRF01. Next base: position 1,340 of record DATNCH010000314.1, read on the forward strand.
GTTGTAATCACATCTTCGACAACCAACGTTTTCTCATTCGGCGTGACAGTGAAACCTCGTCGCAACGTCATCTGACCTGACTCTCTCTCGGTCCATACAAACCTCGCGCCCAATGCTCGCGCAACCTCGTGGCCAATCACGATTCCTCCGATTGCAGGCGACGCCACCAACTGAATCCCCTCGCCTCGATACGTCTCAGCGATCGCGCGTCCGAACGCTTCCGCTTTCTCGGGGAACTGAAGCACGAGCGCGCATTGCAAATAGACCGTGCTGTGCAAGCCACTGGTGAGTTGAAAATGACCTTCCAGCAGCGCTCCAGTTGTTCTGAATTCAGCGATGACTTGTTCAGCGTTCATGCTACAATCCAAGGCGAATGCCGCCTTATCCTAATTTAGTTTCAGACTCCATCCTCGTTCAGGACACAATCGATCTTCTAGCGGGTTCAGGTGGTCGTGCGGCTGCGTCTGAGATCGTCGACGCGGTATTCAAACTCTCTCACATCGACGACGAACTCGCCGGTTTACTCGTCGCCGATCTGATCAGAAACGATCGTCGCTTCAAGTTTGTCGAAAACAATACCGTCGAACTGCTTGCGGATGATAGTAACTCGCGTCTGCTCAAGGATCTCGATTTCGTCGTCGTCGACGTCGAAGCCACAGGCGCCAAGACGCCGCCCAATCGACTCATCGAACTCGGCGCTTATCGAATCCGCGGCGGCCGTATCGTCGACAAGTTTGTTTCACTCGTCAATCCGGAGATTCCGATTCCACGTTTCGTCGCAGCACTCACGGGAATTTCGAACGAGATGGTCAAGCGCGCGCCACTGTTTGCAGACGTCGCGCCGAAGTGGCTCGATTTCGTCAGCGATTCGGTGCTGGTGGCCCATAACGCGCCGTTCGATACGAGTTTTCTGAACCACGAAATCTCTCGCGTCTATCCGGGGCATCGCATGGTCAACCCGCATCTCTGCACGGTCAGACTCGCGAGACGCACGCTACCGGATCTCTTAAATCATCGTCTCGACACGATCGCGAGCCACTTCTCGATTCCGATCATCAGTCGCCATCGCGCGGGCAGCGACGCACTCGCCACCGCCGAGATCTTTATTCGAATACTCACAGCCCTGGAAGAAACGCACGGCATTAGAGATCTCGCAGCCGCGAGAACTTTTCAGTTCCCCGAACTGGCGTCTGCCTAAGCCTCTGGCGGCTGCCTAAGCTTCCAGCGTCTCCTCGATCGTGTCCGCAGTTCGCTTCACCCAACGCTTCACAAACACAAAAAGCACAATCGCAGCGACCAGCCCGAGTCCGATCCACGGATAGTATTTCGCCAAAATCGCCTTCGCTTCCGCGCCATAACGCACGGCAAAGTAACCTTCGAGCAGAAACCGGAACGCTCGTCCCGCGATGATCGCGATCATGAACCTCACCAAACTGAACCGAAAAACACCCGCTGTAACCACGAACAATTTGAACGGAAACGGTGGCGGCAGCAGAGTCGCGACCAACACTGCCATCATGTCGTAACGCTCGATGAGGTTCTTAACGCGCGCCTGTTTCTTCTCGGAAAACCTGTTCAACGCGCGTGCGCCGGCGCGCCGCGACACCAGGTACAAAATCCAGCAGCCAATGGCCGAGCCGGCCGTCGCCATAAAGGCGTAAAGCAACATCCAGCTCGGGTAAGTCGTCGTGAGCAGCAGCATCAACGCGTCCGCGCTGCTCGGTAGGGGAACAAATGTCGAGTCGAGTAGCGCAACAGCGAACAGACCGAAGGAGCCAAACGTGATCAGGTATTCAGAAACACGTGTGAGCCACTTCGTGACGGGGTGCAAAAAAGATTTCAATCAACAGTCCTTTCAGCAGTAGGTGGTTCTTCTTTAACTTCAGCTTCCGGTGCCCCGGTCATGCGCCACCTGATTATGTATATGATTACGACGATCAGCACTAACGCACCAACAATACTGAGTATCATAAGGCCGTTGTCCTTCATAAAAAGCAGGACTCGCCGGCCATAAAAAACCGCCAGAATACCCTCAACGTAATACCGGAAAGAGCGCGCAATCATCACGGTCAGCAAAAACTTCCAACGCGGATACTCCAGCGCTCCGGCAGTGGCGACGAAGATCTTGAAAGGCAACGGCGGAGGCAGTATCGCGGGGATGCCAATCGCGAGAAAACCAAACCGTTCGTAGGCGCGTTCGACGCGTTTGATGCTCTGCAAGGGGAAACGCCTGCGCAAAACTGCCTGTCCGCCACGTCGCACAATTGAATAAAGAAGATTGCACCCAATCACGCTGCCGATGGCCGCGAAGAGCGGGAAATAAAACGCCGCGGGTGGATATTTAAAACAGCGTCCGACGACGAGATAATCGTTGATTTCCGGTAATGAAAGAAGCGACGAATCGAGAGCGCCGATCACGATCATCGCGGGCGCCGCGATATATATCGGCAGGCCAATGACGTTCTGCTCCAACCACTTTGCAATCGTTAATAACCAGTCAGGCATTAGCGCTAATAAAAACACAGGTGACGTGCGAACTCATAATCCGCGTATTCTATGGGCAATCTGCGTGCTATTTAATGGGAGCAAAAACGGAAGGAGTGTCGTAGGTGACTCCGACGGTGAAGCCGGAGTTTGGGCTGAAGCTGGTCAAACCCTTGATTCCCGCAAAATCGAAGCGCAATCCTGAAGCCCTGATCTGCATGCCGAGTCGTGCTTCTGACTGTGATTCAGTGCCGATCGGACCGTTGCCGGGGCGCGTGTTTGCGCGTCCGTTGACCTCGCCCGCGAGGCTGAATTGTTTGTTGATACGAAAGATTCCGGCTAGTCCGTAAGTGAAGACGTCATTTTGGGTGAACGGTTCTGTCGGCGCAGCGAGAATCGCCAACCCGAGGTTGCCGAAAGTGTTGAAGCGACCATCCGATCCAAACTTTTTGCCAAACAGGATCGAGCCAAATGCATTTGTTTGGTTCAGCCCGATGCCGCGTGCTTCATTTGAGTTTGGAAGCTGCACGCCAAAACGGAATCCTAACGATGGACCACGCCGGGTTTCGTTACGCAGTTTGAATTTGGCGGCGAGAGTGAAGTCGCCGGTGTCGTTCGTCGAGTTGACACCGGGCGCGAGTTCGAGCGGGATTGCTGAAACGCCGCGCGAATTTATGCTGACGTAGTTCTGGGCCACGCCTTCAATCTGAAACTCGACATTCGGACCCATCCCGAAGCTAATTCCGATAACGCCGACTCGCGTGAGATCGCCGTTGATGCCGGACAGCGGAAACTTCGCACCCTGCATGAAATCGATCCCGGCTTCGATCCGGATCGTTCCTGGCGGGATGATGTCGACGTCTTCGGTGATGAGCGGTCGCTGCTGCGCTTGAACAGCAACAGTAAGCGTCAGCAGCAACAATAAAACGAAGGTGATTCGCGACATCGCGCTCGGATTCTAAGACAGGATTATAGGATTCGACAAGATTTACATGATTGAATCTTGTCAATCCTATCGAATCCTGTTAATCCTGTCCCACAATTCTTCCGCGGAAAGGTAAAACCGACCTATGCGACGCCTTCCAGCCTTGTTGCTGGTACTCGTTTGTTTCGTGAGCTATTCCAACTCCGGAAACACCGCCCCTCAACAGCAGGCAATTCAAATCCAGGGCATCAAGGCTCGCATCACGATTCGTCGCGACGAGCGTGGCATTCCGTACGTCGAAGCGCAGAACGACGAAGATCTCTACTTCGGTCAAGGTTACGCAATTGCCTCGGATCGACTGTGGCAAATGGATCTGTTCCGCCGCACGGCGCGAGGCGAATTGGCTGAAGTCCTGACCGCCGGTCCAAACAACATCGCATTGGACCAGGACAAGTTGCATCGCACGTACGGTTTTACCCAGGCTGCTGAAGCCGATTGGGCAAAAGCATCTCCGCAAACGCGGGCCGTCTTTGAAGCGTATGCTCGCGGCGTCAATGCTTACGCCGCCTCGCTCGACCCCAAGTCGATGCCGCCCGAGTTTCAATTACTGCAATACAGTTTTCGTCCATGGACTCCGATCGATTCACTCGCCATCGGCAATATATTTTTCGAGGCACTTTCAGACACGTGGCGCCTCGACGTAATGCGCCAGGTGCTTTCCGTTTTGCCCGCGGAAAAACGTGCCGGGTTGTTGCCTGAAACCTCACCGCTCGATGTGCTCGTGGTCGGCAAAGATTCTCAGTCAAGAGCAAAATCGGCACAGACAAAACCCGAACCAGTCTCACCTGAAACACTCGCTAGACTCGCGCACAATCAGGCTATCGCCAACGCCGCTCTCGATCGCATCGGCTTTTACGCCGAAGAGCTCGCTGCGAGCAATAATTGGGTGGTGAGTGGAAAGCGAACTGTCTCGGGTAAACCGTTGCTCTCCAACGACCCGCATCTTCGTTCGACGGCGCCGTCGATCTGGTACATGGTCCACTTGAGTGCCCCCGGCGTGCGTGTCGCGGGTGTTGGTTCGGCTGGACTGCCGGGCGTGATCATCGGTCACAACGACCACATCGCCTGGGGTTGCACGAATGTCAACCCAGACGTTCAGGATCTCTACATCGAAAAGTTTGACCCCGATAATCCGAAACGTTACCAGACGCCAACAGGCTGGCAGGATGCGGTGATCCGTCGTGAAGAGATCAAAGTCAGGAAAGGCTTTGCGAGCGCGGAACACGACGTCGTTACGCATGAGGTCACGGTTACGCGGCATGGACCAATCATCTTTGAGGGCGAGGGCAAACGCTATGCGTTACGCTGGACAGCCCTGGAGCCGTCAAAAAACAACCGCGATGTGCAGCAATATTCACTGAATCGCGCACGCAACTGGAAAGAGTTCAGTCAGGCGCTGGAATCGTTTCCCGGTCCGACGCAGAACATTGTCTACGCTGATGTCGAGGGGCACATCGGCTATCACGCGGCGGGCGTGATTCCGATCCGCAAGTCTGGCGATGGCAGCGTACCTTACGACGGTTCGACCGACGCCGGTGAATGGACCAGCTACATTCCGACTTCAAAGTTGCCGGCTGTTTTGGATCCGCCCTCGGGAATGATCGTGACTGCGAACCAGCGGATTGTCGGTACTGACTACCCGTACTTCCTCACGCATGAGTGGGCGCCGCCGTATCGCGCCCGGCGCATCTGGGACCTGTTGAATGAAAAGCCAAAACTCTCCACGGATGACTTTCGGCGGATTCTCGGGGACGTTTACGCAATCGCCGGAGTTTCGTTTGCGCAAGAAGCGATCAAAGCGCTCCGGCCCACGCTGAAGCCGGAAGACGACAAGTTGCGCGCCACGCTCGATGCGTTTGAGAAGTGGGACGGACGGGTGAACGCCGAATCGACGGTCGCGCCGATCGTCTCGCAGATGCGACTTGCGTTTCGCTCCAGGATTTTGACGGCGGCGCTGGGTCCGGATCTGGTCAGGAATTATGGGTGGCCCAATTTCGACGTGACGATCGATCGCGTCCTCAAGGATCAACCGGCTGCGTGGCTGCCGAAAGAATTCTCGAGTTATGCCGATCTGCTTCGCGCCAGTTACGACGACGCGATCCGCAACCTCACAAACAGGCTTGGACCAGACCAGACGAAGTGGACCTGGGGCGGCCTCGTGAAGTCTCGCTTTCCACATCCACTCGGAGCCGCACCGCTGATCGGATCGCAATTTGTGATTCCGCCGTTTCCGCTGAGCGGGAGTCCGGGATTAATCGGCGCAACCGTAAACGTCGGCGCCGACGTGTCGATGCGCTTGATTGCCGATACAAGCGATTGGGATCGGACGCAGCAGGGGATCACGCTTGGTGAATCCGGGTTGCCGAAGAGTCCGCACTGGAGCGATCAGCTTGCGGATTGGCGCGCGGTCACGCCGAGGGAGTTTCCGTTTACGAAGGCGGCGGTCGCGGGAGCGGCGAGGGAAACGCTGGTCCTCGAACCAGGAAAATGAGCCACGAAAAGGCACATAAAAGGAACACAAAAAAGTAAGTGAGGGATGAATGGCGGATATTCTGCGCGGTTGAGCTTCCGGATGCGGTGCGTGCGCGGCTGCAGAGTCATATTGCGCAGTTGCGGGAAGCGGTTCCGGAGGTGGCGGCAAGCTGGACGCGTGTTGAGAATATTCACTTGACGCTGAAGTTCTTTGGGAACGTCGCGACCGAGCGAATCCCGAAGATCTCGGCGGCCGTTGAGCGCGCGATCAAGAAATCACTTCCTTTTACGATTGGCGTTGGAAAAACAGGCGTGTTTCCGAACCCGAGGCGTGCGCAGGTGCTGTGGATCCGTGTAAACGATCCGGCCGGCAAGTTGTCAGAACTGCAAGGGCAGTTGGAAAACGAGTGTGCGAAGGAGGGATTTGAGAGGGAGAATCGCGCCTACCACCCTCACTTGACGATCGCCCGTCTCAGAAAACCTGAAGGCGCCAGACTCCTCGCCGATGCTCACCTGAACACGGATTTCGAGCCTGTCGAAATACCCTTAAGTGAGTTGATAGTCTTTCGCAGCGAATTGAGCAGCAAAGGGTCGAAGTACACCGCAATCTCGCAGCATATTTTGACAGGATTACAGGGATTTCAGCAGGATTTACAGGATTGAATCCTGTCAATCATGAAAAATCGTGTAAATCCTGTCGAAGGTTTTAACGCGGTAACTCGCGCGGACGCGGCGGCGATGGTGGCGGCTGGTCCTTATCATCTTTCTCGCCCGTCTGCGATAACACTTCCTTTATCGCTCCAACACTCGAAAGCATTGCCGATGTTTCAACCGGCATGAAGATGACTTTCGAATTGTTCGTGCGCGTCATGTCGCGCAAGCTCTCGATGTAGCGCATCGTGATCAGGTATTGACCGGGATCACCACTCGGAATCGCGTTGGCGATGCGTCCGAGCGCTTCGGACTCGGCTTCAGCATTCCGCAGACGCGCTTGCGCCGCACCTTCAGCCGCAAGTATCGCCGACTGTTTTTCGCCCTCGGCGCGCGTCACCGCCGCCTGCTTCTCGCCTTCCGCACGCGTGATCGCAGCCTGCCGATCGCCTTCCGCCTGCAACACGAGCGCACGTCGATTGCGCTCGGCTGTCATCTGCTTCTCCATCGTGATGCGAACATCCTCCGGCGGATTGATGTTCTTCACGTCCACGCGTGTAACCTTCACGCCCCACTTGTCGGTCGCCTCGTCAAGGATAATACGAAGCTTCGAGTTGATCTGATCGCGCTGTGAAAGTGTGTGGTCCAGGTCCATGTCGCCCATCACGGCGCGCATGCCGGTGATCGTTAACTGTACAATGCCGCCAACGAGGTCGTTCATTTCGTAAACTGCTTTCACAGGATCGGTTATCTGCCAGTAAACAACTGAATCAACGTGAATCGTCACGTTGTCGCGCGTAATCACCGGTTGGGGCGGCAGGTCGATGTACTGCTCCCGCAGGTCGATGGACGTCAGCCCAGGTCGTGTGTTGGTCCAGTAAACGGCGCGTGGCTTATCGAGGAACGGCACCAGAATGTTGAGCCCGCTGGAGGCCACCTTGTCGAACCTCCCCAGACGCTCCACCAGCATCACTGTCGCTTGCGGCACGATTTTGATCGTCTTGACCGCAATCACCAGCAGCACGATGAACAGAAATCCGAAGAACAGAAAACCAAGAGCCGAAGTAACTGGATCCATAATCGTCTCCCGTACGCAGAATTAGCAGATTATATAGCGGAATCGCCGCCAAGTGCGCTTTCGACAATTTCCGCCGCCGCCAGGACCATTTCTTCGGCAAAAGGAGGGCCCACAATCTGCAAGCCGATCGGCAGAGGACCGTCCTTTTTGGCCGGGACCGTCACGACAGGCAGGTCAAAGACGTTGAATGCCTGTGCATAGCTGAAGGCGCGGAATGTTCCGAACGTTGAACCGCGCACCGTGACTTTCAGTGTGTCGTGTTCGTAAGCCGGAGTTGCGCCAACAGGTGCGACGATGATGGGCGTTGTCTCCATCCAGCGAAGCAGGTCCTCGCGAAGCCGGTCGCGCTCCATCCAACTCGCAATGTATTCATCCAATGTTGGCGGCGCGGTGTCGTCGGCAGTCGCGAGCCGCCAACTGACAAATGAGCCTCCTTCGTTTTCACGACCTGCATACGCATTTCGGAGTTGGACCACTGAAGCACGCGAGAACAACTTGAGCCACATCTGGTTGCCGCGCTCAACGTGCGGCGGTACTTGTTCTTCGCCCACGAGTCCCGCTGCTTTGAGAGCATCAACCGCGTTCTTGACTGCGGATGCAGTGTCGTCGGTGACTGGCACCACTCCATCATCCGCGTACCACGCGAAACGCCGGCCTTTCAGATCGAGTTCATGCGGCGACGTGTCTCCAGCCAGCGCGCGAAACAGAACCCGCAAGTCGCCAACACTCCGCGCCATTGGTCCAATAACAGCGCCCAACGCATATGGACCAGTGCTCGGCGGAAACTGTCCCTCGCCGGGAATACGACCCGTCGTCGGTTTTAGTCCACAGATCCCACAGAAATGTGCCGGGATTCGAATCGAACCGGCCAAGTCGCTTCCGATTCCACCAGGCGACATATGCGTCGCAATCGCCACCGCCTCTCCACCACTCGAACCACCCGGCGTCAGCGCGGCGTTCAACGGATGTACGGTTCGTCCAAACACCGGATTGTCGGCGTTGTAGTCCATCGCCATTTCGGCAGCGTTGGTTTTTCCGAGAACTATCGCGCCGGCAGCTTTCAGCCGCGCCACCGCAGGCGCATCCACTTGCGGGACGTAAGCGCTGCGTAGCTTCGAACCACTGGTCGTTCGCAATCCCGCCGTTTCGATCGTGTCTTTGATCGTGACCGGCACTCCGTGCAACACACCTCGCCTCAACGCATTTTCCGCGGCCCTCGCACGCTCGATAACATCCGGCGCCAGCGTCACGATCGCATTTAACGACGGGTTCAACTCCTCAATCCGTCGAAGATGCGCCTCGGCCACCTCCACCGGCGAAACCTCTCGCCTCCGAATCATTTCAGCAATCCTCGTCAGCGATTTAGCAGTTAACTCGTTCACTATTTCTTCTCTGGGCCTTTTTGTGCCTTTTTGTGGCTCATGTATAATCCAATTTGTTCTACGAACTCGTTTATAACCTGCCCCATCCGCTTAACGGCAAAGGAGTGCATTCTTGGCTATTCGTTTGAGCAGGACCTTCATCCTGCGCAAGCTGCATCAACTCTCGGGCATTTTCCCACTCGGAATCTTCCTTTTAGAACACTTTTACACTAATTCGAAAGCGCTCACGGGTGCACCTGACTTCAACGCCTCCGTCCACGAGCTTCAGTCGATCCCGTACATCATCTTTGTCGAAATCATCGGCATTTTTATACCACTGATCTACCACGCGGTTTATGGACTCGTGATCACTGTTGAGGCGCGGCCAAACAACCTCGCTTACCCGTATCCGCGTAACTGGTTCTACCTGGTCCAACGAATAACCGGCGTTATTCTATTCTTGTTTATCACTTTCCACGTGCTCAATTTCCGGTTCGGCCTGATTCCGGGGCTCAACAACCTCTCGGTGGCTGATAATCCCGACCAGGCGTTCGAGATCGTCGCTCGCGAGTTTCGCATGGTACCAATCTTTATCCTCTACATGATCGGCATCACAGCAACCGTTTGGCACTTAGCAAACGGCATCTGGCTGTTTCTCGTCGACTGGGGCGTCACGATCGGAGAGCGTGCACAACGTCTGACCGGCTACGCGTGCATCGGATTCGGCGTGGTCCTGTTGCTGGTTGGCGTCAACGCCGCAGTCGCTTTTATACGCCAGGGTGGATTGCTAGGAGGAATCATCTATTAATGGCCAGTAACGGAATGAAGATCGCGGTTGTCGGTGGTGGCCTGGCAGGTCTTGCGTCCGTAATGAAGATCGCCGAGGCGGGCCATGCGGTCGATCTGTTTTCGGTGGTTCCGGTGAAACGTTCGCACTCCGTTTGTGCACAAGGCGGCATTAACGGCGCGGTCAACACCAAAGGCGAAGGCGATTCGACCTGGGAACATTTCGACGACACTGTTTACGGCGGCGACTTCCTTGCGAACCAACCACCGGCAAAAGCCATGTGTGAAATGGCGCCCGCGATCATCTATCTGTTCGATCGCATGGGTGTTCCCTTCTCGCGCACGAAAGAAGGTCTGCTCGATTTCCGTCGCTTCGGCGGGACTAAACATCACCGCACGGCCTTTGCCGGTGCGTCGACGGGCCAGCAACTGTTGTATGCGTTGGACGAACAAGTGCGCCGCTACGAAGTCAGCGGCAAAGTCAGAAAGTTTGAACACTGGGAGATGTTGTCGCTCGTACTCGACGACGCCCAGGTTTGTCGCGGGTTGATCGCGATGAACCTTCAGACACTCGAACTCAAAGCATTTCCTGCTGACGCGGTGATCATCGCCACGGGAGGTCCAGGTCTGATCTTCGGTAAGTCCACGAATTCGATGGTCTGCACAGGCAGCGCCGTGTCAGCGTGTTACCAGCAGGGTGCAAGGTACGCGAATGGTGAGTTCATACAGGTTCATCCGACGTCGATTCCCGGCGAAGAC
>DATNCH010000315.1:0-16226 GCA_035571655.1 Pyrinomonadaceae bacterium
ATCTACCTTCACGATGCCACGCAGCCCTTCACTTGCAGCACGCCGGACATTCGCGTCATGGTCCCTGGCCCACCGTTGCGCAGTATCAAGGACCGTGGCTGGATGGCGCTTACCGATCTCAACCAGCGCCGTGGCAGCCACCTCGCGCGTTTGCCATTGGTCGCTCGCTGCCAGCCTCTTGAGTTCCGGGAAGACGGCATCGGGTTCGACACGACCTCGCGCAAGAAGCTCCTTGATGTCGTGAATCGTAGCGATCACAGCAACGTCTATCTGGCTAACCCGATTTATATCCAGATGAAGATACACATACTTGGCTACGCGCCCCACTTTCCGACAATGACGCCAATCACTAGACCACCAATGGCGCCCAAGATGAGAATGGGAGCGTACGCTTTCGTGATTATCGCATCAGGAAGACTTAGCAAGATCCCGAAAACAAGACCTCGCGCCCATGGCGGCAATGGTAGGTGCGCAGCACCGATGACAAAACCAATCCCGAAGCGGTTCAGAAATGCGCCCATCAGTGCTGCGGTCTTATCAGGGAAGGACAACGGGATCATTGAAGCGGCAGAGAGGGCGCCGTAGACAAGTCCGCAGATAGTTCCAAGCATGATTCGAGACATGCAAGCCTCCATTTAAGAGGGCTGGGCTGAACGATTCGATTAGACCACGGCCCCTTTCGCTACTTCAACATTTTCCTCTTAATTCATTTTGTGAAGCGAATGGAAGGAGTGCTCGGTGATTCTGATAGCTTTGGTCGTAGGGGATTCGAACCCTGTCGCCGCGTGAAAGAGAAGCCATTTACAGGGAATTCAAAGGAAACCTGCGCCATGGATAGCACCGTAAAGTAGTCAAAGGTTCTGAATGCAAGCGTATGTCTTGTCGTCCGGCGTGACTGTAAAGCCGTCATTGCCTTGGAACTTCACGAGCTGCCAAGACGTGCCGAAACCGAATTCGGAGCCACGGCGAGCAACGTGAGCTGCATAGGCGCTGGCGCAAACGCGAAATCCTAGTTACGTCAAACCTTTGATTATTCCAGCGAATCTGTTGCGGGGCATCTCGTCGACTTCAATCTGAATGCCGTGTTCCTTCCTTTTTTGGGAAGTTGCCGTGGTTTCCATTGGGATACCCCCTTTAAAGTGTTTCCAACCGCGCCGAGGTGACCTCATCCAGCCATCATCGCAATCCAAACTGACCCACCCGCTCCGTGTTTTCCGCAACAACATAAAAACTTTCGCAAAAAATCTATTGACTTCCCACACCTTTTACAATAGTTTCCGCGCTGCGCTTTAAGATCGATTCTCACGAACTGGCGTCTCCTCTCATTACCAATGAGTCCCGTTGAAATTTTCTTCCATCTGTCACCAAGGATCACACAATGCCAAACCCGAAAACTGACAACGGCCACCCCGCCAGCGACACGCAACCTGCAAGCGTCGACGCCAGCGTACTCGCCGACAGCATCGACATTCCCACTCCCGAAACGCGCCCGCTGAAGTGCTACGCCTTCGATCCAAGCCTCGGGAAATTCTTCGGGAACGAAATGACGCTGCACGTGAAGTACGAACACCTCCTTCCCGGTCCCATCGGCGAGCGCGTGGCTGTGATCGATTACGACGGCGAGAACAAGAGGTTTTACAAACCCATCGATCTCGAAAATCCAAGCCTGCTGATTCGTTCCGGTTTGAGCCCGTCAGAATCAGATCCACGCTTTCACCAGCAGATGGTGTATGCGGTCGCAAGTGAAACCATTCAAAACTTCGAAGCGGCACTCGGAAGACGTATTCGCTGGCGCCTCGACGAACGCATACCAGGCCCGGACGGCAAATTCCCGGAGGACACCGGAAAAGGTGACATCCGTCGCCTCAGCTTGTTTCCCCATGCCATGGTCTCCGCAAATGCGGCTTATTCACCGTCCGCAAAAGGCATTCTCTTTGGTTATTTTCGCGCGAGCACAGACGATCCCGGGCGCAACCTCCCGGGCCAGACAGTCTTCACGTGCTTATCTCATGACATCATCGTGCACGAGATGACGCACGCAATCCTCGACGGCATTCGCACTTACTTTTCGGAACGCACGAGTTCTGACGTAGCTGCGTTTCACGAGGCGTTCGCTGACATCGTCGCGTTGTTCCGCCACTTCTCACACAAGGAAGCCCTGCTCGATACGATCCAGAAGACGGGCGGCAAGCTTTATCAATATCACCTCGAACCTGACGCTGCTACGGTCAACGGTGATCAGGTACTTCAAGCACAGAAGTTACAAGACAATCCATTGATCGGGTTGGCTCAGCAGTTTGGCGAGGCACGAGCAACCGGAAGAGCCTTGCGCCGCGCGTTGAGTGAATTGCCCGATCCGAAAAAGATCAAGGATCCGAGTCTTGAACCGCATGAACGAGGCGCGATCCTCGTAGCCGCAATTTTCGATGCGTACTTCACTGTTTACCTGCGACAGACCTCGGACCTGTTTCGAATATTCCATGCGGGTGGCGGCAACACACAATCGCTCGAGTTATCAGGGCCGATGGCGAACTTACTCGCGAAAGCCGCCAGCAAGACTGCTGACATACTCTTCAAAATCTGCGTGCGCGCGATTGACTACTGTCCGCCGGTAGACATCACCTTCGGCGACTACCTGCGCGCATTGATCACTGCCGATCGCGACAACCATCCCGCGGATCCTCTCGGAGTGCGCGACGCATTCATGCAGGCGTTCCGCTTGCGCGGGATTCTGCCTGAGGATGCGCAGTATTTCGCCGAAGACTCACTCTGCTGGTCGCCAGTCCCGCCTAACACGTTTCCGCCGGTCAAGGGACTCCAGTTTGGCGATCCGAACGGTCTTACAACGGAAGAGAAAAATCACAACGGCGAGGTCTTGCGACAGTATGCTCAAGCGAATGCTGATGAGCTCGGTTTCCGTCCCGGAAAATTTATCTCTGTGCCTTCCTTCCATCCTGCGTGTCGCTTCAGTCCGGATGGCCGCATGCGTATCGACATGGTGGTTGAAATGGCCCAGAAGGATGAAATCTATTTCGATCCGAAGCGGCCGGAGTTGGGATCGTTTCCGATGCGCAGCGGGTCGACCCTCCTGATCACCAAGCCGCCACTTAAAAACGGCGAGTTTCAGGACGGCGTGCTCCGTTATCTGATCAGAAAACGACTCGATCGCTGGAGCGGCGAACGACGCCAGAAGCGGCAACGAGACTTCCTTCTGCGCGAAGGACTGCTCGAAGGCAACGATGAGAATAGATTCCAGATGAACTTCAACATGCTGCATTCGGGGTTGTGAGATGACTACACGAACAAAAAAATCCACCCGCAAACCAACTGCGCGAAAAGCAACGAAAAAGGCGACGAAGAAGACAGCGAAACGCGCTGGCGGTCACGCGACTGCCAAAGGCCTCAAGGTGCGAATGTATCGCGTCGGCTTTGGCGATTTCTTCCTCGTCACTGTGCCCACGTCTAGCGGCGATCAATTCATTTTGATCGACTGTGGTGTGTTCAAAGGAACCTCCGGCAAGGGTGACATCGGTTCGATCGTTGCAGCCGTCGACGACATGTTTAAAACCACGAAAGGGAAGCTCGCGTTGGTGATCATGACGCATCGTCATGCCGATCACATAGCCGGCTTCAGCAAGGCCGATTTCTCGAAATTCGAGGCGAGCCTGGTGTGGATGCCGTACTGGGAAAAGTTCAACGCCGACAAAGGCAAGAAGGCGAGCGCGAAAAGCCTGACTGGCGACCAAAACCTCGCCCCGGACGGCGAAAACCTGTCAGAACAAAAAGACGAGAACGAAGCGTTCAATCTCCAGCTTGATATCCATACGTTAGCGGCAAATCTGGCGATGCAGTTCGGCAGCCGGACGGATGACGACGCCAAGGAAGCGTTAGCCCAACTCGGAAATGCGACCGGCATCGACGACTTCAGTGCGGCCGCCGCGAATGGTAAGAAGAAAACAGGTGGTGGCAACGCAGCAGCACTCGACATGCTGAAAAATCACCTTGGCGAGAATGGTAAGAAAGTCAGGTATTACGCGGCCGGCGACGAACCGGAACTTCCGGACGAGCTGGTCGGACTGACGGCGACCATTCTTGGACCACCGCCGCAAAAGGCCAGGGCGTTTCTGGCTCTCACCGATCTCAAGAAAGGCGTGGGCCAATATCTGGATTCCATGACAGACGGCGACGAGGGACGTAAACCAATCGAACCGTTCCCGCAAGAATGGACGGCCGACTTGAAGAGAGACTACAGGCCACGCGACTTTCGCGACCAGGAGATCAAGTACGAGGAGGCTGTGAAGGCCATCGAGAGCTCGCAGCCGGATATGCTTGCCGCCGCGGCCGCGAAAATCGAAACGTTTCTTAACAACCAGAGTCTGGTTGTGCTGTTTGAATTCGGAGGTAAGAAGTTGCTCTTTGCAGGCGACGCACAGGCCGGAAATTGGGAGTACTGGCTGTTCAAAATGAGCGAGCCGATCAAAGATCCGACAAAAGCCGGCGACATCGTCGAAGAGAGTAAAGAGTTGCTTCAGACGATTGACTTCTACAAAGTCGGCCATCACGGAAGCACAAATGCCACACCAATTCAGATGGTTGAAACGGCAACCGATCGACCTGCTGGGAGCAAAAGTTTTGTCTCGATGTGTTCAACTGAAGACGACGTTTATGGGAATAAGGCTAAGTCGACGGAGGTGCCGCGCACACTCTTAATGGACGCATTGGCGAAGGGAAGTTGTTTGGTTCGCAGCGATGCAATTGCCATCAGCGTTAAGGATCCAGCGGTGTCGGTGGCAGCGCGGAAAGGAGTGAAGCTCCCGACGCCGGACGCGGGGAAGATTACAAAGACGAATCTTTATATCGAGTATTCGTTCTGAATCGGGAGTCGTAGTTGGGTACGGTCAGTACCGTAACGCGGTAGCGTCGGGTCTGACCGTATCCAACTACACGGTTGAATTCGATAATGTTAAAATCTCCTCGACGATGACCGCGACAGAGCCATTAAGCGAAGAGCAACAAGTTTTTCTTAAACACATCCAGAAGCGGGGACTGAAACGCACGTCTCAGCGTGACCTGATCCTGGATGTTTTTTTGCGCACCGAAGAGCACATGTCGAACGAAGATCTGTATCGACTCGTGCAAAAAGAGGATCCAACGGTCGGCCAAACCACCGTTTATCGAACGCTGAAAATCCTGACTGAAGCCGGCCTCGCACGCGAAGTTCGCTTCGGCGACGGGCGCACGCACTACGAACACAACTACAAACACCAGCATCACGATCACATGATCTGCTCCGAATGCGGCAAGATCATCGAGTTTTTCTCAGCCGAACTCGAGGCCATCCAGGACGCAATGGCTGCCAAACACAGGTTTGAAATCACCCAACACTTGCTGCGAATTATCGGAGTTTGCGTCGACTGCCGCCGCGCAAAAAAGCAGCCAACCCTCACCGGCACTTCCTGAAGTGCCCTGATTTGTTTTTTCTCTGCGGCCCTCTGCGTCCTCTGCGTTAAAAGGGTGATTCAACGCAGAGGACGCAGAGATACGCAGAGGGCCGCAGAGCATTGATTTTTCAAATCAGGGAACCACAGCCACTTCCTGAAGTTTTGCAGAAATCGCCCGCCGATTTACACTAACCAGACATCATAAAACGGTTGGAGGTCGAAATGAGCGTTTCGATTACATTTGAACCCTCCGGAATCAGCGGTCTTGTCGCCGAAGGAACCTATCTCATCGACGCCGCACGTCGCATGGGCGCATCGCTTGGAGCCGGATGTACGTCAGGAAAGGGCGAGTGTCCGGCGTGTGTTATTTCAGTCAAGAGTGGCGCCGACTTACTTTCTCAGCCAAGCCTTGCGGAAGAGAAACAACTCGGCGTGGAGCACCTGGACCAGGCGTTGCGCCTCGCATGCCAGGTGAAGATCGAACACCACGGTGAAGTGGTGGTAATGGTTGCCACGCGACCAGAAGCGCGCAGCAGCACAACATCCGTCGACACCGAGGCGGAGCTGCGAAAGAAATTCAGCTCTTTGCCGCTCGGCAAAAAGATCGCGACACTCGTGCAGTTCGAGATGATCGCGATGTCGGAAGCGTTCGACTCCGCGATCGAGAAGCCACTCGCGTACGGCTCCAAAGCTTTCGATTCGATCATGAACCGAAAACGCGCGGCCGGCGCACAGAGCGAACAGAAAAAATCGTCGTGAGCAAAGTAAACGGCACAACCGCGGGCGCGCCCAAGCGCGCGGGATTGCTGGCAGTTGTTTTACTCATGCCGGTTCTTTTAAGCGCGTGCCCGAAAAACGATCCACCACCAAGACCGCGTGCCGCCATTTCCACCACCCGGCGTCCCGTAACCACCGATAGATCTCCGGTCGTGGTTTTCAACGGCGACAGAGCGATGGACCACGTGCGAAAGCAGCTCGACATTGGACCACGCCCGCCTGGTTCGCCCGAGCTCGAAAAGACTCGTGCTTACATCGCAAGTGAACTGAAGTCGTATGGCTTGACGGTGTCGTTCGATGAGTTCACCGCTGTCACTCCTCAAGGCGAGAAGAAAATGGCAAACATCGTCGGCGAGATTGCCGGCGAAACGAAGACGTTAATCCTGCTCGCTAGTCACTACGACACGAAGTACTACAAAGACATGCGCTTCGTGGGCGCGAACGATCCGGCGACGTCGGTCGCAACGCTCCTCGAGATCGGAAGAGTGCTGGGCAGTATGAAAGAAAAACCGAAGGTCACGTACCGGCTCGTGTTTTTCGACGGCGAAGAGTCGTTTTGTGAGGGTTGGAGTGAATGTACAAACAAAGACGGTCCGGATAACACGTATGGAAGCCGCCGCTATGCGTCGTTGCTGAAAGAGCGAAATGAAGTGGTAAACACGGCGGCGCTGATTCTGCTCGACATGATGGGTTACAAGAATCTTCAACTCGGTCGCGACACTTCGAGCACGCCGTGGCTGCTGGACATCATCTGGCAAACGGGACGAGAGCTCGGATACGACAAGATCTTTCTCGATCGTGAAGAAGGGGTCGGCGGAGATGATCACGAACCGTTTATGCGCCACGGGATAGACGCGGTCGACATCATTCAACTGAGTTCTTACCCGCACTGGCACAAGGCGGACGACACGATCGACAAGGTGTCGGCGCAAAGTATGAAGGTTGTTGGCGAGACGGTGCTCGCGAGTTTGCCGAAGATCGTCAAAGAGGTGACGAAAGAGAAGAAAGAGTAGGGCGAGCCACAAAAAGGCACATAAGGAACACAGGAAGACAAAGTACAAAGAAGACTGAGAACAAAGTACAAAGATCAAACTCAATGAAGAGAATCGCAGTCATTCCTGGTGATGGAATCGGCCCGGAGGTCTTGCGCGAAGCGCTGCGTGTGCTTCGCTACCTCAACGACGCGAACGCGCTTCAACTCGAATTCGTCGACTTTGACTGGGGCGCAGAGAAGTTTCTACGCGATGGCGTGACGTTGCCGCCGGGCGCGCTCGAAATGTTGAGCGCTGAGTTCAATGCGATTCTCGCCGGAGCGTTCGGCGATCCGAGAGTGCCCTCCAACAAGCACGCGGAAGACATTCTGCTCGGAATGCGACGCGGTCTCGATCTCTACATCAACCTCCGGCCAGTGCGTTTGCTAAACGACCGTCTCACGCCGTTGCTCAATCGCAAAACGACGGACATTGATTTCGTAGTCTTTCGTGAAAACACAGAAGGCGCGTACTCCGGCGCCGGCGGTTTTCTCAAATACGGAACCGCAGACGAGATCGCGCTGCAGGACGAAGTGAACACTCGTCGCGGAGTTGAGCGGATCATCGTCGCAGCATTCGAGTACGCGCGAGCCAACGGGCGTAAGCGTGTGACGATGGCTGACAAGTCGAACGTGCAACGCTTCGGCGGCGATCTCTGGCAACGCGTCTTCAAGGAAGTCGCCGAGAGTTATCCGGAGATCGCGACGAATCATCAGTACGTCGATGCGATGGCAATGTACATGGTGCTCGATCCGTCGCAGTACGACGTGATCGTCACTAACAATTTGTTTGGCGACATTCTCACGGATCTCGGAGCTGCGATTCAGGGTGGACTCGGACTTGCCGCATCAGGAAACATCCATCCCGGCAAAGTCTCTTTGTTTGAACCGGTGCATGGCAGTGCGCCGCCGCTCGCGGGCAAGGGAATCGCTAATCCGGTTGGAGCTATTCTGACCTCGGCGATGATGTTAGAATATCTGGGCTTCCAAACGTTGAGTAAAGATATCGAGCAGGCTGTCAGGGCCGCGATCTCTGAAAATGAGACTACCAGAGATCTAGGTGGACAACTTTCAACCGAAGAAGCAGGCGCGGCAATCGTCGCGCACCTCAGAAATACCGCAAGGAAATAGAAGTGGAGGGGTTTTATGATTCCGGGCGCAGGGAAACTCACAACAAAAGCTATCGCGGTTATTGTGATTGTGGCGATGCTCGATGCGGTGGGGCTTTCACCCGTAATCATGGTGTTTGTCACTGGTGTAGTTCTCGTAGTCTGGCTGTTTGCGCGCCGCGCGCAAGCACGTGAGGTCGAGCGCATATTCGAGTTTTATGTCGCCGCGGATGCGATCCTTCGGGAGGAAGAACGACGTTGGTACGGTTTCGAGATCACCGAAGTGATTGAGCATGGCGAGAGCTTGCTCGAAGTGATGCCTGACCCGCCACCGCTGAACTACTACGTCCTCGGAGCATTGTATCAACGGCTCGGAAATCATCAGGCGACGGTTGACTATCTTTCTCGTTTGGTTGACGACGAGTCGTACGACGAAACGCATCGCACGACGCCGTCGCCGCAATTGCGTCGCTACGTAATGATGCTTAGAAGAATCGAGTATCACCCGTCAGCCGCGCCGCAGACGCTCGCAGCAGTCAGGAGTTTGGAACGGGCGCGCCAGCGGCACGCCATGAAGATGCTCGAGGAGAGTCGCGCCCTGCTCGAGAGTGACGAGAGGCTGCACCCGGAAAAGCGTGTTGTTGACGTAAAAGAAACCAGGGAACCGGAACCGGAAATGACGTTCGCGCCTTCTTTACCATTGAGTGCGATCTCGGCGCCGCCGCCGATTTTGAAAGTGCTGCACGACGTCTATCCGGATGAAACAAGAGCCCAGTAAACAGAGTCTTTCTTGTTTGAAACCCTGACAGCAGAAATCATCGCGATCGGATCGGAACTACTTGCGCCCGATCGCACCGACACGAACAGTCTCTGGCTCACTGAACAACTGAACCGCCTCGGCATCGAAGTAAAACTCAAAACCATCGTCGGCGACGACGATGCCCGCCTCGAAGAAGCAATCAAAGACGCGGTCCGTAGATCGAAAGTGGTGATTACCACCGGAGGTCTTGGTCCAACCGAAGACGACATCACGCGCAAGATTACTGCGCGCGCATTGGGTCGCAGGCTGCTGCTCGACGAGACCGTACTCGCCGAGATTCGCCAGCGCTTTCAGAGTTTTGGCGTAACGATGCCCGAGCGAAATTCGCGCCAGGCGATGGTGATTGAAGATGCACAAGTGCTGCCAAATCCAAACGGCACTGCGCCGGGAATGTTCATCGATCATCACGGGACGGCGATTGTTCTGTTGCCTGGTCCACCGCGTGAGATGCGGCCGATGTTTGAGAACCACGTTGCGAAGCGGCTCATGGGACGCGCGGGAAGTTTATGCGTGGTTCGACGTATGTTGCGTGTCGCGGGGATGGGTGAGTCTGCGGTCGACGAAAAAATCGCGCCCGTCTATACGCAATACGACAATCCGGTGACGACGATTCTGTTCAATCACAGCGAGATTGAGATCCATCTGACCGCGCACGGGCGGACCGAAAAGGAAGCGACTGATCTGCTCGATCGTTTGTCAGGACAGATTGAAGAGCGGCTTGGAAATGCCGTCTTCTCGTTTGCCGGTGAAAAGATGGAAGAGGTTGTCGGGCTGAAGCTCTCGCTCGGTGGTTACACGTTGTCGGTTGCTGAAAGTTGTACCGGTGGTTTACTTGCGGAGCGCATCACGGAGGTTCCCGGATCGTCGAAATATTTCATCGAAGGCGTCGTGGCTTATGCAAACGACGCGAAGACGCGCACGCTCGGTGTCGAGCCGATGTTGTTGCTGGAGCACGGTGCGGTGAGCGCGCCGGTGGCGGAAGCGATGGCCGAGGGAATTCGCAGGCGAGCGGGAACTGATTTCGGACTCTCGATCACGGGAATCGCCGGCCCCGATGGAGGCACCGAAGAAAAACCCGTCGGCACCGTCTTCATCGCGCTCGCGGACGACGTGAAGACCGAACACCGCAAACTCCACATCCCCGGCGACCGCCATCTCATCCGTTGGCGCTCCTCCCAAGCCGCCCTCGATCTTCTGCGCCGTCGATTATTGTAATCTCGAAAATCCTGTGAAATCCTGTAAATCCTGTCCAGTTTAGACAGGATTTACAAAATTATTCAGGATGCGACCACTGCTTGTCATCATTGCTGCTTACCTGATCGGATCAATTCCGTTCGGTTACCTGATCGTGCGTCGTAAGATGGGCGACGATATTCGTGAGACGGGTTCGGGTGGGACAGGAGCGACGAATGTTTCGAGACGGGCAGGCAAGGCAGCGGGAGTTTTTACGCTTGTGCTCGATGCGTTGAAGGGAAGCGCTGCGGTTCTCGTCCCAAGGGTTTTGCTTAGCGATGGACCAGGGGCCGATTGGTTCGTGGCTGCGGCAGCGATCGCGACGCTCCTGGGCCATATTTTTCCTGTGTGGTTGGGATTTCGTGGTGGCAAGGGCGTTGCGACCGGAGTCGGGGTCTTTGTGATACTTGCACCAGTCGCTCTGTTGTGTGCGGGCGTCTTATTTGTGGCCGTTGTGTCCTTGACGAGGTATGTCTCGCTGGGTTCTATCACGGCGGCAGCGACGATTCCGTTGTTTGTCTGGTTACAGAGTGTTTTTGTTGAACCCGTGGCGGATCTGCGGCCGTTATTGACGGCGGCTGTTGTCGGGGCGTTGCTGATTATTTTTGCGCATCGGGGGAACATCGGGCGATTGGCTCGCGGAACTGAAGCTAGAATTTGATGACGCAGATCGCAGTTATCGGAGGAGGAAGTTGGGGTACTGCACTCGCAGTTATTGCCGCGCGAGCGGGTCACTCCGTGGCGCTCTGGTCTCGAAACGATGAGGTAGTGAAGTCGATCAACGAGCGCCACGTCAACTCTCGCTACCTGACCTCTACTTCGATCCCAGCGAATGTGATTGCAACGGGTGATATGCGCGAGGCACTCGCTCAGGCTTCATTGGTGCTACTCGCTGGTCCATCTCACGCCGCGCGAGAACTGCTAACTACTATGGCGCCGTTGTTGGAAGAAACTGCAATCATCGTGAGCGTTTCAAAAGGCATTGAGATTGAAAGTGGTAAGCGAATCTCCGAGATCGCGAAAGATGTCGCCGGAAGTGCGCGACCGTTCGTTTGTCTATCTGGTCCATCGTTCGCGAAGGAAGTGGTTGAAGGTCATCCGACCGCAATAGTCGCAGCAAGTAAAGACGCATCCGCTGCGCGTGCGGTTCAGAATGATCTGAGTTTTGAGAACCTGCGGATTTACACGAACACCGACGTTATCGGAACGGAATTGGGTGGCTCGGTAAAGAACGTAATGGCGATTGCGGCGGGGATGACAGCGGGACTCGGATTTGGCTCGAACAGTGTCGCCGCGCTGATTACGCGTGGGCTCGCAGAGATAACACGTCTGGCGCGACGCGAAGGAGCGCAGGTTGAAACGTTGATGGGCCTTGCGGGTCTCGGAGATCTGGTGTTGACGTGCACTGGAAGTCTTTCGCGGAATCGATTCGTAGGAGAAGAATTAGGAAAGGGTAGAACGCTCGCAGAGATCACATCGGAGCTGAACGAGGTTGCTGAAGGCATCAACACCGCACGCGCAGTAAAGAAACTCGCGGACCGTGCTGGTCTCGAGATGCCAATCACAAACGAGGTGAACGCCGTACTCTATGACGGCAAGCCCGCGCGCGATGCAGTTGCCGAATTGATGAGCCGCCCTTTGCGTGAGGAAATGCATTGAGCCGCAGATTTTCGCAGATGAACGCGGATCAGATCCGCGTTCATCTGCGAAAATCTGCGGCTCAACTCACCTCAACTAAATCTCCGATTCGAATCTCACCCGCGGTGATCACGCTCGCATAGATCCCGAGATTCTGATCCGCGTCCTTGACGATGGTCCTCAGTATGCTAGGGTCTTTCGGAAACTCCGCTTGCGCCTGAATCGTCATTCCACAACGCGGCGTCGGGATCTCACACTTCAATTCCACGCCGCCCAATCGCACCTTCTGCCCACCCCATTCGACTTCAATAGGGTCTTTAATCGCCGGATCAGTCTCGATCAAGAAGTTCGGTCGAAAACGTCGCACATCCCACGTGGCCGCAGGATTCAAACGCTTCATCATCTCGAGCGACGCCGTCGTAAGCACATGAATCGGGAACGCGTCGAAATACGTTCCACGTGGCGACGTAAACTCAAAAAGCTCGGACGGCAGCGTCGAAAGATCCGGAACCGGCTCGTCTGGTTCCCGACTAAACGATTCCCGCAACTGTGCATTCGCGGGACCGAAGCTCGTCAACACGGGAAGCGCTGCCCGAAACGCGCGAAACCTCGCAAGACGTCCATAGAGCCGCGCAGTCTTCGAACGGCGTCGATAGTGTTCCGTGTTACTCGCCGGTTGTAACGGCCACAACGAAACCGGTTTGCCGAGCAACTCTGTCAGCCGTGCATTAACGTCTGGCGCATCGCTACCGAGCCGGACCCCATCGGGAAACCACATGTCGACATGCGAATTAGCCCCGTTAACAGGCGCTTCACGATAACGCGCAGTGCATTGCATCAACAGCGGAAAATGCTTGCCGTTCGTAGTCTCACCCGCCGTGTCGTCTCTTATCGCCCAACCGCGATCGCCGGGAATGCCATTCAGCCCGACAGAGCACGCTTCGAGCTGTTCGCCCGCCATCGACTTAACCGGGTAGCGCCAGATCTGCTTGATAGTGCCGATTCGCATTGGTTTTTACATCCGACAAATTGTTAATATTCGCGCCGCAAGCCGTCTCCATTCAGTTTCAAAAGTAAAGGAGCCCATCCAAATGTTCAAGACGTTTCGCGCGTCTCGTAAGAGTGTCATTCTCTGTCTGGCGTTAGTGCTTACGTTTTCTGCAGCGTCGATTCATGCTCAAAATTCAGCCCCGCAAAAGCCCGATCTGCTGAAAGCGTTGCAGTATCGCAGCATTGGTCCATATCGCGGCGGCCGGTGTGCAGCAGTCGCGGGCGTTGCGTCACAACCTTCTGTTTTTTACTACGGCGCAACAGGCGGCGGCGTTTGGAAGACGACGGACGGCGGCATCAACTGGGAATCCGTGAGCGATGGCTCAGTGTTTGGCACGGGCTCTGTCGGCGCGATCGCAGTCTCTGATTCCGATCCGAACGTAGTTTATGTCGGCATGGGTGAGTCGCCGATACGCGGCAACGTCTCGCACGGCGACGGCGTTTACAAGTCGACGGATGCAGGTAAGACGTGGAAGCGCATCGGTCTTGAAGACACGCGACAGATCGCGCGCATCCGCGTGCATCCAAAGAATCCCGATCTCGTTTACGTTGCGGCACTGGGCCACGTTTGGGGACCAAACGAGCAGCGCGGAGTCTTTCGTTCGAAAGACGGCGGGAAGACTTGGGAGAAAGTTTATAGCCGTGGCAACAAAGCAGGCGCGATCGATCTGATCCTCGACCCTTCGAATCCGAATACAATCTATGCGGGGTTCTGGGAAGTCTATCGCAAGCCGTGGACGCTCGAGAGTGGTGGTCCAGGCAGCGGCGTTTTCAAATCCACCGACGGCGGAGACACGTGGACCGAGCTGACGCGGAATCCCGGCATGCCGCGAGGCGTGGTCGGCAAGGTTGGCATTGCAGTCTCCCCGGCGAATCCGGAGCGCGTGTGGGCCATCGTCGAAGCCGAAGATGGTGGCGTGTTTCGTTCCGATAAGGGCGGCCAAACATGGACCAAGGTCAACGAAGAACGACGTTTGCGACAGCGCGCGTGGTATTACACGCGCATCTACGCAGATCCGAAAAGTGCAGACACAGTCTATGTATTGAACACCGGCTTTTATCGATCGAATGACGGCGGGCGTACCTACAGCGGCATTCAAGTGCCACACGGCGACAACCACGATCTTTGGATCGCGCCCGACGATCCAAACCGCATGATCCAGAGCAACGACGGCGGCTCGAATGTTACCTACAACGGCGGCCGAAGCTGGACCGAGCAGGATCAACCCACCGCCCAGTTTTATCGCGTCGCGCTCGATAACGATTTTCCATACAACGTCTACGGCGCACAGCAGGACAATTCAACAGTGCGTATCGCGAGTCGCACGAATGGAAACAGCATCGGGACCAGCGACTGGTTTGACGTCGGCGGCGGCGAATCCGGCTGGATCGCTCCGTCTCCAAAAGATTCGAACATCGTTTACGCAGGCTCCTACGGCGGTCTGACGACTCGACACGATCACCGCACGGGACAGGAACGCAACGTCACTCCCTACCCAAACAACCCGATGGGCGCCGGCGCCGACGTTCTGAAGTACAGGTTTCAGTGGAACTTTCCGATCGTGTTTTCACAACACGATCCGAACACGCTCTACGCCGCCGCGAACGTTCTCTTCAAGTCGACAGACGAGGGCAATAACTGGCAAGTCATCAGCCCTGATCTGACGCGCAACGATAAAACCAAGCAGGGTCCGTCCGGTGGTCCAATCACAAAAGACAACACGAGCATCGAATATTACGGGACGATCTTCACGGCGATGGAATCACCGGTTCAAGCCGGCACGATCTGGACCGGAAGCGACGATGGACTCATACAACTCTCGCGTGATGGTGGAAAGAACTGGTCCAACGTGACTCCGCCCAGCAGCATCATGCCCGAGTGGATTCAGATCAACTCGATCGATGCTTCACCACACGATCCGGCGACGCTTTATGTTGCCGCAACGATGTACAAGTGGGACGACAACCGGCCATATCTTTACAGGACGACCGACTACGGCAAGACGTGGAAGAAGATCACGAGCGGCATTCCCGAGACGGCGTTTACGCGCGTGATTCGAGAGGATCCGAATAAACGCGGATTGCTCTACGCGGGTACCGAAACCGGAATGTACGTCTCGTTTGATAACGGCGAACGGTGGCAGTCGTTGCAACTGAATCTGCCGATCGTGCCGATAACGGATCTCGCGATCCAGAAACGTGAGAAGGAGTTGGTGGTCGCAACGCAGGGACGTTCGTTCTGGATTCTCGACGACCTGCCACTGCTTCATCAAATGATGGATGCGGGTGGTTTCACAACCGCGGCCGAAACGCGGCTCTACAAACCAAGAGATAGTTATCGCATGGCTGGCGGTGGTGGTCCGCTGCCGCCGTCGGTAACGGTGGGCCAAAATCCGCCGAGCGGTGTGGTGGTCTATTACTCGCTGAAAGACAAACCGGCGTCGGAAGTCGAGATCGAGTTTCTCGATCCAGCGGGCAAGTCGATTCGCAAGTTCACCGGGCGAGTGCGCAAACCCGGCGATGCTCCAACAGCGCCGCAAGCGCCTCCGCCAGGTGAAGGCGGGTTTGGTGCGCCTCCGCCGGCATCTGTGCCTATGGAAGTTGGGCTGAACCGCTTTGTTTGGGACATGAGAAATTCGGACGCAACGCGCTTCCCGGGAATGATCCTGTGGGCGGGAGATACGCGTGGACCAAAGATGCCGCCCGGAACTTACCAGGTAAAACTCAAGGTCGATGGTAAATCTCTCACGCAGAATTTCGAGATCAAAGCGGATCCTCGTCTGTCGACGACGCCTGCCGATTACGCGAAGCAACTCGACTTGGGACTGAAGATTCGCGACAAGCTGACTGAGACGCACAACGCGATCGTTCAGATTCGCGACGTGCGGAAGCAAGTGGAGGATCTGTTGAAGCGGGTCACGAATGTCAAAGTCGTGAACGATGCAGGCACGGCGTTGAACAAGAACCTGACCACGATCGAGGAGGCGCTTTACCAGACGAAGAACCAGAGCAGTCAGGATCCGCTGAACTATCCGATCCGGCTCAACAACAAGCTCGCGGCGCTCGGTGGCGTGGTTGGCAGCGCCGACGCGGCACCGACGGCACAGTCGTACGCGGTTTACGATGAA
>DATNCH010000316.1:0-6338 GCA_035571655.1 Pyrinomonadaceae bacterium
GCACAAAAAGTGGCAAATCTGATTTGTTTTCTCTGCGGCCTCTGCGTATCTCTGCGGCTCTCTGCGTTGAAAGGCCCATTAACGCAGAGAACGCAGAGATACGCAGAGGGCCGCAGAGGAAAGACTTCCATCTCGACTCGAGTTTTTTTGCAAAGCCGTTACGAAGAGTGCCAGCTTCCTTCAAAGAAATGACTTAAAAGCATAACGAGCCCGTAACGTCTCAGTTTTAGTTTATTCTCAGGAGGTAAAGGTCATCACAACAAGGCATCAACAGGAGTCAGGTAAGACCGACAAGCAACAAGGTCAATCAACGAAATCGCAAAGCAACCAATCGTCATGAAGTCGACACTGAACTATGAGGATGTTGCGGAGGAAGTGTGGCGCGAAGTGAACGCGCATTGCTCGGTTGTCGTCGTGCGCGGTCCACGCAAAGGTGAAACCTGATCTTCCTGCGGCACATCTTCGGGAAACTCACCCTTCTCGGGATGCCCGCGGGTTTCAACGGCTAATGCTTACTTTCAGGATTGCGACTTACAACATTCACAAATGTCGGGGGCTCGATCGCCGTGTGCGTCCGGAGCGGATCGTCAAGGTTTTGAAAGAAACAAGTGCCGATGTTATTGCTTTACAGGAAGTCGCGGGAATGGACCACGCGGATTCTCAGCACAATCAGGTGCGCTGGATCGCGGGCGAACTCGGATTTCATTACCGCATCGGCGGCAATCGTCGTTTGCATGGCGCGGCTTATGGAAACGCTGTGCTCACACGGTTGCCGATCGCAGCCAGTCACAACCACGACATCACCTGGCGTAGAAGTGAGCCGCGCGGCTGTTTGGATGTGCTGCTGGAATTAGGCGGACGAGAAGCCATTCATCGGCTGCGAATCTTCAATGTACACCTGGGAACCGGTTACTTCGAGCGACGCTACCAGTCAAAGAAGCTATTCGACATCATGAAGGATGGCTCTCACGACAGTGCACCGCGCCTTGTACTCGGTGATTTCAATGAGTGGCCGCGTGGACTCGCGTCGCATCTGCTCGAGACTCACTTCAATACCGCTGAACCCCGACGGCGCCTTGGCCGCGCACGCAGTTACCCCGGCATTCTGCCGTTGGCCCACGTGGACCACATTTACTACGACTCCCCCCTCGAGGTAGTAAATGTCTCGATTCGTCGGACTCGACTCGCGCTAATCGCTTCAGACCATTTACCGGTCGTTGCCGAATTTCGTTATGAACCTACTTAAAAACTCGCTGTCGTTTTACAATCTGATTTGTTTTCTCTGCGGCCTCTGCGTATCTCTGCGGCTCTCTGCGTTGAAAGGCCCATTAACGCAGAGAACGCAGAGATACGCAGAGGGCCGCAGAGGAAAGACTTCCATCTCAACTCGATTTTTTGTCCAAAGCCGCTTGCCCTCAAAAGTCGAAAATCATTGTTGGATACAGTCAGTACCGTAACGCGGTAGCGTCGGGTCCTCATCCAAGTCTGAATCCTGAGTTTTGAGGCAAGCCGAGGCAAAGCTTACCGAGCCTGCTGATTGCCTTCGCGGTATAGTTTGTGAGCTTTGTAAAACAACCCAATGGCGATCCATACGAACATGATAGCCAGCGGATACACAAGGACGCCTGGAAAGAACCAGAAGATAATCGCTGAGGCCAGCAACAGCACGCCGGTCGTTACCATGATGTGCGCCTCGACGGGCTCGAGCACGCGGCGATTCGTGAATGCCGCGCCGATAGCGTTGCCGAGGCGAATCGCTCCGGCTGCCGCACGCCCGCCGCTGCCCCCACCGCTCGACATCACCGGATGCGCATGGGGCGGCTCGTTGGGCGCGTGGATGTTGTGTTGAGCATCCAACACGACCTCTGTCGAGTTGTCCAGGTCATGGAGATATGTCTCCTCCATCAGACGAGCAAACGGTTCGTCTTCGACTACTGCATCCAACTCACAATTGCCGAACCAACTGGCGATGTTGAGATTCGTCGAACCGACGCGTGCCCAGTGTCCGTCCGCGACAGCAGTTTTCGCATGCAGCATCGTGCCGTTCCACTCGAACACACGGACACCGGCTTCCAGCAACGGGCGATACCCGGCTCTCGATAGAGGTCTCAAGAGAGGAATATCAGTGCCGTTAGGCACGAGCAATCGTACGTCAACGCCGTCCTGTGCCGCGGCCTTCAAAGCCTGCACGTAGGTGGTCATGCCGGCGTAATAGGCATCAGTCAACCACAAGCGCTTTCGTGCAAGCGCCGCGACAAGTTGGTCCATACGGAAAATCCCTGCCGTTGAGGGAACACTTGCAACAACGCGCAAGCTCACATGGCCCAACGACTCCAGCCCGTCTCTGCTGACCAACTCATATTCGGGAATCGGTTCACCCATCATGGCCCAAACTTGTGCGAACGCACGCTCAATATCTGCGACAGCCTTCCCGCGCACTTCAACACCAGTGTCGCGCCAGGACTCGATCTTCTTTTCGGGAATGCCTTCCCACATCCGTCCGACGCATAGACCGGTAATGAAACCTACCTGTCCGTCAACTGAGATCATCTTGCGATGATCGCGCGACAGCCAGCCTAGCGGAGAGTCAAAGCGCGGCGGGTTGTAACACCGCACTTCGACGCCACCCGCGCGCAGGTGATTCCAGAAGGAGCGCGAAGTCTTACCGAAGCCTCCCATCCAATCGTAGATTAAACGCACCCGCACACCGTCCCTCGCTTTCGCGACAAGCGCGTCAGCGAACCTCCACCCAGCACTGTCTTCGTGAATGATGTAACTCTCGAAGTTGATGTGATGTTCCGCACCGCGGATAGCATCAAGCCAGGCGGGATAATTCTCTCTTGCGTCTATGAGCAAACGAACGCTGTTTCCTTCGACGAGCGGCGCACCAGCAGCACGGGAAAAGGCCTGGTCGGCGAGTTCGCGCATTGGTGGCGCACTCGCACGCTCCATTCGTTCGCGTTGCAGGGTGGTGCTCATCGTCTCGCTTCAGATCAACGCGGCGGCGGCGCGGTCGCGATCGCCTGACGATAGTTCGTATAGAGATTTACCAAGCGGTCGACGGAAGCCGGATCGCTACGGGCTAACAGTGTGATCGTGTCGTCGCGCGCGTCGAACATAGAACGCAAAGCAGTTCGCTGCCCTTCGTTGAAGGCCGAATCGCGTCCAGGCGCGCCAAGCTCAGCGCCCAGATTCGTAAAGAACTCACTTGCGGCCTGGCGCGCAGGTTCATACTCGCCGCGACGCGCGTCAATCGCGGCGTTCGCCAGACTGTTTTGCAAGTTGCTAATTCGCAACGACGCTTGCGCTGCGTCGCGCTCTCGTGCGTACGTTCGGGACTTTAACCACATCGGGACGAGTCCAGCCAGAAAGGCGACGAGCAGCAGCGCTGCATAAAGAATTAAGCGCCTGACGCGCTCGTTCCGCGCAATGGAATTGCCGCTGTTCGGGATCGTCGTGTCGTTCTCCTTGGCGCTACTCATGACTGTTCTCCTTGAGTGACACTTTTGTCGTTACTTTCACTTCAATGTTTTCAGCCGATTTGCACTGATAGCATGGAGACGGAACCTCCATCGAAGCCTTCCACCGGAAAACTAATCGGCTCCCCTTCTCTTCTTTGAGCAATCACGTACAGAAGCGGCAAATAGTGGTCGGGCGTAGGAATCGACAAGATCGCGTCACGTCCTAACGTCTCGTAAGCAATGAGCGGATCGTGTACGCCGCCGAGCAACAGTTCGCGAGCTCGTTCTTCGAAGCGCACCGCCCAGTCGAGCGGCTCGACCTGCTGACGACCCCACGCATAGGCGTGCAGGTTGTGTACCAGGTTCCCGCTGCCGATGATGAGCACGCCTTCATCGCGCAAGCTGGAGAGTCGCTTTGCAATTTCGTAGTGGAACTCCGCTGGCTGCGTGTCGTCGATACTGAGTTGTATAACGGGGACATCGGCTTCAGGAAAGACGTGGCAGAGCACGGACCACGTTCCGTGATCTAACCCCCATCGCGTATCTAATTGCGCAGACACTGGCCCGAGCAAATCTATTACGCGATTCGCAAGTTCCGGATCCCCAGGCGCCGGGTACTTGACCTCATAAAGCTCGCGCGGGAAGCCACCGAAGTCGTGAATCGTGCGCGGTCGCTCCTGCGCGGACACCAATGTTGCAGACAGATACCAGTGCGCTGAGACGCAGACAATTGACTTCGGCTTTGGAATGCCGTTGCCGATAGCTGCCCACCCTTTGGTCCATGCGTTAATCTGTACTGCGTTCATCGGGTTGCCGTGCCCGAAGAAAATGGCAGGCATTGGGTTTGTCATCTCATCCTCCTCGCTCGTCCTCCTGATCGTCCGAGGCATCTGCTCCCGACTCAGTCCGCTGCGGCCGGCCTGCGACGGGAAGGTGCCAGCCGCGCCGTATGGCGATGAATCGAATCCCGAAGCAGAGAGCAATGCCTGCGATCGCCATCGAAATGGGTGGAAGATTCAACACGTGACCTACTACCACCACTGCCGCGCCAGCCAGGGCCGCAACAGCATATAACTCCGCGCGCAACACAGTGGGGACTTGTGCGACAAGCACGTCGCGCAGCATGCCGCCACCAATTCCTGTCAGCACGCCGAGCAGCGCGGCCATCACCGGGTTGAGTCTATAGCCGAGCGCCTTTTGCGTGCCGACAACAGCGAAAAGCGCCAGGCCCGCGCCATCGAAAACCAGCACGTGGTTACGTAGATTGCGCAGCCGTTCGCTGCTCGGATACCAGAAGAACACCACCAGCCCGGCGAGCAGAGAGACTGCAAGGTAACGCCAGTCGCTGATCGCTGCCGGCGGGACCGCGCCAATCAACAGGTCGCGCATAATGCCACCGGCACTCGCCGCTGCGAACGACAGCACCAGCACGCCAAACAGATCGAGACGTTCCCTGACTCCAGCCACCGCGCCACTCAGGGCGAACACGAACGTGCCGACAAGGTCGAGCACCAACAGCTTAGTCGCCGCATAGGCTTGGAACTCCGCGAGGGCGTTCAAGGCATCTTGACTTACCGACGGCTGCATCAATTCCGGTACTCCTCTCCTACACCGACGCACAACTTGAAGACATCAGGCCCTGACGCGCGCTCTCGGATCATCCCTGGGTACGGTGGTAGCAATGGCGATTATCGCTACGATCACCATCATCACGTTGAATAGCAGGGCGATGGCAGCGGCAAACCTAATCCCGACATTGTCGGTCCTTCCCAGAAAAAGATCAGACAAGGGCGCAAAACTCGTATTCAGACCACTGAGAGATGTGAATAACGCTGCGGAGATCGCCACACCGAACGCCGCTCCCAGAGATGATGCCATCTTGTAAATACCGGATGCGGCCCCGGCTTTTTCATTCGGCACATTGGAAAGCGCCGCGTCAGTGGACGGGGTCGCGTAGAAGCCGAGGCCGACGCCGAAGAGAGTGAATCCAACAAAGGCAACAATCATATATTGGCCGGCCAGCAGGAAGGTAAAGGTCGTCAGCAGGATTCCGGTTGCAGTGATGGCGCACCCTATCAACATCGGTTTTCGCGCGCCCATCTTCTGAAGAAGCTTTTCACCGACACGGATGGTGCTCAGAATCGCAACCAGATACCCGATGGTCAACAGTCCTGATTGCAACGAAGACAGCCCCGCGGCCTGTTGGACCAGCGACAGCGCGACGAGCAATGTTCCGGCTGCGCCATTGAGTAGGAAGTTGGAGAGCGTCGCACCTGTGTACGTCTTGTTATTGAATAGTCTGAGATCGACAAACCCATCAGGATTACGTGATTCGACCCTGAAGAACAGTAATGCAGCAACGACGAAGACAACGGCAAGTGTGATTACCACGGGATTCAACCATCCCAGGGCGGAGCCTTGTCCGATGACAATGTTCACGGCCACCATCGCAATGATGAAAGAGGTAAAGCCGTACCAATCAAAACGCCGCTTGTCCGGCGAGGTGACCTTGCTCTCAGGAGCGCCGCGTAACAACAAAAAGCTTACAACGGAGACGATGATCGACATCCAAAAGATCCACCGCCATCCGAGAGAAGAAGCGACGAGGCCACCGAAGAGAGCCGAGACGCCCGAGCCACCCCATGAGCCGATGGACCAGTAGCTCACCGCACGCTGACGTTCCTTGCCGTCGAAGTAGTCTTTAATTAAAGCCAGCGTTGCCGGCATGATACACGCAGCCGACAGACCTTGAATGATACGTCCTGTCATCAGAAAGGCGACGGTGCCTGCTGGAGAGATCGCGATCAGGAGTGAACCGAGGACGCTGAGCGCTAAGCCGGCGTAGGTAATCTTCAAACGTCCCAGGCGGTCTGCAAG
>DATNCH010000317.1:0-8652 GCA_035571655.1 Pyrinomonadaceae bacterium
CATTCGCGATGCTTCAGTAAGCACCGGCAACGGCGATCGCTTTGTGCTGGATCTCGTCAAGCAATCCGGAAAGCCGTCGCTGCTCCTGCTGAACAAGATCGACAAGCTCGAAGACAAATCCGCGCTGTTGCCTCTGATGGATTGGTACCGCAACGAGCACGTGTGGCAGGAGATCATCCCGATTTCGGCGCTCAAGAATGAGATGACGGACGTGCTGATCGATGCGTGTTTGCGTCATTTGCCCGAAGGCGAGCCGATCTTTTCTGAAGACGAACTGACAGACCAATCTTTGCGCGTTCTGGCGGCTGAGATCGTGCGCGAAAAAGTACTCCAGGTGACGGGCGACGAGATCCCTTACGTGACGGCTGTCGTCACCGAACGTTTCGAAGAAGTTCGCGAGGACTTCGCTCGTATCTACTGCGTCATCGTCGTCGAGCGTGCGTCGCAGAAAAAGATCATTATCGGCAAAGGCGCGAGCCGTCTGAAAGAGATCGGCACGCGTGCGCGCAAAGAGATCGAAAATCTTTTGGGCCATCGCTGCCACCTCGAGCTGTTCGTGAAAGTTGAAGAGGATTGGCGCAATAAGGATCAACTGTTGGATGAGTTTGGATTGAGTGGAAAGTGAGCAAGCCGACCGAACAGCAGGAACCTCGCTGGCACGCGCTCGACGTCGAGCTCGAAGCAGGCGCACGTGAAGCGGTGGAATATGCGCTGATGGAAGCCGGCGCGCTCGGCACCGAAACAGAAAACAGCGACGACGCGCTGATACACGTGACCGCTTACTTCGCGACTGTTCCGCAACGCGAACGTGTTCGCGACGAACTCTTCGAAGCTCTGCGTATTTACAATCTCCCTACGTCCTCCGTTCGCGACACGAACGTCCGCGAGGTTGCGGAACGCGATTGGCTGGAGGAGTGGAAACAAAACTGGCAGCCCGTAGAAGTCGGGCGCTTCATAATCGCGCCACCGTGGTCAAACCTGACTAATACCAACGATCGTACACAAGATCGCATCGTGATTCGCATCGAACCCGGAATGGCGTTCGGCACGGGCACTCACGAAACAACTCGTCTCTGCCTCGCCGCGATGCAGAAACATTTCTCCGGAACCAGTTTTCTGGATGTTGGAACCGGGACGGGCATTCTCGCGATCGCCGCTGCGAAACTGTTTCCCGAAGCGCGAATCGAAGCGTGCGACACAGACGAATCCGCGATCCAAATCGCACGCGAAAATGCCGAGGCAAATGGCGTTTTTGACCAGATCGAGTTCCGCGTGGGAACGGTCGACGATTCAACTGGTTCAGCAGATCTCGTGTGCGCGAATCTCACGGCTGACGTGATCGTTCGGATGATGCGAACGCTCGTGAGCTTGACGTGCGGTAAGTTGATCCTTTCCGGAATTCTGGAGACGCAGGTCGAGATGGTCCAGGCCGCGCTCGCCGATTGTGGAATCTCCGAGTTTGAAATCGAACAGGACGGCGAATGGGTGTCGCTGATCGTTTAAGCCAGCCACAAAAAAGCACAAATGACTCGCCGAAGATTTTATGCCCCGCCAAGCGCTTTCGATTGGGAAACTCAAATTGTCACTCTCGACGCCGACGAAGCGCGCCACTTGCGTGACGTGCTGCGCTTAAAGCCACGCGACGCGGTTTACGTCTTCGACGGTGCGGGGCTTGAGTATCGCTGTATCGTCAAAGATGCAAGACGCGACTCCGCTGAGCTCTGGATCGATACCCAACATCACCCTGCAAAACCAGAATCACAGTTGCAGCTTAAATTAGGCGTCGCGCTGCTGAAGGGTGAGAAGTTTGACCTGGTCGTGCAGAAAGCGACGGAACTCGGAGTGCAGCAGATTGTGCCCGTAATAACGCGCCACGCTGACATTCACTTGCGCGACGAATCGGATGCAGCGAAGCGTGTTACGCGCTGGCAGCGCATCGCGTTGGAGGCCGCGAAGCAATCGGGCCGCGCGGTCCTGCCGGAAGTCAGCGCGCCGGAGACGTTCGAGTCGTTTGTGGCGGGCACAAAAGATGCCGAGCTTTGTCTAATGTTCTCGGAACGCAGCGGCGGTGGCTTGTGGTTGATTACGGGTCGTGCACCACGAAGCGTGGTGGCTTTGGTCGGATCGGAAGGCGGCTGGTCTGACGAGGAAATCGAGCGTGCTCGGGAGCACGAGTTCCATGTGATCACGCTTGGCGGGCGAATTCTTCGGGCCGAAACCGCCGCAATCACCGCGACTGCGCTCCTGCAACACTTGTTTGGAGATCTGAAATGATTTCTCCGCGGAATCTGCGGCTTAGACATTGACCGGAGCCGTCAGCAGGCTCAAAATGGAGGCCTAACGCGGAACAAAGGTTGCGAAAGGCTCGTTTGACTGGTCATGTCAATCAACAAAGACGGCGCAGTTCAGAACGCACGCAGGGATCTGGCGAAGCGACTTAATATCGACCCCGCGGACGTCAAAGAGCGATCAGTTGAAGACTCCGATTTTCCAGACATGTCGCTCGGCGCGGCGGAAGACGGCGAGATGAGCGGCCAGATGATCACCCCCGGCTGGCGCATACGCCTCGAAGCCAACGGGCAGACATTCGAATATCGCGCGGACAAGAACCAAGTGAGGCTCTACAAGTTCAAGGGCAAGAACTACAGAATTTGAGGTACCACCATGAACCGCAACAACATTTTCATTCACATCGCTCTGGCGCTCGTCCTTATTCTTGTGGCCGCCTTCGCGGGTCAGTTGAGCAGATGGCGGAATCAATTGAAAACCAGCGTGCGGATTGTTCCGGCGGAGAAAAAGCAACCGAGTAGTGCAGAAGAGATCGCGCTCAGCGAGACTCGCAGTTTTGGTCGCCCGGAAGTGCTGGTGAAATTCAAGAGTGGCGTTAGCCTCTCGGCCATCGAGAGTTTGACTGCGCGCCTCAACGATCGAGTCGAAGATAGCATCGAAAGCGTCGCCGGGCTCGAAGCCATAGATGATCTCGACAACGCGGATGCCAACGCTGTGGCAGCACAATACAAGGCAATGCCGGAAGTCGAATACGCCGAGCCAAATTACGACATCGAGCTCGACGAAATCGACAATCCGCTGGAGCCGATTCTGCCGCGCGACCCGCAGTTCAACGATCAATGGGCACTCGCAAATTCAGGACAACGCGGCGGGAAGAAAGGTGCAGACATCAGCGCCACACTCGCCTGGGCCAAAACAACCGGCAGCAAAGATGTTGTTGTCGCAGTGCTCGATAGCGGTGTCGATTACAAACATGAAGACCTCGAGAACAACATGTGGGTACGGCCCGCAGACATGGATCCATATCACGACGACGAGCTCGGAACAGTCGACGATCTCAACGGCTACAACGCGATCGACGGCACTTCCGATCCGATGGATGAGAATGGCCACGGCACTCATTGCGCGGGCATCATCGGCGCCGAAGGTGAAAACGATCTCGGCATCGCGGGCGTGAATTGGAAGGTCCAGATCATGCCGCTCAAGTTTATGAGCGCGGGCGGATTTGGAACGACCAAAGACGCGATCGAAGCGATCAATTATGTAATCCAGCGGAAGAAGGCCGGCGTGAATGTGCGCATCATCAGCGCGAGCTGGGGTTCAACGCAAAAGTCCCGCGCGCTCGAGGACGTCATTCGCAAGGCTTATGAGAACGACATTCTGTTTGTCGCGGCCGCCGGGAATGCGAGCACAAACAACGATCGCTCGCCGCATTATCCGTCGAGCTACGACGTGCCGAACGTGGTGAGTGTT
The DNA here is from genome assembly GCA_035571655.1 of Pyrinomonadaceae bacterium. GTDB lineage: Bacteria > Acidobacteriota > Blastocatellia > Pyrinomonadales > Pyrinomonadaceae > PSRF01. The sequence continues at coordinate 3,763 of DATNCH010000317.1, forward strand.
GCAGCGCTGGATCGTAACGATCAGCTAGCGAGTTTCTCAAACTACGGTGCGAAGAGTGTTGCGATTGCAGCGCCCGGTGTGGAGATTCTGAGCACGTGGTTGGGAAATCAGTATGAAGAGAAATCGGGGACGTCGATGGCGACACCCGTCATCTCGGGTGTTGCGGCGCTGATACTCTCGGAAAACCCGCGCATGTCCGTCGACGACCTTCGCAAGAAGCTCATGGACTCGACCGATCCGATCGTCGCGTTGAAAGGAAAGACGGTTAGCGGCGGAAGAATCAACGCCGCCAAAGCCCTGGAATAGACCACAAAAAGGCACAAACAGAGCCCACAAAAAAGGCACAAGACAAGTAATGAGGTGAGGATAAGTAAATGAGGTGAGGAGAAGTAATGAGGGGAGGTTGATCTCCTTATTCGCTTCTTTTGTGCTTTTTTGTGGGCTCTGTTTGTGCCTTTTTGTGGCCCTTTTTGTGGCTCTAAGGTTGGCTGAGTTTCTGTTTGCCTTCCAGGGCTTGTTTGTAAGCACCGCCCGGGACCTCGCCGAGCTTGATCGCTTCGTCAAAATGCTTCGCAGCCTCGACTTTGTTCTCGAGGAATGCGTTGATCCGGCCCATCGACTCATGCGCGCGCGACATGATCGCCTTGTCCGTCTCAGGCGACGCGGCCGCAACAGCCATACGGTAGTGGCCCAACGCACGCTGAAGCCGCTCGTCCCTCACCTGCTCGTCCGTCGCATCAGTTGCCGAGAGACTCGCCGTCTGGCCCAGCGCGAAGAAAATGCGCGCCTCACCCGGATATTGCTTCAGCATTTCCCGCAACCGCGTCTCGGCTTCGGCGTAGTCTTTATTTCTTAACGTGTCTTCAATGAACGACAGGTCTCTGACCAGCGCGGACTCACGTCCGGTATCCGCCGTAACTTCTGCCTGCGATCTTCGCGCTGCAATACGCGCCTCGCGCGCTGCGATGGCCCTCTGTAGCAACTCCGCGTTTTCAGTCAGCCGTTTCGCTTCACGCACCGGATCGAACGAAGCGATCATGTCAGGAAAGAAGTTCGCAAGGTCGAACCCGGAACTCTCGATGCCTTTCAACTGATCGGCAAAGTAGAACGACAGCACTGCGCCCTTCTCGTACTCCTCGGCCAGGCGCGCAATGGTCTCTTCCTGAATCGACTTCATCTCGGCTTGCGCTGTTTTTCCGAGGGCCACGCGGTCTGCTTCAGTCTTCGCCGTCGCCAGACTCGCTCGCGCGTCGCGCGAAAGCGTCTCGAGCTTTCTCATCTCCTCGTAACGCGCGTCGGCCGCGGCAACCAGCGAACGACTCACACTCAAAAACACGTCAGGGCTCACCTGCGCGCCAGCTTTTTGTCGTTCATTCAAAAGCTGCCGCACCTGTTCACGACGCAGCGCGATGTCTTTGTTGAAACGCAGCACGAGCGCGTCAATCACATACTGAAGATACGCGCGTCGCAATTCCGACGAACTCGGATCCGTTCCTTCAGGCACGATCGCGTAGTAGTCGTCGCCGATGATGCGAAAGTTGATCGCGCCACGCGCGCCGAGCAAATCGGGAATGATAAAGAAGCGGCGCTCTTTTTCTTTAAACGAGTAGCTCTTTTCGTTGGGCTTCTTCGGATTTTTTACTTCCACTCTTTCCGAGGATCTCGTGATTGGACGCGTGTGAAGATAATTCAACAGCGATCGGACCATCTCGGCGGTCGGTGCGCGAAGCCTGTCGCCTTCGCCCTGGTAACTCCGAACATAGTCGACCATTCGCTCATCGATCCCGGAGCGGCGGTAAAACTCCTGGACCAGCGGCGCAAAATCAAGCACTTCCAAAAGTCCCGCCGGCAAATCGTCGGAACGTGCGGGAGCGTCGAAGGTTGGCGCTGGACCAAGCGCGAGTGCCAGCGAAACGTATCGCGCAGACTGCTCGGCTGCTGTGGCCGGCGCCGGTAGTCGATTGCGCTCGTAGAAATTTTTCAGACGAGTGTGCAGATCCGGGTCGAGATTGGCGAGATCCTTACGCAACCTCGTGCGAAAGCTCGGCGGCGCTCGACCCGCAGGCAGCGGATCGTATCCCGCAGCTTCCAGCGCAGCCATCACTACAATGACTCGCTGGTCCGCGACAAAATCCACGCCGTATTCAGAAACTTCGAACGGTGTTGCCGGGCGTTGCTGTACGGGGGCGGGCGTTTGCGGCCGTGGCGCAGGACTCGGCGTCGTCGTTTGCGACGCTGCAACTCCGGGAACCAGAATTGTGGCTAATGCGATGAGTAGGTATTGCTTCATAAGAACTTGGGTTTGATGTGATTAAGGCCTAATCAGTGGCCCTTGCGACGGTGGTATGCGCGCAACGCCCGCAATGTTAGCGGATAAGCCAATGCCGAACAAACGACCGAAAGCACCATCGCGCCCACCGAGAAAGGCCACACGATGTTCCACCAGCTTTGCACGAAGAGCACGTGATAATAGTCGCTGGTAAAGATCCTCGGGTTCTTCAGCAGCTCCACACCTTCATCCGGGATCGAGAGTGGGCGGCCCAGTACAAACGCACCGACGGCGTAAGACGCGATGATTATCGGCACCAGCGTCAGGAACGGATTATTGACGAACGTGCCCGTGTAGATCGCGATTTTGTTGAAGCGAAACAGGAAGGCTATCGCGGTCGCCAGGATCGTATGGAGACCGAGAAACGGTGAGAACGCGATGAATACGCCGATTGAAAAGGCAAGCGCCGTCCGCTCTGGTGGATCGTCGATCGCAAGCAGACGGCGGAATGCAGCACGAAACATCCGTGGCTAAACTTACTGAAAACTCTTCAGCGCCTCCGACTCATCATCGTAGGAGTCGAAGACGGTGAGCAGCTTGGTAATCACCAGCAGGTTCTGAACTCGATCCGTTAGCTTCAGCAACTTGAGCTGTCCACCCTGACGGCTGATGGTGGTGTAGTTCGCGATCAACTCGCCGATGCCGCTGGAGTCGATGTACTTAACTCCGGCGAGATTGAGCAGAACCTTTTTCTTGCCCTGGTCAGCCAAATTCCTGATCGAATCGCGCAGGGCGACGCTGCCCTCGCCGATTCGCACTTCACCAGTCAAATCGAGAATGGTGACGTCTCCCGCTTGTCGTTCTTTCAAATCGAGCTCTGCCATTGCTTTCTCCGTTCAGTTAAAAGCGAACTCTTCGGGCATTATTTGAAGCTGTTGAGCGCGTCAGCTTCACTGTCGTAAACGTCGAAGACGGTCAGAAGCTTCGTGATAGTCAGTAGATCCTGAAGTTTCTGCGTGAGATTGAGCAGTTTGAGCTGTCCCCCGTCCTTGCCAATCGCCGTGTAACTGGAGACAAGTTCACCAATGCCACTGGAGTCGATGTAACTCACGCCGGCGAGGTTTAAGAGAATGCGCTTCTTGCCTTCTTCGAGTAGTCGCCGAATGGCGGTGCGCAGGGCAACACTCCCCTCACCGATAGTGATCTTCCCGCTCATATCGAGAACAGTTACGTCTCCGGCTTGACGCTCGTTGATATTCAACTCAGCCATTTTATGAAATCTCCTTTATGCAATTGCGATTAACGTCGCTTGACCATGCGCACCGTTGTGCCACCGCCAGGTCTGATCGTCCAGTCAACTTCGTCCATAAAAGTGCGCATGAAAAAGATGCCACGACCCGAGGTTTTTAGGATGTTCTCTTGTGCTGTTGGATCTGGGACTGTTTCCGGGTTGAATCCTGGCCCCTGGTCGTGCACGCTGATTTCGACAGCGTCAGGCGAGCTCTTCAAACTAATCTCGACGACCTTCTCGTCGTCCTGACGATTACCATGAAGGACTGCGTTCGTTACGGCCTCGCGCACGGCCATATCGATGCCAAACGCAGCGTCATCACTGATGCCTGAACGGCCAACAAAATCGGCAACCGCTGCGGCGGCGGTAGCAACCGTTTCAATGCGGCTGGGCAACGTTAGCTCGGTCGTCTCTCCGGTCACAACTCCTGTGCATGACCTCTCCGAAAGCCACTGCGCGAGGACTCTGGCTGCTTTCTCATACCATCAGACACTTATTAGGAGTTCGAGGATGTAACATGCTGGATGTGCGTGTGTCAAGAATCGGTAGGTCCTATACCACGAACCCGAGACTTTTCAGCGCGCGATCGAGTTCTGCTAAGTCGAGTGGCTTGCTGAGATACTTGTTGCACCCGTTTTCTATCGCAGCTTCTTCCATGCCGTAGACGTCGTAAGCGGTTATCGCGACGATTGGTACGTGCTCACCGTTTACCTCGAGTTTTCGAAGCTTCTTGATGGTTTCAAGGCCATCCATCACCGGCATGTTCAAGTCGATAAGCATCAGGCTCGGCTGGTGTTGCCGGGCGATCTCAAGAGCTTGCTGACCGTCTTCGGCCTCAAAAACGCGGTAGCCTTTTAATTCGAGGGCGCGCTTGAGCATAATGCGAGTGTCAAACGAGTCTTCGGCAACGAGGACTGTCGGATACAGTATTGCAGACACAGCGTCGTACATCAGGCTTGCACTGCCTTTTGTCTGTCACTAATTTAGGGGGGAATCCGCTCGGAGGGAAACAAGCGTCGCCGGGAGGTTTCTTTATACCACATTCGGACTCATATGTCCTCCAACGAGCAGAGGCAAAAAATATGAGGGTAGTGCCGGCACGTCTGATCCATGGAAAACTGTGCATGCCGGGAGATAAGTCGATCTCTCATCGAGCGGGGCTAATTGCTGCACTGTCGTCAGCGACGACGGAGATCTCAAACTTTTCCACAGCTCGCGATTGTGCCTCGACTCTCGCGTGTCTGCGGCAACTCGGTGTCTCGATTCAACATACCGAGGGTAAACTGATCGTGCCCGGGAATCAGGAACTGGTTACACCCGGCGAACCGCT
>DATNCH010000318.1:0-49300 GCA_035571655.1 Pyrinomonadaceae bacterium
GCATAATTCAACTGCGGCAGTGAATTGAACTTTGCGGCTTTCGTGAAGCTCTCTTTCGCCTTCGCAGTGTCGCCTTTGCCGTGGTACGCGTTACCGAGCAGATAGAGCACGTCCGGGTTTTGTTGATTCGCCTGGCCCAACTCCGCTATCGCAGCGTCGTAATTCTTCTCTTCCAACGCGATTCGACCGAGCAGCTCATGCGCCAGCTTCAGTTGGTTCGCATTCTTCGCCGCATCCGCACCTTTTCGAAACGTTTCTGTTTCCGTCTTTGCAGTGGCGAGATCTTTCTTAGCTATGGCAACGCGAGCGAGGTTGTAGTGATGAAACCGCGCAGCATTGTCTTTGAACGCCTGCGACTGGCTCGAGTCGTTCGCCGTCTTCAGCGCTTGTTCATAAGCCTGCTTCGCGTCTTCGTGCTTGCCCATCTCTAGAAGAATGTTTCCCTTCAACTGAAGATCGCCGATCAGCGCCGGCACATCATTGGTCTTTTGCCCGAGAGCGTACTGCTTATCGAGCTCAGCCAGTCCCTGGTCCAACTTGCCACTGTCGATGGCGACGATCATCTGTCCAAACAACGCGGTGCGTCGTTCACCATCGGTCCGGGCCTTTTGTGTCATCTTCTGCAACTCCGCCTGCGCTTCGCTGGGCTTCCCTTCGTAGGTCAACGCAGCAGCAATCCCAAAGTGCGAGTTGATGAAATTCGGCTCGACAGCCAGCGCCTTGTTGTATTGCGCGATGGCCTCGTCAAACCTTCCCATCTTCAACAGCAGCTCCGCGTACGAATCGTAAGGGTTCGGATCGTTGGGAATGAGTTGGATGTATTTCTTGAACGCGTTTTCGGCGTCGCTATATGCCTCATTCTGCCGGTATGCGTAACCCAGGATATTGAAAGCCGTGGAATAGTCGGGCGCGAGCTCTGTCGCTTTCTTGTAATGATCGATCGCCTGCGCGAAATCCTGCTGTCCAAAGTAATAACCACCGAGGTTGAAGTGCGCCCGCTCGTCATTGGGATAAGCAGCGACCAGCTTTTCGAGAATCTCTTTCTGTTTCGTCGGATTTGCATTGGCGCCTGCTTCGGCCGACTGGATTAACATGCGTTCGCCGTCTGACGCTTTGTCAGACAATGCGACCGCATGTTTGAGGTGCTCGAAAAACTCCTTGCCAGTAGGCGAGACGTTTGCGCGATTGAGGTGGGCGAGTGCGAAATTCGGATCGAGAGAGATCGCCTTGTCGAAGTGCGCGATGGAATCCGTGATCCGGAGCTTTTCCTGGAGATCGCGTCCGGCGAGATATTCTTTTCGAGCTTCTTCGGAAGTGGTTGTAAGGGGAATCTTGCCGTTTGCCGCCGTATTTGCAGTTGCTTTGTTTGGTTCAACCGGTTCGCAAGCCGAAAAAGCAAGTGCGCTAATCAGCAGCGCTGCGTATCCAATGTGCCGTAAGTGATCGTGTCGCATTTTGGGCGTACTCCTTATGAGCAACGAGTCAGTTTCCATTGGGGAGAGTTTTAGCGCGCGAGAGTAGGCACGCATCTGGAGGCAGGTCAACAAGTTTGGGACGAAACGGACAGAGAGGGTTATGGGTAGCCGCAAAAAGGCACATAAGTCACAAAATATTTAAAACCCGTTCAATATTTATTTTGTGACTTATGTGCCTTTTTGCGGCTATCGTTTTGTCTGACCGATTTCGGCGATGGTCCGTTTAGCTTGTGTGAGGTGCCACTCGGCTGCTCGCAGGTGATGGTCGGCCATCTTCAATTCCTCAATCTTTATACACCTCGCCGCGTTGGCGAGATTTCGTGCGACGTCGTTTAGTGATCTGTACGCGGAGCGCAGTTGTTCCACTTCACTGCCCGCTCGCGGAGCAAAGCCGATGGACGACATCCTGCGAACGTAGCGCGTCGATTTTCGGTTGGCAATAAGGTTCTGGTGATCACCGCCTGATCACGAACTCGCGCAGCACATTGATTCCGAATCCCGTGAGCAGCGTGGTTGTTCCGTGCCTGAGCCCGTCTTTGTAACTATAACGGTCGGGATACCAGGTCTCACTGGCGACGATTGCTCCCGTGTACACTCCTGCGAAACGTGGAATGGAGACTACGCGATCGCCGGATCTGTTTCGTGAGGTTACGTTCTGTAGGAGGGCATCTTTCAGTCGCGGTAAGAACCCTTCGCGTTTGCTCCTTTGAAATCCGGTGTCGAGCTGGAGCGCGGAGTCGAGTCCATAGGTGACGGTTTGCTGGATTGCGTTTTGGCCCATGCTCGAGGCGAAGCGTTTGCCGTAGCCTTTTGATCCCTGTCCCCACTCCTCAGGCGAATCGTTCCATTGGGAAATACCTGCTGAAGCTGCCGACCGCAGCAGCCGCTCTGGTCCAACAGTGCTTTTGACGTAGCGATTGAACCGCTCTCGCGGAGTTGGAAAGACGTAATCCGGAGTAGTTGTTTTTGTAGTCGCAACTTTCGGATCCGTCGTCTGCGGCTTCGTTGCTTCCTGACTATGGACTGAAAACGTAGCAACAACCGTTATCATCAACACCCCAATGGCTCGACAAACCGTCATGACAATTCCCCCCGCGCTTCGTAATAGTTGGGAATTGGTAATAGTTGGGAATTGACACGATCTTTTGTGCTTTCTGTGCCTTTTTGCGGCTAAGGTTTGTCGGTGACTTGAAGTTCTTTCACGGGCACGCCGTCGCTCCAGACGCCCATGAAGCGCTGTTGAGGTGTGTTGCCGAGGGCGTATTCGCGGTTCTTGCCGTAGAAGGCGGCGTCGCAGAGTCCGTCGAAGAGTTTCCACGTGCCGTAGAAGTCCAGCGCGTTTACCATCATCGTGTCGAGCCGCGAGCGACTCGACGTTTGTGGACCATCGCCGACACGGCTCGCAGTCTCGGCAGGTCCTCCACCGACACCTTCGCCATTGTCATAACTCCTGTCGTTTGCTGTTGGTGCGCGATGGCTCGCCTGGAGTGCAGGTCTTCCGTGTGAGTCGGAGATAAGCATTACGAAGTCTTTGTTTTTCTCAGGCACGCGCGTCGACTCGTAATAAATTCTCTTCGCGTCGTAATCACGCACCAGCGTGTCCTGATCTCCTGCAACAGCCAGTAGCAACGTTTCGGCCGGAAGTTTCTTTAAATCTGCCAGCGGGACGTTGATCGGCGACTCAGTTATTCCCGGCTCGACAGCCATCACCGCCGATACACGCGGCAACCCCGATTCACTCGCCATTGCAGCCACATTTACAGCCAGGATACCGCCAAGCGAATGGCCCACCGTGGCAAACTTGCTGAAATCAGCAGTGACGTGTCCGGGTTCAGTTTTCAGACGCGTCATCGCGTCTTTCACGGCGTAAAGAGTGTTGGGTGTGAACTCGCTGATTCCAGTCAGAAGATTCTGCTGGTAACGCGGATAGACGACGATATTTCCACGCTTCACGAGATGGTCCAACCACGCACCGTAGTAAAGCGGGTTCATCCCACCCCATCCGTGCAGGAAAACTATCACCGGCGCGGAGCGCGGCTTAGGCGAGTCGGGTTCGAAGATCCAATACTCGTGCCCGCCTTTGCCGTACCGATTCCTGGTTACACTTGAATGCAGGTATTGCTTGCCGCCCGGTCCAGTTTGAGGCTGCGCCGGCGGCGTGGCGCTTTGAAAAGAGACAACACTCAGCGATAAAAGTACGAGTGCTAAGCCTAACGCCGCCGGAACACGGAACATATTCTTCCTCTGGAAACCTAAGCTCGAGTCGCGATCACCTCAAGATACTCCGCGTCGACGTCGGTCGAACCGTCAGTCGCGCGATTGTGTTTTTCCCATAGTTCGTCGAGATCCTTTCGCAGCGCAGCCTGCTTACTCTCGTCGAGCGCGCCGAACGCTTTCTGCGTCGGACCATAATACAGCCGGAAATGTTCGACAACTTCCGCAGGAGAGAACGGGAAAACCCACTTGACGTTTTGAAGCTTCGTCTCCAGTTTTGAGATGCCTTCGCGAAAACGCTCCCGAACAGTTTCTTCCACGCCCCACAAAACCGGCGACGCCATCCCCGGCGGTAGCGGGAGATACGCGGCATTAGTCTTGAACATCTGGCCGATGAAACCACTCGGTGTCCAGTTTGCCATCGCGATGAACCCGCCTGGACGGCAAACACGCTTCAATTCAGCCGCGACCAGCTCCGGACGAGGCGCGAACATCGCCCCGAACATCGTTACGACGGCGTCAAAGCTCGCGTCGGCGTAAGGCAGGGCTTCCGCGTCGCCCTCATCGAATTTGGCATTCAACCCCTCACGCTTTGCATTTTCTCGTGCCTGCTCTATCGAATTCGGAGCGATATCGACTCCGGTTACTTCCGCGCCGGTTCGCGCCGCCGGCAGCGCCAGATTTCCGGTGCCACAGGCGACGTCGAGAACCTTCATCCCCGGTTTCAGATTCAACCGGTTAATAAAGTCTTCGGCATCACGTGTGTAATACCTGGCAATTTGCCCGAAATCACCGGCGATCCACGTCGCACGCAGTTTGGTTTTTAGAGCATCCATCTCAGAAGACGTTGCAGCACTTTCCATTGTTAACCCCTCTCTCTTTTTCGTTAGGAATGGGTCCAGATTTGGACGTTTATTGTATATACATTGTCCCCCTGGTTTGAACCTCACTTTGGCACGGTTGATGCCGTGGGCTATTCCGTAGCCCGTTTTCCGTAACAAAAGAATTCACCTGGGCAGACATGCCGGGTCGAAAAAAGTCTTACGTATGCTAACGCGGATTCAATATCTTCTTTGTACCTCCCTATTTGTGTGCATTGCAACCAGCACGGGCGCGGGCCAAACGACTTTTCCCGAGTTTCAGAAAATCCTTCAGGAAAAAGCGAATTTCGAACAGGCGGACTTCGCCGCACTGCAATTCAGCCAGCCCATCGTGCGCCTGGCGCCTGTTTCCGACAATCGGGAGGTGGCCGTTTCGGGCGTGATAAACATTCAGGCCCGCGCTGACGAGTTTCTGAAGTCATATCGCGACAGCATGTCGCGCAAAAGCAACGCCGCGATTCTCGAAATCGGCAGCTTTAGCAAAGAGCCTGCGTTGGCGGATCTACAAGATCTCACAGTCGACGCACGCGACATTGAAGACCTGAAAAACTGCGTGATCGGTGACTGCGAGGTAAAACTCTCGGCGTCGATGATCGAGCGATTTCGTAACGAGGTCGACTGGCGGTCGCCTGATTACCAGCTCCAGGCCACCAACCTGTTCAAACAGATGCTGCTGGACTACGTACGCGACTACCGCACTCGCGGCGAGGCGGCGCTCATCGAGTACAACGACAAACGAGACCAGGTGAGTCTCGCCACCGGCCAACGTGCTCTCGCGGCCGCTTCGAGCTACATCAACGACGTGCTCGCTGGTCAGAAATCTGATCTGCGTCTGGTTGAAGATGCGATCGTCTGGTCCAAGATCAAGTTTGGTCTGAAACCGGTTCTCGCGATCAACCATATCACCATCTATCGACGCGATCGCGATGTTGGACCACAGGTGCTCATCTCGTCGCAGCAGATCTACGCAAACCATTACTTCAACGCTTCTCGTGCGCTAACAGCATTTGTGACCGTGCCGGGTGCGGCTGCGGCTGCTTACCTCGTTTACGAGAACCGCTCGCTCGCAGACGGACTCGAAGGCCCGTTCAGCAAGATCAAACGAGAAGTAGTCCAGAAGAAAGCAATCGAAGGTTTAAGGGCGATTCTGCAATATTCGAAGTTCAGTCTCGAAGGACAAGCAATGACTGCGAGCGCTGCGGACTTCGCTTCGCCCGGTTGGGGACAACGGTTGTTCGGCGGCATTCGTCCGCTGCTGTGGCTGCTGGTGCTCTCTGCCCTGATCGCATTGTTGGTGCTCGGCCGGCGACGCACCGAACCGGCACGGAAAGCACTCAAGCCGGAAAGCGCCAAGAGCTAAGTTACTTTAGGAGGGAAAGAATGAGGAAACATTTGCTCACCTGGATCATTGCGGGAATCATTATCGGCGGTCTGCTGTCGTATGTCTCAGCACAGCATTCGGGACACGTAGTTGAGTTGAAGAATGCGCAAGGCGAGTCGGTAGGAACGGCGACGTTGTCAGAGGCCGGCAAGGGAATAAGGATCAAGCTGAATCTGAAAAACCTGCCACCGGGCCAGCACGCCATCCACTTCCATGAGGTGGCGAAATGCGAAGGGCCCGCGTTTACGACCGCGGGAGCCCATTTCAATCCCGACTCGAAGATGCACGGCCTCAAGAATCCGCAAGGCCCACACGCCGGCGACATGAACAACTTCGTCGTCAAGCCGAATGGAACCGCAAACTCGACTGTGACGTCGATGCGAGTGAATATGGGCTCCGACGCTCATTCGCTCTTTTCGAATGGCGGCACTGCCCTCGTCATTCACGCGAAAGCTGACGACCAGAAAACGGATCCGTCCGGGAATTCGGGCGACCGTATCGCGTGCGGCGTCATCACGAAGTAAACGAGTAGTGCCTTCGTCCGTTTGCAGCTAAACTGGCGGCTAAACTGTTGGCGCACGGAGGCACTTATGAAACGACTGCTACCACTTCTCGCGCTGATCGCATTTGCCGGCGTCTACGCAAACCAGCAGAAGGTGAAGATCAGCCCGGGTTTTTTCACGGGCAAAGACTATCTCGACATGAGTGACACCGAGAAGCGTGCCTACGTTACGGGCAGCATCAACGGGATGCTCGTCGCTCCATTCTTCGGCGCACCTGACGAAAACCTCAACTGGCTGAAGACATGTACCGGGAAGATGTCAGACGAGCAACTCGCTGCAACCGTCACGCGCTTCGTTCGCGATCAACCCACCCAGGATGCAAACCTCAACGTTCTGACATTCGGTGCATTGCGAGAAGCCTGCCCGAAGTAGGGCCACAAAAAAGCACAAAAGGTAGACACAAAAAGGCACAAAAGTAAAAGCGAATCCGGGTTGAAACCTGGACATTCCTTTGTGCCTTCTTGTGTCTACCTTTTGTGCCTTTTTGTGGCTAGCTTATCGGCGAGTACCGACGATCGCGCGAAGGTGACGAAGCTTGGTATCGAGCTCTTCAGGGGTTAGTGAGGCGTACTTCGCTGGTAACAGGCGCCGGCTGGAGCTTTCGAAGACCGCCAGAAGCTCCATGTACTCCAGCAGCTCCACGTCCCGACTCGGAAAGTAATCGATCGCAGCACGTTCGAAATGACTCGCGAGCACGGGCGCATCACCGCCACTCTCGCGCGCCGCATCTTCATTCGCCAGTAGCAAGACCGCTTCGATATCGGCATTACTGTAACCCACCAGCTTGCTCGAGAAACTCTCTCGAATCGACGAGAGATCGACGTCGGTCTTGATCTTGTTCTTGCGCAACAACGCCTTCGCCACGAGTTCGACTTCTTCCGGTGTCTGCACGTAAAGAAACGGAATCTTCCGATCGAGACGGCCCGCGCGTTTCAGATCGACGTCGAGCTTGTCCGGACGATTAGTCATCACCAGAAACAGGATGCGCCCACGGTTCGACGTGTCAGACATAAACTCCTTGATGCGCGCAATGACGCGTGACGACGTGCCGCCATCTCCCTCGCCATCGGTGTTACCGAAAGCCCGATCGCCTTCGTCGATGATCACGACAACCTGCCCGATCGCGCGAATCACGTTGAGAATCTTTTCGAGATTTCCCTCAGTCGCTCCCACCCACTTCGAACGAAAGTTCTTCAACTTGATCGTCGTCAACCCGCATTCTTTCGCGAAGGCTTCGGCAACAAACGTCTTCCCTGTTCCCATTGGACCAGTAAACAAAATCCCCATCGGCACGCGGCTCGTGCGGCCTTCGCGGATGCTGTCCGCAATGACTAATAGATCTTTCTTCACTTCCTCCATGCCGCCGACCACTTCAAACCCGTGCGCAGGCGCGACAAATTCCACCAGCCCGAAACACTCGCGCTCGAGAATCTCGCGTTTACGTTCCGCAATCAGCCGATCGGGCAATGCGGCGATTAATGACTCACCATCCGCCGACTCTTCTTCCGCGGCGGGCTGTGGCGTCAGTATCGACGCGATCTGAATCGACTTCAGACCAGCAGTGATCCCCGCGTAACGCTCCGCGTCTTTTTCAGTCAGTCGCGTGTCGGCCAGCCGCGCGGCTTCGCGGCGTGTTTCGTAATCCGGCATCGGAACTTCGACCACCGCGACCTTCGGATTCGAGATCAATTTCGGCGCGAGCTCGGTCAAATTCTCCGAGACGAGCAATACGACGTTGTCTCCACGCTCGATCTCCGGCAGCGAAGACCAACGATGCAACGTCACGATCGCCGAGCGATCTGACTCACTCTGAAAATTCGGATCGCCCGCGGGCGCGATCGCTTCGGCATACTCCATGATCACAGAGGTCTTCGTGTACCCGATCAGCAAACGCTCGAGCGCTGCGAACACGCGGTCCTTCTGAGTGCTCAATAAAAGATCTTCAACCTCCGTCACATTCGCAGCGCGCTTCGTAAAACGCACGCCGGTGGCGACGTTGTAAATAGCGATTGTCTCCTTCGATTCCTTCAACAGAACGTCCGTCAGAAATTCCGTCAGCGCTGTCATCTTGCGATTGCAAAGCACGACGTCGTAGACATTCCCGTGCAGAACAAACATCGACGCCTCGCCGCGCAAGTAGCGACGCCTCAGGTCTTCAGCCCAAACCGGTAATACGCGCCCGTCAGTCATTTATCCGCCTATATCGGTGTAATCCGTGCCCAGTGGATTCAGCATGCGTTCCGTATCCGCAGCCGTCTGTTTGATCGACTCGACGCCGTCGAGCAGCTCGTCGAGTTGTCCGGTCAACTCCTGCGGCGATTGCATCGTTACGATCTGATCGCCGATCAACTGAAAAGACTGCTCGATCAGATCGAGCTGGCCGCGCGCCACACGCAGGTAGTGATGAATTTCCTTCATCTTGTCGAAGCGCTTCATGATTACGACGAGGTTCTTGCGCGCGATCTCTGTTTCCGAAGTGTTATCGTCGCTGTTTTTCACGATTGCATCCCACCGGCGACGCTCGTGTTCGAGTTCACTTGCGTCGATCGAATCGAGATAAGCTTCGTAGCGACTGCAAGTCGTCGCCATCTCGATGAACGCGTCGACGAGTCGATCGGTCTTCGTGAGTTCGGTGCGTAACAGTTCGCCCGTGAATGATGGGTTACGTGCTGCGAGCGAATTGATCTCCTGCTGGCGCGCCAACAACGAGATCACGCGCTCGCGTGCCTCGTCGTCCAAATTTTTCAAACGCTCTGCGCGTGCAGCCTCCGCGTGTGCTTGTTCCTGCTGATCAAACGCCGGGTCCCAGAGCCATTCGCGAAGCTTCTTCGATCCGGGAGCGTTCACGACCCAGAGTATTTCGAGACCGACGGTGATGACGGCCAGCAGCGGATTCACCGTGAGAGCCGAAGCAGCGAGGCCACCAGCAAGCAGCGACAGGTTGTAAGGGTTGGCAAAAGCAGCTTTGAGGTAGTTGCGTTTTTCGTAAATCTTCTGCCGGAAGAAAGCCTGTGTCGCAGCCAACGTGTCGTCGCGCAATGGCGTGACGTTGACGGGCACACCGTCCTTCCGCATGGCCGTCTGCGGCGGCTTGTTCAACCCCTGCTTTTCCGTGGTTCCCATAAAAAATTAATATCCTCGCAAAGGCGCCAAGACGCAAAGAAGAACCTGATTTACTCTGCGCCTTTGCGCCTTTGCGAGGAGATCTTCAAGACTTGCTTGGCGCGTAGATCAGATCCAGCAACTCTTTCTCGACCGCGCGAAACTCCGGTGCTGATTTTAACGCAATGTCGCGTACGGGAAACGCGGGCACCTCCACCCGATGCAGGATTCGCGCGGGACGCTGCGACAGCACGTAGATCGCGTCGGCCAGGTAAACCGCTTCCGAAACGTCGTGAGTAACAAAAAGAATCGTGTTGTTTTCCGCTCGCGAGATATCCAGCAGCAGACTCTGCATGCCCCAACGCGTCTGCGGATCGAGCGCACCGAACGGTTCATCCATCAACACGACGCGAGGATTGTTCACCAGCGTCCGCGCGATCGCGACGCGCTGCTTCATCCCACCCGAAAGATCTTTCGGATAACGCTCGGCGAAATCCGCCAGGCCCACAGACTTCAGAATCGAATCAGACACTTTGCGTCGCTCAGACTTGCGGATGCCCTGAAGCTTCAGTCCGTACTCGACGTTCTCACGCACCGTGAGCCAGCCGAAAGACGTATACGCCTGGAAAACCATACCGCGATCGCGACCCACGTCAGTCACGAGGTTGCCGTCGACAAGCACCTCGCCTTCGGTCGGCGGCAACAGTCCTGCAACTGCTTTCAGGATCGTCGATTTCCCGCAACCTGATGGACCAAGAAACACGACGATCTCGCCGGAGTCTGGTTTATCAAACACGTCGAACGAAACGTCGCGCACGGCTTCCGTGTGATTACCTTTGCGATCGATGTAGGTAACGCTCAAGTGGCTGACACGCAGCTTCGGCATGACGCCGCTTTGATCCGCCTGATACGTACTCCGCAGCTTTGGCTCGCCGACGTCGATAGCGAGGGTGCCGGGTTCGCCTGATTGTGGAAGTGCTTTCTGTTCCGCCATTTTGTTTAGGACGCTTCGCGCCACCTGAAGAGCAGGCTGGACACGAGGCGAATGAGAAAGTCAGTCAAGAGACCGATGCCGCCGATGACGAGCAGACCGGCAAAGGACCACTCAGCTTTTTGATGTGTGCGTGCGAGCTCGACCATGTAACCGAGGCCGTGTTCGGGATTAACGGCTTCGGCGAGAATCACGTAGGTCCACGCGATCGCGTTCATCACGCGAAAGCTGTCGAAGATCTCAGGCAGTGCGGCCGGAATAAGCACGGTCCGGATAACTTGAAACTTCGAAGCACCGAGAGTCAAAGCCGTTTGGATCAACTCCTCCGGCACCAGCCGGATGGACGACACTACGACCGGCAGCAGATAGACGAAGACGCCGAGAAACAGAAACGCGATCTTCTGTTTCTCATAGATGCCGAACCAGAAAATCAACAGCGGAATAAACGCGGAGATCGGCATGTAACGCAACGGCGCCACGATCGGTTCGAAGAAACGATTGATCGGATCGAACGTGCCCATCAACACACCGAGCGGCAGCGCGATCGCGGACGCCAGCAGAAACGCGATCGCTATGCGACGCGAAGAAATGAGGATCGCTTCTGCCAGGTCGTACTGAATGAAGAGTTGGAGCGTACCGCGAATAACTTCAGTCGGTTTCGGCAGGAAACTTGGTTCGACGAATCCGCCGTAGGTGAGAACACACCAGGCGCCGAGCACGAGCACTGGCGCCACCAAACCCACAACGAACGCCGTCTGCTTTGACAACGGCGCTCGTATCGAGAAGAGCGTGCTTTTTTGCGAGGGCATCTGTGGCGGATTTTACGACGTTGCCAGGATCACCTTGATATCCGTGCGACGATTTTGTTGCCGTCCGGCTTCGGTGGTGTTTTCCGCGATCGGGTTACTCGAGCCGCGCCCGATGGTTTGGAAGCGCGTCGGCGGAATGTTCGGAAAATTCTTGACGATGTAGTTCTTCACTGATAGCGCACGACGCTCAGACAACGTGAGATTACCCGTAGCCGAACCCGTGCTGTCAGTATTTCCTTCGATTCGCAGGACCGTGCTGCCGAAAGAAGTCATCGTCTCGCCGAGCTTGTCTAGCAACAGATACGACCCGGGCATGATTTCATCAGAGCCGGGCGTGAATTGAATCTGGATCTGCTGATGCAAAATCGGCACGTCTTTTTCCGACGGAGCCTTGGCTACGACCGGCGCCTCTTCAACTCTCTGACCCGGAAACGCGCTCGCGACCGCTTGCAGGAAACGTGTGTCAGCCCAGCCTTTCGCATCAACCGCTTTCGACACCAAGCCCTTCTTGCGCCAGATGACAAACGCCGTGTCAAAGAGAGTCTCGTAATGTGCTTTTGCTCCTGTGAGCCCGTAGAACTGAGCGTTGTCAGCATATGGCGTCAGCTTCAGTCCCGAGAGCATTCCCGAAATGGTGTCAGTGTCGAGTTTTAGAGCCTTGCCGACAACCTCGTACGAACCGTTCGGGTTGCTCTTGATCATCTCGATACCTTCGAGCCAGCCGCGCACGAAGTCGCGAACTGTTTCGGGCGCCTGATCGATCACGTCCTGGCGTGCACAAAGCGTGTCGGCAATGATGTTCGTCGCAGCCTGTGTTGAGACCAGCACGTGCGCTTCTGAGCCGCGCGCGGTGACGGCAGCGGAAAGATCCGGTTCCCATGTCACTGCTGCGTCAACCTGTTTTGCAGTGAAAGCCGCAGCCGCCGCAGGCGCGTCCGTTGTGAACATGATGTTCTTTTCAACATTGGCGCGATCCTCAGGGCTCAAGCCCGATTGTGCTAACAGATAGAGCAGCAAAAAGTGTGAAGGCGTGAATTGGGTGCACGCGATCTTTTTACCCTTTAAATCCTCGACTGATTTGATTGACGAGAGTGAAACGATACCGTCACCACCACGCGACCAATCCTGCATGATGATCGACTTGCCGTGCTTGTTCTCGGCGGCGAGGATCGACGCTTCGCGCGCCCAGTTGTCGACCGTGTTCCACATTATGTCGATTTGGCCCGTGCGAAACGCGGCAAACTTTGCTGCGGGATCCTCGAGCAGCACAAACTTCACGTCCAAGCCATATTTTGTCTTGTATTGTGAGCCCGCATTCGGCTCCATGCCGTTATTGAAGACGATGCCCGGCGCGTGTCCGGCCCACGTGTTGATGCCGACGACGAGCGGACGGCTCAGGCGTCCCGTGCCGACCGAGGTGCCACTGACGCCGGTCGATCCGACGTTTCGTCCGGGATCAGACGGCGCGTTAGTTAACTTATCAAAGTCTCCTTTAGAGTCTTCGCCGGTGGCTTTTTCACCGCCAGCCCATTCTTTGATGGCAGCACCTTTGTAATGCCAGGTGGCAAACCCAATAACAGCCAACACGACTACAGCTATAAAAGCCTTTGCCAAGGGAGTCAGTCTCATTTGTCACCTCAAGGTTGATTGGTCCACAAAGAAACACAAACCATTTTTGTGCCTTTTTGTGGCACTACATCGTCTTGTTCGTCTGCGCCTGCTGCGCTGCCTTCTTAGCTTTGAGTTCGGCGAGTTGTTGTTTGGCCTGAACTTCGCCGGTTTGGTTGCGCAAGGCTGCGAGCCGGGAGTCGAGTGAAGATTCGGAAAGTTCTTTGCCTAAATTCGCTTCGGCAATCGTGGTCTTGATGTGCTGGCGGACGTTGTCGAGTGCTTTCACTTCGGCATCGACTGACAAACCGTCGAGTTGTTCCTGGACCTTGATCCGCGCCTGGGCCGACTGCATCTTCGCCAGCATCGAATCACGCTCGCTCTGAAGTTTTCTGATCTCGGATTGCACTCCCAACAAAGAGCCCTTCGCGGAATCGGCATCGGTGCGCGCCTGTTCCATCTCCGTTTTCAACTCAGCGACGTCCACGGCGAGCTGATTCTTCTTCTGGATCAGGATGACTGCGAGATCGTCCTGGTTCGTTGACACAGCAGTATCGAGCTCAGCTTCAGTTTGAGCCAACTCGGTGGTCGCGCGTTTGTAACGCTCGTCGAGCTCTTCACGACGGCGAATGATCCCGGCCGTCGCCGTCTTCAGCTTCGAGTACTTCGCCACCATCGAGTTGATCGCATTCTCGTAGGCGATTTCCGGATGCTCCTTCTCGATGTCGGAAATCCACAGCGATAAGAAGCCTCTCCAGAGGTTAGCTAATCGTTTCCACATAGATATCTGTTTCCTTTCTCTAACTGGCTGTGCCCTTATGCGCCTCGATTACGCAGAGGCTGCCGGATCTGAAGGATCGTGAAGTTTCGGCGAGGCTTTAACGACTTTCGCGACTGTGTCCTGACCGAAGAACTCCAGTACTTGCTGAACCTCGAGCTTCTTATCGTTGCACACCTTGATCAAGTTCTGCTGTTCGTCAACACTCTGCTGCATCACACTACGAATGTTTTGGATCTCCTGTTCGTACTGCTTGATGCGCGCGTCGGATTCCTGAATCAGTTTCTCGTTGTCGGCGGCGCCGTTGCGGATATAACCATCCAGCGCCTGAATCTCTTCAACAGTGGCCTCGATGATCTTTTCAATGGGGACGCCAAAGGCTTTGAGTGAAGCTTCGACGATTTGCTTTTTGACGGCCGCGTCGGTCCCGGCGGGCAGGCTGCGCAACAAGTCGGTGGTTCTGGCCACGCGTTGCTGCTCTTCCTGATCCACGCCTGCCGCCGCAAATACGGCGGCAAAATCCACCTGGCCACCGGTCGGAACAGGCGGCGGCTTCTGAAAAACGGCCTGCGTGGGCGAAGGAGTCGTGTAGTTTTCAGTAGGCGGCGGTGGTTGGTCTGGGACGTCGCCGAAGTCGGTTTCGAGTGGCGCCGCCCGCTCATCTCGTTCGATGAACCAGCCTGCCACAGTCTCGCCCCATCCCTTTTTCTGGCTCATAAGCGCGACAGCTTATCATTAGCCACAAAAAGGCACAAAAAGTTTTAGTTTTTATTTAGTGACTTTTATGCCTTTTTGTGGCTAAATCTATCCCGTATCCGCAAACCTCTCTCCCGAATTTTTCATCTTTAATTAGTCCGTTCCCCCGACTGCCATGACATGCTTCGCGCGAAGTACAACTTGAATGGTCACCCGTCTTTGAAGGGAGCTTCGAAAATGAGAGTATTCTGCCCTGAACACAAAAGAGGATTCTTCGCTCCTCGCCAGAATCCCATCAAGTGTGAAAATCGCGGCCACCTGCTGGGAGAAATCGACTTCGAAGGCCAGTCGAAGTCTCCAGTCGAGATCCAGTGGCAGTACTGCTGCAACTGCGAGCACTTCTGCCCCGTAGATTTCGACGAGTACGGTTTGCAACGATGCGCGGTATGCACACGCAGAAGCTCGCTCCTCTACTTGTGCGATCGCTGCCACGTGATCAGTTTCGAATCAAACACGCCGCTCCAGATGAAGAACTTCACGCTGACAGCGGAAGGCGCCCCCGAGCCCTCCTGCCCCGGCTGTTTGCGGCCGGCGTCGGCAGATCTGCACGAGCATACCTGCGACGAAGTCAACGCTACATTCATCACGGGATTGAGCGCCTGCCCGATCTGCGAAGAACGTCTCGACATCCCGCCGGCATTCCCGTCACTCGTCTCTCAGTACTTGAAGAGAACGAGATCCGCAAGCAAGGTGAACGTCACGTTCGACTACGAGACCGGAGCGTTCATGCCGGTTGAAGACGGCGAGTTCGTTATCGTTACGCATGCGGACGATGCGATTCTGTTACCGCGAGCGGCGAAGTTTTCTACGAAGCGAGATTTTTACGAGTACTACCAGGACTACTACCACTGTCCGACTCCCGACGCCGGAGACGTGCAGATCATCAAGCCTGCTCTGGTGGCTCCGGCGGGGAATGGTTGGACGCTCGAAGCGACAGGGCTTCTCGAAGTCGTCAAGGAACAGGTGATCAAGGAACAGCCGAAGCCGAAACCCGTGGTGACACCGGTGGTCCAACCGCCCGCGCCGAAGCCCGCGCCGCAGAAAGCGCAGCCGAGCGGGAGGGCGTGTCCGGACTGCGGATCGATGATCGAAGAGAAGTATGCGTTCTGCTGGAAGTGTGGACATGCGATGGACGGTGAACAAAAGCCGTCGACGCCGAGTGGACGTAAACCAGGTATGCTGCTCTCTTCGGCGATGGATATGGACGATGAGCTCACGGTGCAACACGAAACACGTCCCGTTGGCTCGTCGATGTTTTCGTGGACCACGCCGAGCACGCCTCAGCGACCCGCATCTACGACACGCGGCTCGGTGCTCAAATTGATGTCGATTGGTGGCGTTGCTTTGTTAGCTCTTTCACTCGGCATCTTTGGTCTCTTGCGTTCCAACACGCAAACGGCGTCAGCGACAGTCGCCGATCCGGCCGCTCAACCGGCCGCGCCAGTCGCCGTCACACAACCTGCGACTTTCACAACGGAAGTGTCGCGTTCGGCTCCTGCCGAAACCACGACGCAGCAAGCACAGGTTACTCCTGATGAAGAACTAAAGAAGCTTCGTGAGAGATCGAAGTCAGCGTCGGCTTCTGAACGGTCGAAGATTTTCCAGGCCATCGCAAAAGTCGAGAAGCAGTATCCGCGCGACTACAGATTTCCCTACGAGCGCGCGAAGTTAGTCGCGAAAGGCGCCAAGAAGCGAGAGGCTTTCAAAGCTCTGAACGTTGCAGCGGAAAAAGCCATCAACACCGGCAAGGCAAACGAAATGTTGAGTGGTTTGGAGACTGACAAGGCGGGCGACTTCAGCGAGCTCTCGCAGGGACGTTACGAGTGGAGCCGCATCGTCGCCGCACTGAAACGTAAAGACCCTAGCCTTTTGAGTGAGTAGGCGGTTTTTCCTCGCAAAGGCGCAAAGGCGCAAAGGCGCAAAGAAGAATTGACTTTTTCTTCTTTGCGCCTTTGCGTCTTGGCGAGGAAAACTCCCTTAGCGGTCGACGAACTTTGAAAACCGACTCTTCCCGCCGTCCTTCGTGTTTTCCTGGTAGAGAAACACGAGGTTGTTTTCGTCAAACACTTCGAAGAACTCATCCCAGCTAATCTGTTCCAACCTCTGCTCCCCCGAAAACCCCGGGTAATCTATGCGGAGCAGGTTTGTGCCTTCAACTCGCGCCGGATTTCCGTCTCGTTCTTCTACCCAACGACGAATCTCCTCGTGATCCGTGGTGTTTTTAGTCTCGTGTGATTCCTGTGATTGTTTTGCCTTGGCCATAATCCTATCCCCTAATGCCTGGGAAGACGCTGCGACACAATCAACATGGTTGACGAACTCTGTCCGTTCTTTGTGTGTGAGATGTAGCAAAGTTCTAAATATTGACAGGACTGCTGCATTTACAGGAAAGTGCTTCCCATATGAAACGCTGGAAGATTCTCGCTTTCCTGCTCGCAACTGTTTCGTCGACCCACGCACAACAAGTGGTCCGGATCACCGACCCTTCGGCCATCAACCCCGCTGAAGTGTCCATTGCGATCAATCCGAAGAACCCTGACAACATGATTGCCGCGTCGTTTCAAATCGGACGTCCGCCGGGGCCGCGTGCGGGAAGTAGTCATTACGTCACGTTTGACGGTGGCAAGACCTGGAAAACCGTGCCGACGCCGAACCCGAGTAACCTGGTCCAGGGTGACGACGTCGTCGTATTCAGCGGCGACGGCATCGCTTATCACGCGCATCTCTCGTTCGACGGGATTCGCGTGGCACGACCCGCGCGCGCCGAGAGTGGAATGATCGTAAACGTGTCGAAAGACGGAGGTAACACGTGGAGCGGCGGCACGACGGCCGTTAATCACGTCAACACAGTGATACCTTTCGAAGATAAGCCCGGAATAGGCGTCGATAATGCGCCGGCGTCGCGCTCGAAAGGAAATGTGTATCTGGCGTGGACGCGTTTTGACGTCTATGGCAGCCACAATCCCGAGCACAAGTCGCAGATCTATTTCACGCGCTCGACTGATCAGGGCCAGACGTTTTCGATGCCGTTTCGTATTTCCGACACCGGCGGTGACTGCGTCGACAGCGATAACACGGTAGAAGGCGCTGTGCCCGCAGTCGGTCCGAATGGTGAGGTCTACATCGTCTGGGCCGGACCGCTCGGATTGGTGTTCGACAAGTCGATGGATGGTGGCTTGTCGTTCGGCAAAGACAAAGTGATTAGCGACATGCCGGGTGGCTGGGATTTTGAGATCGACGGTCTGACGCGTGCTAATGGGATGCCGGTGACGGGCGTTGATCTGAGTAATGGACCAAACAAAGGCACGATCTACGTCAACTGGATCGATGCGCGCAATGGTGATCCGGATGTGTTTGTGATGTCGTCGCAGAATGGCGGTGAGACGTGGTCCAGTCCGGTCCGCGTGAACGACGATCCGATCAAGAATGGCAAGGCGCAGTTCTTTACGTGGATGTCTGTGGATCCGGCGGACGGATCGATCAACGTCTTTTTCTACGATCGTCGTGACGGAACGGGAACGCAAACAGGTGTGACGCTGGCGCGCAGTGTTGATGGCGGAAAATCATTCGTGAACCACCGCATTGATTTACCGCTGTTCGCAGTGAATTCGCGCGTGTTCTTTGGCGACTACGGCGGGATTTCGGCGCATGAGGGACGCGTGGTTCCCGTGTTTATGCATTTCGTGAGCGACTCGAATCTGGCGATTTCAGTGGCGCTGTTTCAGTTCAAACTGGGAACGCAGGAACTTGTGAAATAGTTTTCCGCGCAAAGGCGCAAAGACGCAAAGGAAAACCGTTCTTCTTCCTTTGCGTCTTTGCGCCTTTGCGTGGAAATTACCCCAACTCGTCTATCCGTCTGCGCTCAATCGCGCGTTGAGCCAAACTCCCGCAGGCTTTAACAAGGTTGCCGAGTTGCGCGAACCGTGGATCGCGAGTGAGGCCTTTCTGATAACGAAAATAGATCTGCTGGACGATCACCGCGATCTTCAGGAGTCCGTATGCGAAATAGAAAACAGGATCGTCGATGTTGCGGCTCGTTCGTCGCTCGTAATGGTCCAACAGTTCTCTGCGCGTGAAACTTCCCGGCAGGCTCGTTAGACCGAACCCGTATCGTTGCCATTCTTCGGGATCTGTCGTCTCGACCCAGTAACCAAGACTCGTTCCGAAATCCATGAGCGGATCGCCGATCGTCGCCATCTCCCAGTCGAGCACCGCGACAACGCGCGTCGGATCCTGCGGCGAAAGAACGAGATTGTCGTACTTGTAGTCGTTGTGAATCAGCGACGCTTTCTCTGAATCAGCCGGAAGATGTTGCACGAGCCACTCGGCGAGCTGTTCGATCGATGGAACGTCGTCGGTGCGGGCGTTGAAATACCTTCTGGTCCAACCCTCGACCTGCCGCTTCACATAACCCTGCGGCGAACCCAGATCGCCGAGTCCGGCCGCTTCGTAATCAACTTCGTGTATCTCTGCAAGGTTCTCGACAAAAGCTTCCGAAAGCCCGCGCATCAGTTCCGATGAGAGCTCGATCCCACGTGGGGCTTGCGCGCGCAGGATGATTCCCGTCACGCGCTCCATCACGTAAAACGGCGCGCCGAGAATCTCTTCGTCTTCGCAAAACAACAGTGGGTGTGGAACTTTTTTATAGATATGATGCAGATGCGAGAGGATCCGATACTCGCGACTCATGTCGTGCGCGGTTTTGATCTTCGCGCCGATCGGCGGACGGCGCAGCACGAGCTCTCGATTTCCCGCGCGCAGTAGGTAAGTGAGATTGGAAAAGCCTGCGGGAAACTGTTCGATGACCAAAGGCCCCTCGACGTCGGGCAGATGCGCGGTGAGATACGCCAGCAATCGTTCGTTAGGGAGTTCTTCTCCCTCACGTACTGCACGAGATTTGTCATTTAAGTCCATACTTACGCAACACGCCTCGTGCGACAACGGTCTTGTGAACCTCGTCCGGCCCATCGTAAATCCGTGCCGCACGCTCGTGCCGGTACCAGTACGACAAGAGCGTCGCGTCCGTCAGCCCGAGCGCACCGTGCACCTGGATGGCGCGGTCCAAAACTTTCTGCAAGATGCCCGCGACGAAAAACTTGATCAGTGAAATATCTTCGCGCACTGACGCAGCGCCCTGGCGGTCGATGGCGCACGCCGTCTGCAATACGAGCAAACGCGCCGCATTGATCTCCGCGCGACTCTCGGCGATCCATTCCTGCACATTCTGACGAGAGCCGAGCAACACTCCCGGCGACAACTCGCGCTTCGCGGCATAACTGCACATCAGATCGAACGCTCGCTCGCAGATGCCGATCCAGCGCATGCAATGGTGAATTCTTCCTGGTCCGAGTCGCTTCTGCGCGATCGCAAACCCCTCGCCTTCTTTTCCCAACAGGTTCGTCTGCGGCACACGACAGTTTTCGTATCTCACCTCCGCATGACTCGCGTAGTCGCTTCCTTCTTCGCCCATCACGCTGATGTTTCGCACCAGCGTGAAACCGGTTGTGGGGATGGGAACGATGATCTGGCTCGCTCGCTTGTAAGGACTGGCAGCGTCAGAATCCGTTATCGCCATCACGATCGCGAAGCTTGCGCCTTCCGCGGATGACGTGAACCACTTATGACCGTTGATGACGTAGTCGCTACCGTCTTTCACCGCCGTTGTGCTCATCCACGTCGGATTCGATCCGGGATGCTCCGGTTCAGTCATCGAGAAACAACTGCGCACCTCGCCGCGCGCGAGCGGCACAAAGTACGTCGCCTTCTGTTCGTCAGTGCCGTGGTCCATGAGGATTTCCATGTTGCCGATGTCAGGCGCCTGGCAGTTGAACAGGTAGTGACCGATCGGCGTGCGTCCGAGTTCTTCACTCACGAGCGCAAACTCTGACAGCGCCAGGCCCAATCCGCCGTGCTCGGCAGGCAAGTGCGGCGCCCACAGACCTTTCGACTTAACCTGTTCGCGTTTCGCTGCAAGCGTCGAGGTCAACTCGCGAAACGGACGTCGCAGGAAATCTGACTCGAGTGGATAGACCTCGTTACGGACGAATTCTTTGATCCTGTCGAGCAGTCCGAGAAGTTTCTCGTTGTGGTGGTCGGTCATATTTGTGTTGTGGACACAAAGTAACAAGTAAACCACAAAACACAAAGCTCAACGTGCTGCGAGCTGCTGGCGGGTGATGTTCAAGCGGAAGTTGATGAGGTCGATGGCTGTGCGATCGAGCGTTTTGTCGCGCAACAACGTATTGAAGATACTCAACACCTGCTGTTCTTGTGCGGCGCTGGCGGGCGCCTTGTTCTTACGCAGCGTCATGACTTCCGACACAAGCGCGTCGGCCATTTGCAGCTTGAACAAATAGTTGCGCGGGTATTTCTCAGATAATTGACGCGCCACCTCGAATGCGTCGGTGAAACGCTTCTCTCGTTTGTAGAGATCCACAAGCAAAACACGCGCGACGTCCCGCGCCCATTCACCTTGCACCGCCACTCGTTCGAGCGCCTCCAACCCACGCTTCTTCGACCCGCGCACGCCCATCGTTGCAACCAGCATCTTCACAGGCAGAGGCAACGAACCGACGATGTAGTTCATTAAGCCGATCGTCAATTCCGCATCGTGAAAATCAGGGGCGAGCTTGAGCACTTCGCGATGGTGGTCCACTGAATCGGTTCCGGCCCGGAGTGCCGCTCTGAACTTTCGTTCGATCGCGGCCGCATAGGCGGCATCGAGTCCTTCTGCCGCGCCGAGAAAATAGAGCGCTTCGACGTCGTGCGGATCCTTGCGCAGGCGCGCTTGAGACAGTTGTTTTGAGGTACGTATCCACTTGTGAAATGCGTCGACTTGAATTCGATCCGGTTTCGTCTTTCCGTTCTCGTACGCGTCCGAGCTGTAGAGAGTGGCTTTGAGTTCCCACGCCTGGTTCAACTGCTGAAGCCACAGACTCGATGCGAAACACTGCGCGCCTGCCGGGTGGTCCGGAGCGAGTTCGATCATCTTCTGAAAACGCTTGCGTGCGCCTTCGTAATCGAGGTTATAGAGCGCGTCGTACCCTTCCGCGCGCAGCGTGTCGAGCTGCTTGCGATCAATCTGGGCTGTAACTGTACTGACTGAAAGAAGCGTAATAAAGGCGAGCGCACTCAGTTTCATGTTTCATTTGTAATCCTGAAAAATCATGTAAATCCTGTCTCAAAGTGACAGTTAACTAACTGCCACACGCGGATAATTGGCCCACACGGATTTCCCGCTAGACTCTCAACATGCAACGCCATCGCCAAATCTATTATCTCAGCCGTACGATCATCTCCGGCGCCGGATTACTCGCGATTGGCACGCTCCTCATTCCCCTCACTAATCCGTTGCTAATCGTGTTCGACGTTCTCCTCCGAACGTACCTGATTTTTCTCGGCACGGTGATGGCGCACGAGGCCGTGCACGGTCATCTGGGCCGCACAAAAGCCTCGAACTCTTGGTGGGGACGCATTGCGCTGATCCCGAGCATGGTTCCCTTCACAAACTTTCGCAAGACGCACCAGTTGCACCACGCGCACACAAACATACCCGAAAACGATCCCGACCACTTCATGAAGTCGCGCAACTTCGTCGAACTCTTTCTGCGCGCACTGGCGATGCCGCATCACTGGTTCTTCTGGTTGCGCAAACGCGCGCGTATGAAGCGTAGCGATGTGGTCGAACTTATTCTGAATTACCTCGGCATCATCCTGGTTTTCTCAGTGGTGCTCGTGTTTGCGGGTGCTGCGAGGTTGTTCTGGGGCATGGTCCCACCGCTCATCCTCGTTTCTCTTCTCCTTTGGTATCCCTTCGCCGTACAAACGCACGAAGGTTTCTCAACCGGCTCGGCCATCGAACGCTCTCACAATTATTACGGCCGTTTCATGTACTGGTTTTCACTCGGCCTGTCGATGCACCGCGCCCACCACCTGCAACCGGCATTGTCGTGGATTGAGTTGAGACCCTTCGTGCAACCCGCCCCGCCAGGATTATCGAGATGGCGTCCGCAGAGAGATATTCAATTGCACGCATGAGAATGCCGCTGCTCGACGTGGCTTTCCAACTCATGGACAGCGCCCGGTCGCCGCAGGATTTCAGTCTGATTCTGCACTTTCGCGACGCGCCGAATGTGGATGGACTGTATGCCGGCGCGAGGAGTGCGATGAATCGGTTTCCGAGGAGTGCTTCGTGCATCAATGGGCGGTCGTGGGTGTGGCGCGAGAATTTCAAACTCGAGGTTGTAAGTGATTGCGAGAAGTTCGTTGATGACGCGTTCGACTTGCGTCATCAGCCTCCGGTGAGACAGTGCGTGATCCTTGATGGTCCGACTCTCGTCACGAGGTTTCATCACTCGGCGGCGGACGGGCTGAGCGCAGCGTTGTGGTTGGGCCATCAGCTCAATGTCGCGTACGGCTTCGAAGCAATCGAAAGTGAACGCGCTCCATTTGTTGATCTGCCCTTACGGCGTAATGCGACATTCGTTCGTCGCAGCGAGTTTGCGTTTGCTGGTGCGTCGGATCGTCTCTGGACTTCAAACTCCGAGCGCTCAGGTAAACGTCGTTGGGTAACGATCGCGTTCCACGCCTCAGACTTGCAACGCGCGTGCAGGCGAATTGGTGGATTCACGTACAACGATCTCCTCGCAACCTGCGCGCTGGAAGTGCTTTATCAATGGAATACTGCGCACCTCGGTAACAACGGTAGGAGCAAGATAAGTTTATGGGTGCCGATGAATATTCGGCGGGGGGCGAATGGTGGGTTTGGGAATGGGACGAGCCGGATTCGAGTGTATGCACGATACGAAGAGCACGCTCGACTCGTCGAGAAGTGTCGCGAGGTTAGACGTCAGGTTTCCTGGACCACGGAACACGGCGAGTGGGTTGTTCCCGCGAAACGCTGGTTCACGCGCATGCCTCGCGCAATCACTCGACCGTTGCTGCGCCGATATCTCAGCCTGTCATCCGTCGACATGTGCACAGGCGTGTTCTCGCACGCCGGAAGCTGGATCGCCAACGCCGGAGAAGCATTCAAACACGTCGATCGCATCGAATGTGTTGGCTTATTGCACGAGAGACAAAGCGTGGCCATAAACGCTGCGACACACCACGGACAAACGTGGCTGACCATCACCTACGATCCCCAACTGTTGAAGCGTGACGAAGCCCAACAGCTCGGAGAAATGTACGAGCAGCAAATCGCACACGCGCGGGACGAGTTATTATGAGAGGACGAATCAACGACTGCCTCCGAAGCATTATCAGCGCCATAATCCCGATTGCTGGTGTGATCTCGACCACTTTCCTGCGGTTACGGATCGCCCTTTACACGCACAATCAAAAGCGTTTGAAACGAAAATACGGTATCACTACCGACACGCCCGTGCTGCCTTATGGCCGGCGCGTCGAGCAGTCGATTCAAGCCAAAGCACCTCCACGAGCCCGTTTCGCGAAGACCTCCGGCTCAACCGGCAAAGCAAAAGAAATCCTGTATACAAACCGGCGCCTGCTCGCACTTAAGCTGACGTTCAGCGAGATGTTTGCGCGGGCATGCTACGCCTTCGCGATCAAACATACCTCTCTTTACGTTTTCAGCTCGTTCCAAACTGACGCGTCAGCAACTTCGATGTTGCTCGATGAAAATGCATTCCCCAGCTACATCTCAACACTCCAGGCGCCCTATCGCGTCCAACACCATCCCGCAATGCAATCGCTCGTTGCAAACTACGGTTCAGCGGCCGTGCGTCTCTGGATTCTCACGATCTCAAATCCGGGCGTGCTTTACAGCACTAATCCATCCACGATCTCAACATTTCTCGACGAGCTCGCAAGCGACTGGCGCCGCAGCTCCAAATTAATCCGCGACTGGCATGACAATCCACGATCATTTTCTTCCGACGTTCACACGATCGCGCGCAGACTGGAATCATGTCGCGCCGCAGAACGCGTGAAAGAACTCGCAACGACCAACGCGCCGCTCCCGTTGTCCGTCTACGCCCCGCGCGTCAGCGCATACATTTGCTGGACCGGCGGATACGTCAAACCTTTCCTCGATCGACTCGCCACACACCTTCCATCGACGCGCTACAAATTGATTCCGATGTATTCAATGTCGACCGAGACCATCGAAACGCTGCCTTACTTTCGCGATGAAGACGTCGCGTATTTTCCAATCGGCGGCGGCGTGGTCTATGAATTCATCGACCAGACAGAGCTGCTGCAGCCTCGAGAACTCGAGCCGGGAAAGCTTTATGCAATGGTCGTCAGCGACCGCTATGGTCTACGTCGTTATCAAACCGATGATCTGTTCCTCTGCAAACGCAAGATCAACGGACTGCCGGATCTGGTTTTCGTGAGGCGTCGCAGTCTCGAGTATTCGTTCACCGGAGAGAAACTGACTGCGGAGCAGCTGAGCGCAGTGTTCGATCAACTCCGAACACTGTACCCGCTTCTCGCGCAGAAGTTTATGACGTGCGTGCCGTCCCAGCCTGCGCGTGGGCTGCCACACTACAAGGTGCTGCTGATTGGTAACCACGAAACTTCTGATGCGCACCATCTTCTCGCCGCGCGTTGCGACGAACTCCTCGGCGAGATCAACTGTGAGTACAAGAGCAAACGCACAAGCGGCAGACTCGGACCGGTCACGTTTGTAGATGCTCCTCGTCAGGACTTTCCGTCACAGTTTAAATTCCTGCCGTTATATCACCACGAGGAAGACCTTTGCTTGTGGCCGACCCGACGCTACCGCGTTACGGTACTGACCTCGTCCAAGCTACCACGTACGAGCTTGGAAGGGGTCAGTACCGTAACGCGGTAGCGTCGGGTCGCGTGCATACTTTACTTTCAAAGCGGGTCGCGCGTGTCTCATAAATGTACGGGTTTGATCGCTCGCATCCACGTCTTTTGCACATTTCATTCTGGCCTGCTGCTTGCAACGTTCCGACACAAACCGTTTACTTCAAGGAGGAGGCATGAAAGACGACCAAGTACGAGAGCTCTTGTACCAGGCACTCGAGACAGAAATCGGCGGCGTGCAGGTTTATACAACCGCAATACGTTGCGCTGAAAACGAGGATCTGAAAGAGGAGTGGGAAGAATATCTCGAACAGACCAAAAACCACGTCACCATTATGGAAGACGTACTCACGAAGCTTGACCTCGATCCCAACGAGGAAACGCCGGGCCGGAAAGTCGTGCGTCACATCGGAGAATCGCTGGTGGAATCGATGGAAATGGCGCTGGAAGAAGGCCAACCGGGCGCTGCTCAATTGGTAGCGTGTGAAGCCGTCGTTCTCGCCGAGACAAAAGATCACCAGAACTGGCACTTGATCGGCGAAGTCGCAAAGAAAGTGAAAGGCGATGTAGCGAAGATCCTGAAGGAAGCGCACGGCGAAGTCGAACAGGAAGAGGACGAGCACCTCTATCACACCAAAGGTTGGTGTCGTGAACTCTGGATCGAATCGCTCGGCATGAAGGCCGTGCTGCCGCCGCCGGAAGAAGTCAAAGACGTGGATACCGCCATTGGCGCGGCACGCGCAGAACAAGCGCGCACCAAGATGGCGAGCAAATAGTTTGTCGGCGGGTCGGATCGAAGCTAAGCGTAAGCTGGCTTTGATTCAGGGGGCAACGAAATGAGGCGAGTAAGTTGTACCGCTCGCCTCTCTTCGTTTTTTACCCGACGAGATCGACCACAAAATTCACAAAGTAATTTGTGTTCTTTCTTGTGCCTTGTGCGGCTCGCCGGCGCTGACGTGCCAGTGCAGGTGTTTTGAATCCTGATACTTTCCGAGGTTGGTCAGAACGCGGCAGGCGCCGTGTTCCGCGAGCACTTCTTTAGCCACTTCACGAACAACAGCAAGCAATTCAAGCAGGAGCTGGTCGTCACTTTCTTCGAGCGCCAGGAGCGAGGCGATGTGGCGCTTCGGGATGACGACGATATGCACGGGCCAGAAGGGCCGTGTGTGGTGGTAGGCGAGAACGTTGTCGGTTTCGCGAACGATCCGAACCGGCGTCCGCCCGCTCAACACCTCTTCGCAGTAAAAGTCTTCCGTCATCAGCCGCAGATATTACGAATTTTCACGCGTCAGAAACCAGCAAACCGTGTTATTTTTTGGAACTCACAGCGCTCTTGTAAGTGACAGTGCACAGTAAAACCTTCTCTCCCGTTGGAGCTTCCGATGCATATACGAATGATTCTTTTCTCGATATTGATGTTGTTCTGCGCTGCAACCGTTACGGCACAAAGGCCGGGACCGGAGTTCTGGCGCAGGGTGACTTGTGAACCGATAGAGCCCCGCACAAAGCTCGAAGCGCTCGACGACAGGCACAGTACGGTGCTCATCAAGGGGTTTACGCGAATCACGACTGTCGAGGTCGCGGGTGTGCGCATCGACGCGGTGGAAATGCGTGAGATGGGAAACGTCTCGCGAGCCAAGGGACTCGTGGTTCTTTTGAGAGAAGGTGGCGATCGACCGCGCGAGAACCGAGCTTACGTCGATTACGAAGAGATCGATCCGCTGCTCAACGCGATCGAGGCCATCTCGCGCGTCGACGAAAGCACGACGAAGCTGGCGGGCTTTGAGGCGACGTATCGGACGCTCGGCGATCTCGAGCTAAACGTCTTCAAGCAAACTCGCAGCGGCACTGCCGTCATCGTCACCACCGGAATCTGCGATCACGCAAAGGCCAATCTGTCGCTTGACGATCTGGCGAAGATCAAGGCGATGATCCAGGAAGCTAAGCAGCGCCTGGATGAAATCAGATGAAAGCCGCAGATGAACGCGGCTAATCGACCACCCGCAAACGAGTCTCGGCGCCGTTGGTACGGATCTCGGGGACATACATCGCGTGGCCCAGGACTGGTAACGCATGAAACGCCCCGGGAGCTTCAGCTCTCATCTCGTAGCTGAGCTGCCAGATGCCCTCGGGTAGACGATCGATGAACAGGGCAACTTTCCGATCGCGCAGCTCCTGATAGACCCAGCGCGTTCGACCGGTGAATCCACCACCTGATTTCAGTTCGCGCACGAAGAGATTCTCGCCACTGCGAATCTGCACTGCTTCGAGTCCCGCCGGTTTTAGATCCTCGAAGAGCAAATACTCATAGTTGTTCTTCGCCTCGACCGTCAGCACGACTTCGACTCGGTCGCCACTCTTCACTGTTTCTCCATCATTCAACGGAACTCTTTCACTGACAAATCCCTTCAACAGCGTCGGATGATTCACGAGCTTGAAATACTCGCGCCGCACGAAGATCTCATTCCCTGCCGGCTTCAGCGGCTCTTCCAGACTGAAGAACTCCGCAGCGGCCGAAAAGTAAAGTGGCCCACTGCCATTCTTCCTCACGATGCTGATCTCATTCGCCCCGTCGTGAAGCAGTTCGCGCGAAATGTCGAACTTGCTGGGCGCGCTGAGAGCGTCATCCGCCGTGATCTGTTTAGTGGTGACCGGAGTTCCATTTACCGACAACTCGTATCCAACCACCGGCTGGACCTCGCCACTGACGCGCAGGTAGTCGTTGAGCGTCAGGACGACGATCGCCGTGTCGCGCGTGTTGCTCCACTGCGCGCCGCGTCTGTTCTTGATGAGCCAGTTAGTAACAGGCTCGATCAGCTTGTGCTTCGGATCGATCGCGAGCAGCGCGCGCAGGACGAACGAAGTCGCTTCGACACCACCGTCAGACCAACGCCAGTAAAACCCATCCTCGCCCCAGTGCGCCGTTCCCATCACAGACGGATCTGACGTCTGTGCACCACGCTGCACGATCGACGTGTCAGGCTGCGAATCAGTCTTGACGCCATTCTCGAGATTCGCGACCAGTGTTTTGGCCTGATCGTTAAACCCAAAGTTGTGCGCGGCGAGCGCGAGCAATGCACGCGTGTAAGCGTTCAGCTTGTCGCGATTGTTCCAGAGATTCGTGAACGCGGTCTGCTGAAACTTGCCGACTTCCGACCGCTGGCGCATGGCGTGATAGGCAGCCAGCGAATGAAGCATCCATGACTGCACGTCGTAGCTCGTTTCCTCTTCCACCAGTTCAACGTCGAGATAGTTGGCGCCCCGGTCAACGCTTTCCGACCTCACGTCAATCCCGGCCTGGCGCGCGAGACTCATGCCCCAAACAACATACGCAGTCATGAAGTGATCGCTCTCGCCTTCTTTCCACCAGCCCCAACCGCCGTCGGCGTGTTGAAAGTCGTAAAGACGGTCCAAGCTCTGCCGCGTGATTCGCTCGAGCTCTTTCAGATCTCGACGACCAGACGGATGTGTGGCCGCAGCACTCGACTCTTCGATGCCGCCAAAGATCTTGTGCATGGCGGTTTCGGGTTTCAGACCGAGATCGCGCAGAGTCCTGGCAGTGATCACCGCGGGCAAAAATCGACTCATCGTCTGTTCAGTACAGCCGTATGGATAGTCGATCAGATACGGCAGCGCATCGAGCATCGTCGTTGCCATACTCGGCGCGACCTGGACCGTGAGCTTCGTCGAGTCAGTACGACGCTCTTTCGGAATATCAAGCTTTACAGACACGCTTTCGCCGCGCATCTTGCCCGAGCGCGAAATAAACTTCTCGATTCCATGCTCGAAGATCGTGAACTTCTTCTCCATCGCGTCGGCGTATTTGCTGCCACGCGCCTCCACTTTCAGTGTCGCCTCGCTTGCGTGGTTTACGGCGACGAGCCAATCGACCCTGGTCTCGCCGTTGGCCTTCACCTGAACCGGCGACGCGGAACCGCTGACGGTTTTTCCATCGACGATCAAGCCGGACACAGTCAGGCCGTCAGCATTCAACGCAGGTGCAACATTCATCGGCTCGTCTGTGTTGTTGTTGATGACCGCCGACACTGTCACTTGATCCCCAACGACGAAAAACCGTGGCGCCTGCAACCGCACGATCAGCGGTTGCTTGGTCCTGGTTGATGAACTGCCGATGCCGAATTGATTGCCCGTCGTGACAACGCGCGCCGTCGCAGCCCACGTTGTCAGTGAGTCGGGATACTTGACCTTCACAGTTGCCGTACCATCAGCGCCGGTCTTCACATCCGGCATCCACAAGATGGTCGAACGAAAGTCGCTCCGCACCTGGACTGCCGGTTCCTGGCCCGGTTCCTGCCCCGGCGACGCTTGCGGCGCGGCCACTCCAGGTTGAAGAGTCGCCAACTTTTCATAGACGCGGCCGTTGAGCGGCAGTTCGCTAATCTGTTTTGCAGAGACGGCATCTAAGGCGTAGCTGTCGCTACGTCCAGCGAGAGTGCCCGACGGTCGCATTTCTTCGTCCCTTGGCCCACTGCCGTCCTTATACCTCGCACCGATGTACCGGCGATCGAGCAATTTTCCGTCAACCTCGACGAACTGCACGTAAGATTTTTGACTGAGCGTGCTTTGCGTCAGCACCGAGTGCGGACGTTTGTTGCCGTAGTAGAACTGTCGTGGATCTCCCGCGTAATCCTGCTGGATGTATTGGACCGATTGATCGACCAGGCCCAGCGCCACTTCTGCTGACACAGGTCGACCATCTGCGTCTTTCGTCGCGATCGCCAGAGTTCCTTCTTCTCGCGGTTGGTACTGTTCGCGATCGGCATTCACCGCGACGGAAAGAAAACGCTCGACGGGTGGAACGACGACCTGTTTGATATCCGAATACCAGCGCGTGTCGCTGATCATCGCCGCGCTCAGATAAATGTTCGGTACGTGCTTCTCTTCGATTGGGAGCTCGATGAGTTTTGCATTTCCGGTGACGTGGATCAGCTTGTAACTGAATAGGTCGTCACCTTCGACACTGAACAGCACATAACGATCGCTGACGGGAACAGAGATCATCACGGGCGCCGTTTGCCCCGCGCGGAAAGTGTCTTTGTCGACGACGATTTCCAACCCGTCGCGACGATAACCGAGATCCGTCGTCGTGTTGGACGCAACGAAAACATACGTTTCCGTTTTGATCGGCGGAAGGAATCGATCGCGCTTTAGGTCGATGCCCTGGCTGCTCTGCCACGCAACGCGATAGTAGCCTTCCCTTTCAGGAGTGAAATTGAGTTGGGCCGCACCCTCGCGATCGGTTTTCACCGATTGTGTCGATATCTCTTCGTGCTGGTAGCCGCGGAATTTCAATCGCCACGGACGCTGCCCGCGATTCTGTCGGCGATCGACGAGCGGAGGAAATATGTCGAGTCGCTGCTGCAAGTCGCGCAGCTCTTTGCCTTGCACTTCCCTGCCCTGCGGATCGATCCAAATCTCCCACCAGTAATCGCGCGTGATCTTCACGGTGCCTTCGGTCTGAACGGGTTGCTGGTTCGCGTCCACAGCTTTGATGTCGACCGTAACCTTGTCCTTCGGCGCGTAAATGTTCCTCGCGGGACGCGGATAGACGTAGTAACGCTGCCGCGTGACACGCACGTTGTCGCTCGCGACGATCTCGCGACGAGATGAATCGACGACGCGCGCTTCGATCCGGTATTCGAAATCCTGATTGTAATTCTCGCGTGGCGTGTCGAATGTTAGTTTCGCTCTTCCGGTCGCATCCGTCCTGATGGTCTCGCGTTTGATGATCGAACCGTCGCCGAAGGAGTAATAGTTTTGCCGCAGTGGTTCGAAGTCGCCGTAATACCAGGAATATTCGCGATACGGGTACCAGTAGTGATAAAACGGACTTTGGCGGACCACGACCTCGACCGACGCATTGCTGACTGGACCACCGAAGTAATAGTCAGCCTGAATCTCGACCTCAACCGTTTCTCCGACTCGAAAAGCTTTCTTCTTGCCGTCCTGCTCGGGAGTTTTTACAGAGACTTTGAATTCGGGCAGTTTATATTCTTCGAGTCGAAAGAGTTTCGCGCTGCCGATGTGATTGTGTCGACCGTCGTCCCAAAACTGAATGTTGTATTCGCCGAGCGGCAATTGCTCGCCAAGCTCGAGCGATCCCCACGCGCTTCCGAAACTATTCAATGTGACTTTTGCATTCGTCAGCTTAGTTCCCTGAGGGTCAGTGATCTCGTATTCGAGAATCTGGTTCGCGGGCGTGGAGTAA
This sequence comes from Pyrinomonadaceae bacterium, assembly GCA_035571655.1. GTDB lineage: Bacteria > Acidobacteriota > Blastocatellia > Pyrinomonadales > Pyrinomonadaceae > PSRF01. Next base: position 31,582 of record DATNCH010000318.1, read on the forward strand.
GCGCCGCCGTCCGAGTGTCTCGCGATGAACTTCCAATTGCAGAGTTTCTTTTGGTCGATACGCAGGGCGGTCTGTAAAAGCATAAATCCGCCAGCCGTTCTGCACATTCCTGGCAGAAGCGTTACCCAACGCGAATGCCTGCCGGTCGTTGCTCGCGGCGGTTGCGAGGAGGTTCCGGTGTTCAGCCACCTCGTTCAATTCGAAGCGCGCCAGACCGTCTGCGTCGGTCGTCTGCCGCAGGCGGCGCCAGTGCCACTTGCTGTCTCGGTAATAACTTTCCCAAAGTGCGACGTTTGCGTTTGCGACTGGAGCACCAGTGACGGCGTCGGCGAAAAATGCAAGCGCCTGGGTAGTCGACGATTTAAGAATGAGTGTCGCGTCAGAAATCAGAACGATGTCACGCGCTGAAATCGATCCGCTTTTTGCTTCGAGCAGATAGGCGCCGACCGGCAACTTTCCATCGATGCGCGACACTTCGTTGAAAGGCGCATGAGTCTCGCTGTTGGCGATACTTTTGGACCATGTCTTAACAGGTGTGCGCCCCGCAACAGACAGTTTGTAAATCCAACTGCTTAAATCATCTTCACCTTCGTCCTCGCCGGCAGAGCTCTTGAAGCGCAGGTCGCGCGTGATGTCGAATTTGTAAAGCGCCAGATCGACACGCGCGAGATTACGCGTGTTCATGGCAAACTGGAGTTCCGAACCGGGCAGGAAGATGTTTGCGACTCCGATCGAAAGCAACGGATCGGTGATGCTTTTAATATGCTCGCGGGCGTTGTCGTAATAACGCGTCTCGCCTTTTGCAAATTCCCGCGTGAGTCGACGGAAGAGTTCCAGGGCTTTCGCATAGTCAGGTTGCTGTTGCCACTGCCCGTCCGCGAGAAACTCGACGGAGCCGTAATTCATCATCCACTCGGCATAGTGATAGAGCGCATCGTCGTACCAGTCTGACTGTTTGCCTGCTTTGAGTGCTTCTTCGAATTCGTCAGGCACCCGCTGGCGGGCGCTCAAATCGCCGCCACCGCCGCGCATCGTCATGGCGATCAAAAAATTGAGGTGTGCGATGTCATTTTGTTTGATGCTGATCTTCAGTGCGTTTTCGAGAATGTTGAGCGGGATGTAGTTGCCGTAGTAGGTGTAGACGTAATATTCGTCCGCGCGCGGCGGGTGTGCGGCCCGGAAGACTATCTTCAGATAACGATCGCGCGCGCGATCGAGGTCGTGTTGTCCGGCCCACCAGTCGAGTGCCTGCTGGTAATAATTCCATCCGTTGGACCAATCTGACTGGCCGCGACGTGCCCAGAAAAAATCTCCGAGTGACTCGTTGGCTTCGGCCCACACGAGATCGCGATCCGTCTCCTTTTCGACAACGCGGATCAGTTCCTGTAGTTGCTTCTGCGCCTGCTCGAACTTTGTGTTGTCGGACGTTTGTGTGGCAGCCTGCGCGCGCCACGCGGTATCTGCGAGGCGAAACTCGACCCAGCGCGCGTCGGCGGCGCTCAGCCGGAGTTTATCGACTCTGGAATAGAGTTCGTTGGCACGAGCATAAGAGCCCTGAGCGTACTGGGCCTCTGCCTCGGTTCTCAATTGCGAGTAGTCGGGTTGTTGTGCGACTGCGTTAAAGAGCAGGAAAGTAACAGCGGCGATCGAAAGGATGAAGATTCTCATAGCCGGGTTCAAAGCCTCAGAAATACGAAAAAGATTGGGAGACTCGGTAGGACTGCGGTCATTAGACCATTGTTCACGCTCCGCAGTTGCCTGCCGTTCCAGTTAATTGAACGACGGAGTTAAGGATACTTGCGGGTTAATGGAATTTCCTCGCCAAGGCGCAAAGTCGCAAAGAAGAGAGTTCGAGGCAAAACTTTGCGCCTTTGCGCCTTGGCGAGGAAAATTTTCTTAAGAATTCGAGAGCAGGAACACGGCGAAGGAGGCGAGCCAGTGTTCACCTGCGTAGTCGCCGCTCGCGACGTGAGCGAGCGCGGCGGAGGCGTGTTTCTCTGCTGAAGAAGCCAGGACTTTGCGTGCCGGATCGTTCACGGGCAAAGCAGCCGCAATGCTTCGCATACACCACGCGCGGCTGAGGTTTAAGCCGTCGAGATGGACCAGCTTCGGATCTGTTCGATCGGTGACGATCGCGGGTTGTAACAACGCAGCCGGATCGCCTTTCGCCACTCCCGGCAGAAACCTGTGAAACCACGTCGCAAACTCACGCGACGGCATGACGCGGCGCATCAAGTCGGCCTCCATCAGCGCCGCGGAAAAGAAATCCTCACCACCGGGCTCCCACGCGCCCGGATAGTTCGTGTCCTTCCCGTAATACGTGCGGCTACGCTCGTCTAACAACGTCTCCAACTCACGATCGCCAACAGCTTTTGCGTAGTCGAGTGCGAAAGCCAAACCGAATGCAGTGTTTGGATGAACACCAGTTCTAATCGGATACGTCTGCTTCGGCAGAAACGTCCGGTACGACTTCGAGAGCAACTCCGACAGCGGCTGAAGATTCTGAGACCACTTCTTACCGTCCGCGTCGTTCCAGGAATGTAGCTCTTCAGCGAGTTTCAAGGCCCACGCCCAACCGTACGTCCGCTCAAACGATTGCCGGTTCGGTTGCTTCATGTATGCAACCTCGGCCTGAATGTTTTCCGTCGTGAGGTTTTCATTGAGCGCATCTCGTATGCGTTGTGCCTCGGGCAAGTCTGGATGCATCTTCAACAAACGGATCAACATCCAGTGACCGTGCACAGACGAATGCCAGTCGTAACAACCGTAAAAAGCCGGATGCAACGCCTGCGGCCCCTTGACGTCGCTCGCGTTGTTGATGACGTGTTCGGGCTTGTTCGGAAACTCTCGCGCGACACACTTCAGCGCGAGCGCGGCAAAATGTGAAGCCTGCTTTTCAGTGAGCGTATTCATTTGGGAACGGGCGACGTTTGGTAAAAGCAGTATCGTCAGAAACACGAGGAACGATGTGATGGTTTTCATATCGGGTCAATAGCGATGCGATGGTCTGCCGATGTGTATATGCGGGCCGGTTGCGGTGCCCGGGATGGCAGAGCGAAACGCCAGGTACGGTATGCCGTTCTTTTGCAAAAACTCCAACAGCGCGCGGCCTTCAACGCCGTCGGGATGAAGCTGAATATCCATTGCGTTGTGATGGTCCAAACGCCAGCGATCGTGAATGGCGCCTTGTCCAAACACGGCGATCGGTAATTCCCTCTTGAATGTGTCGGAGAAAAATCGCTGAACCTTCCAGGCGTCGCTCAATCCCCAACCCGATGAACCCGTGTAGCGCGTGAATGAAGAAGTGCGAACGAGGCTTTGTCTGGCGAGACGTAGATTCTTCGCGAGCTCCCGTTCGGCTTCGGTTTCAACAAAGATGCCGGCTACCTGTGCGTCGGCGTTCGTCATCTGCCGGCGCGTCTCCTCTACCTTGGCTTTTTCTGAAGCTAACGCGCGCTCGTTCTCTTCAACCTGAAGTTTTGAGATCAAACCCTCGGCGAGCAGCTTTCGCGACAACTCGAGCTTCTCTTCGGCCTTCTTTACATCGCCTTCGTAAATCGTAATAAGTTTTGTGAGGCTTGCTTTGTATTCGTCAGTCGCTTTGACGAATTCCTCGCGAAGTTTGGTGAGCTCGGTGGGCGGCTTAGGCGCGGGTTTCTTTTTAGTCTTCCTTTGTGCCAAGACGGCACTACAGGCCACAAAAACGCACAAAAATATCAGCAATACTCTTTGTGCCTTTTTGTGGCTCACTTCACTAGCGTGCCCGTGCGGCTCCAACGCGTGTTCACAAAGAAATCGACGAGGATGCCGTAGTTGGAAGGCGGCGCACTCTCATCGTAGGACCAGTAGACAAACATCGCGCGCCCAATCACGAGATCGCGAGGCACGAATCCCCAGTAACGACTGTCTTCACTGTTGTTACGATTGTCGCCCATCACGAAGTACTTGCCCTCAGGAACGGTGAGCTCATCCTTACCCTGAAAAGCGTCGTAATCCTGATTGTCGTCTTCAGGACCGGGCCTGTAATAGACGTCGTAAAGCTCGCCGGGTTTGCGAGGCGGCGACTCGACGATCTCCAGCGGATCTTTGCGGTTGTGATCCCGGGCGACGATCCGGTGTTCGGGGACTACCTTGTCGTTAACGACGACGCTGTTTCCCTGAATGCGAATACGATCGCCGGGTATTCCGATGACGCGCTTCACATAATTTGTGAAGATGGGACGATTGTCAGGGCGATCGTCGCGCTTCGGATCGAACGGGTTACCGGGATATTTGAAGACGATGATGTCGCCGCGCCGGATGTCTCTTTGCGGTAGAAACGGCAGCGACTCCCCCGGCGCGAAGATGAACTTGTTGACGAGCAGGTGATCGCCAATCGTGATCGTGTTCTGCATCGAGCCGGTGGGCACCTTGACCGCTTGCACGATAAAGGTCATGCCATACAATGCCATGACAACCGTCACGACGGCCGATTCAAAGTACTCACGCCAGACGGTCTTCGGCGGACCTTCCTTTTTCACCGGAGGCGGCGTCTTCTTTTCGTGGCCGTTACGATTGAAAAACCTCGAAAGTGAAAACGGCTTCGCTTCGGTTGCCGTTTCTTTATCGACGCGTGTTTTGCCAGTTGTTTGATTGCTCGCCATTCAAAAACATCCTAGATACGTTGATCGCAGCGGTCAAGTTTACCCACAGATGAACGCGGTTTCCATTTGGATGATTTTTATCCTCATACATCCGCCTCTTCTGTGTTTATTTCTGCTTCATCCAACCTCATGCCCTCGAGCGCTGCCCGCGCCGCAGCAGCTTCCGCGGCTTTGATTGAGTGCCCTTCGCCTTGAATGCTTCCACCATCCCACGAAACCTCGACGTGGAAGATACGTTGATGCGGCGGACCGAGCGTTTCGATGACCGTATACCGCGGCGCGGCGCGGCGCTCTGCCTGCAGCCGCTCTTGTAACATCGTTTTGTAGTCGGCCTTCGCAGCGGTCTGCGGGTCGGCGCCTTCAAGCTCATCCCTCAACGCGTAGCAGACAAAGTTCGTCGCCGCTGCAAGGCCGCCGTCAAGGAAGATCGCGCCGGTGATCGCTTCAAACACGTCGGCGAGCAGGGCATTCTTTTGACGGCCACCACTCTTCTCTTCCCCGCGTCCGAAACGAAGAAAGTCGCCGAGGTTCAATCCCTGCGAAGCCTGCGCAAGCGTCGGCGCACTCACGAGACGGTGCTTCATGCGCGAGAGCTCGCCTTCGGTGCCTCCTGGATACGAGTCACACAAATAATTCGACACGACCAGCCCCAGCACCGAATCGCCGAGAAACTCCAGCGACTCGTTGTGAAGTTTACGAGCCTGGCGTTCGTCTCCGGGTGCTACCTTCTCGTGTGCCCACGAACGGTGAGTGATGGCGCGTTCGAGCAAAGCACGATCTTTGAAGTTGTAAGCTAGAACCGTTTCGAGGAGGTCCAGGTCGGGAATCGTTTCGGGATTTTTCAAAGCGCGGTGAATTATAGCAGAACAGACATTGCCAAAGACCAATTGCCGATTGCCAACTTCGAATCGGCAATCGGCAATAGAATCTGGCAATTACTTTAGCGACGGTTACGTGGTTTATCCGGCTTTCCTGGCGCCGGCTTGGTCCCAGTCGCTGGCGTCGTCGTCGTGCTGGCCGGTTTCGTAGTGGGCGTGGTTCCAGCCGGCGTCGTCATCGTGCCGTTGGTACCCGCAGCTCCGTTGTTGGTTGCCGGTGTTGCAGCGGGCGTCGCCGAAGCCGGGAGCACCGTCAGTGGCGTCGGCTCGGGCGGCAGTGGTTTCGACAGAATCCCCGCGACCAACTCGTTCATGCCCTCGGTCTTATCACTGTTGCGGTACTTGTACCAGGTGGTCAGACTCTCCTGCCAGGCCGCTTTCGGTGTTGCAAACTTGGCATCGGTACCTGCAAGCGCGACAGCACGGGCGTAGGCGTCGATCATCCGATCGACGATTTGATTGATATTCGCCAACGCCAGTTTACTTTCCGGAGTTTCATCTTTGCCGGAATACATCTTCTTGTATTCGTCAGACTGCTTGGCGTACGCGCCGGTCTCATACGCGCCGGCGATGTAAGCGTACGTGTAAGGCGACTTCTTCAAAGGAGTCTCAAACTGCGCTGCCTTGAGAAGGTTTTTGAGCGCCGCCGCCGGGTCCTGTTCGAGCGTGAGCGAGCCGATGGTGTAGTTCAAATAGGCAAGAGCAACATCGCGACTCGCAAGCGGCTGCCAGTCTTCGAGAGTCTTGCCCGATTCCAGAAGTTGAAGCGCCTTTCTCGCGTGGCCTACGGCTTCCGCGGTCAGCGTCGGATTCTTGAGCGGAGCCACGAGATAGCCACTCGCTCCGAGATCCACGAGCACTTTCAGGTTTTCCGGATCGGCCGCCAGCATCTCTTTACCGAGCGCGTAGGCTTCCACATACTTCTGCTCGTTGTAGAGCAACGCCGGCAAGCGGGCTTTGCGCACGCCTTCCTCGTATGCGGTGGACCACTTCTTCAAGTAGTCGATGATCTTCTGTTGTGCTTCCGTAACCTCACCGGCGGGACAAGCCAAATACTTCTTCGCGTCGTCGTAAGCTTTGGCTTGATCGCTTTGTCGGTTTTTAAGAAAGGACTGGTACAGCGCGTCCTTGGCTTCTTGTGAACATTGATCCTGAACTGAATTAACCGCGACTGCGTTACGCGCTGCTACGGGCAGAGCGAGTATCGCGACTGTCGTTAAAATACTTAGAAACGTGATCAGCTTTTTCATTAGTCGTTCCGAACCTCCAAAAAAATCATTCAGCAGTCGCGGCACGGGTCCAGCCCAAATTATGGACGCCACGGGAAAATTTAGGATGCGATGAATACAGAGACCGGTTGCCGATCTTTGCATACAAGGGGACGCACAGATGCTTAGAACCTGGGTAAAGAAGAACGTCCGCAATATTCCTGCAACTCCATGAAATGTGTCAAGCGTTGTAAGCGAGAAAGAGCCATAAAAGCATAAAAACAGAGCAAGCCACCTTGGTGACTTGCCCTGTTTGACTGATCGATTCTTAGGATCTTATTGAGGTTGAATGCGACGAGGCCTTTGTTCGGCAGGCGCAGTCTTCGGTGCATCAACCGGTTTCTTCTCGAGCGGCATCAACACGCGCTTCACGGTGCTGCGGGGTTCGGAAGTCGTTGTCGCGGGCTTCGATGCGTCTGGCACTGGCGCGGTTGTAGCCTGCGTGCCAGTTGTCGCGTCGGCTTCACCGTTTTCCGCATCTGCTTCAGAGTCGGCAACTTCCTTCTCTTCGTCGTCAAGCGTCGAGGCGACCTGGAGATTGATCGCGGTGCCGAAGCGATGATTGAGTTGGCGGTAAATCTCTCCAGCCACTGCTGCGGGGAAATGGCGGCGAGCGTCAGTTCCCTGCGCGATCACGACCACTGCGAGTCGCGGATTAGCGAGCGGAGCATAAGACGTGAACAAACCAACCCAGCCACCCTGACCGATGCACGTTCCGGTCTTGCCGGCAACTGTCTGCGCCGGGTCATAGGCCCTGCGACCGGAGCCGTAGTTAACAGCGCCGACCATCCCTGGAACCATGCGCTGCCAGACTTCCGTGGTGATGTCCAACTGGCGCCGCACTTTCGGGCTCATCTTGTTTAGTTCTTTTTGTGTGTGCGCGATCTGCGGGACCAGCAACTTGCCGCCATTCGCCATTGCCGAAACCAGCGTACCCAGTTGCAGCGGCGTCACTTCAAAGCCATCAGCATGTGAAAACATTCGTCGCTCGACGACGTCCGGCTTCACTTCGGGAAGTTTTCCCGGAAACTCAAACGGAACATTGATTCCGGTCTTCTCGCCCAAGCCGAGTTCGCGAGCGTACTTCACCATCTTTTCTCCGCCGATGCGCGCGCCGACTTGTTGGAAGAAAGGATTGTCAGAGTGGGCCAATGCAGAGGTCAAATCGAGTCTGAATCCGTCATTAGCTGTGTCGAAAAGCGGGACAGCATTCTCGGAGAGTCCAGCTACGCCCGTGACGAGTTTGATCGTCGAGCAGGGTTTGAACCCGCGACGCAGCGCCCACTCCTGGTTGACGATCGAATACACGCGACCGGTCAAAGGATCCATCACCACAACGGTGCCGGCATGCTGGCCCAATGCGTTTACGGCTACGCGTCGAACTTCTGCATCTTCACCGGCAAGATCGTCTTTCGCGATGAATGACTGAACTTCATCGCGCATCGCTTTGTCGATTGCCATCTGTCTCGCGATGGCAGCGCGGCGGGCGGCTTCCGCGCGGCGACGAGCTTCAAGAAGAGCGCGTCGATTACGTCCCGCAATAGCACGCATCTCTGCGGCGCGCTCGCGTGCGGTGAGCTTCCTGCCGAGCCTTCGTTCTCGTGTCCTGATTGCATTGGACTGTTCGCGAGCGACGAGTGCTCTTTGACGACGAACATCACGAGCCGAGAGTCGACTTCCACCACGACGGCCGCGAGAACTTCTCGCTACCTGCCGTCCGCCACGACGACGTGAGTTCCTGGCTGAGAGTCTTTTACTTTTCTGAGCGCGGGCGCTTCGGCCTGACGAGCGTTTCTTCCCGTAAACCGTGTCGGAGAAAACTGTTCCGGAAAAAACCAAACAAAATAGTGCGAATAGAACAAAAACGAGCCGACGGGATTTGGGGGAATAGAAATGCAAGGTCATCAGGCCTATGTACCTCTCTTTTTAGGGATGACTCACCAGCAGGTGAGTAGTGTCGAACCGCCGGTTGCCGCCTGCGACAACCTCTCCTCAAGTGAACCACCGCTTGCAGTTCCGAGCTTTCTCAAAAAACGCCTCATTTAGTTACTTCGGTCAGACCTTCTACTGCAACATTGAGGGTGGGAAGAGCTTCCCTGACGACGGTCTCTTGGGGACATTGATTTGAGACCGCCGCAAATATAACATCAACAGCGACTTGGAGGCAATCAAAAAGTAATCGATTATACACATTTCGCTGGAACGCTAAGTGCCTACGTTCCGTTTTCGTTCGGAGTTCCGGGCTGAACTCAAAACCTCGATGTGGACCTTTAATAAAGATAAACACCGAAAGCATTGGTTCTTCCAGATCGACTGCCTTCTCTGCGGCCCTCTGCGTATCTCTGCGCTCTCTGCGTTGAAATGGTCGTTAACGCAGAGATACGCCGAGGGCCGCAGAGAAAAGCCAGGCCCCGACCAACGTCAGATGCACGTACCGTCTTCTTAGTTTCACATGAGATTCTCCGCCCAGATACAGAGTTTCCGAGCGCGGCTCCTGCTGCTGCTCGCGCTCATGCTGGGTCTCACCCTTGGCATCCAGTATTACTTCAACCTGCGAGCGGTCCGCGCCAACGCCCGCATGATCATCGAGCAGGAACAGGCCATCATGACCGGCATTGCGCTCGGCCTGGAAAGCCTTCAGAGCGACCAGTACCTCGACGAGATCATGAAAGGCCTTCGCGAGCCTCTGTTACAAGACAAAAATGTCCGCGTCAAAAATATTCTCGTCGTGGACGACGACGGAAACATCCACGACAGCATTATCCCCGACTTCAATCCACGCGAACGCGACGACAAGTCGCTAAACTACGTCCAGTTCAAAGACATTCAGCTTCTGCCACTGAGAAGCGCCGTTCAGTACACAACGCAACACGAGCAACTCCCGTCGTGGATTCCACCATCGACCAGCGTCGATTTCAGTCAGGCGGGCGCGTTCTACTTTCCTGTCGAGACTGACAAAGGCCGGCGATTCATCATCGTCGTGCTCGACTCCGCAAACACGCTGACAAACGTTCTCGAGCGCCAATCGTCACGTTCAGCGGTTTACACGCTCGCGGTGTTGTTTGTGACGACACTCGTCACAGGATTTTTCGTTTGGAGATTCACTCGACCCATCAAGGAGCTCTCGACTGCCGCTCGACAGGTCGCCGGAGGTAGGTTCGATGTGCAAGTGCCCGCGGATCGTCTCGACGAGATGGGCACACTCGCTTCTGCGTTCAACGAGATGACCGCGAAACTCGCGCGCGCGCGCGAGCTCGAGAGCCAGCTTCACCAGGCCGAGAAAGGTGCGGTCGTAGGACGGCTCGCCGCCGCGATCGCGCATGAGATTCGCAACCCACTGAATTACATTAACCTGACGCTCGATCACCTTCGCTCGTCGTTCGCTCCACCGGATCCGGAAAAGCGGGCGACGTTCGTACAGCTCACGGACCAGTTGAAAACGGAAGTCGCGCGCATCAATCGTCATATCACAGACTTCCTGAAATACTCGCGGCCGTCGAAACTCGAGCTGCAAAATGTCGACCTTCGCGCGGAAGCTGAAGATGCGCTGCGACTCGTCGAAGGCAGGGCCGAGGAATGCGGAATCAAAACGAATATCGTGCAGGATGGTGAGCTTCCCACGGTCCTCGCCGATCGTGAATCGCTGCGTTCGGTGTTCACTAATCTCGTTATCAACGCGGTCGAGGCAATCGATGGCGAAGGTGGGAGCGTCTCGATTAAGCTTTCAAACGCGGAACCAAATTCTGTTAAGGTGGAAGTTATCGATAGTGGTTGCGGCATCGATGCCGGCGACATTTCGAAAGTTTTCGAACCGTATTTTTCGACCAAGGACACAGGCACCGGGCTGGGGCTGGCGATTGTAAAGAAGGCCGTCGACGATCACGGCGGTACGATAAGTGTCGCTTCCAGGAAAGGCAGCGGAACGACGTTCACGATTATTCTACCGGCTAAAGAGAGCAGATATGCCACGGAAGAACATTCTGGTAGTTGACGACGAGAAGTCGCAAAGAGAAATCCTTGAAATGATCCTTTCCGGCGAGGGCTACGACGTTACGACGGCCGCTTCCGGTGAAGCCGCACTCAAGTTTGCTAAGGATCGACGATTCGATCTGGCGTTGACGGATCTGAAGATGACGGGCATGGACGGCATCGAGCTGCTGTCGCAACTGCTGGCTTACGACTCTTCGATAATCGTTATCCTGCTTACCGCACACGGATCGATCGAATCGGCGAAGGAGGCACTGCGCCGCGGTGCGTTCGACTATCTCGAAAAGCCATACGATAAGTCCGCCCTGCTTGAAACAATCAATCGCGCACTCGATCGTCTCGAGGCGATCGACAGCGAGATCGTCTCAGCGTCTCCGAAGATGGAAACGGTGAAGAAGATGGTCCTCAAGGTGGCGCGCTCGAATTCGACGGTGCTGGTTCGTGGTGAGTCAGGCACCGGCAAAGAGTTGATCGCGAGGGCGGTTCACAACCAGTCGCCACGTGCTGCGGAGATGTTTCAGGCAGTTAACTGCGCCGCGATTAACGAGAACCTGCTCGAGTCGGAACTGTTCGGACACGAGAAGGGTTCGTTCACCGGTGCACACGCGGAGAAGAAAGGTCTCTTCGAGATCGCGGATCGAGGGACGCTGTTTCTCGACGAGATTGCAGAGTTAGATGTTGGTATTCAGGCGAAGCTGTTGCGCGCGCTTCAGGAGCGGAAGATCCGTCGTGTCGGTGGTACACATGAGATCAACGTGGACGTTCGAGTAATTGCGGCGACGAATCGCGATTTGCGCGCGATGGTGTCTGACGGTCGTTTCCGAGACGATCTGTATTACCGCATCAACGTCTTGTCGATCGATGTGCCGCCGCTACGTGAACGACGTGAAGACATTCCGGTTCTGATCGAATACTTTCTGAAAAAACATACGAAGAACACGTCGAGACTTGTGACTGGTCTAACCGCTGAGACAAAGAAGTTGATGAACGACTACAGTTGGCCGGGGAATGTCAGGCAACTGGAGTCGGCGATCGAGCGCGCGATACTGCTGAGCGAGGGCGATCAGATCACGCCGGACGACTTGCCGACCGAAGTGCGCCAGGAAGTTGGACCAACGGCAGAAGGCGCATTCAAGCTGCCGGCTGAGGGAATCAATTTCGAAGAGGTCGAGCGCAACCTAATCACGCAGGCGATGGAGCAGACGGACTACAACATCACCCGGGCCGCCAAACTCCTGGGCCTCACCTTCCGCACGCTCCAGTATCGCCTCGAGAAATTCGGGATCAAAAAGCCCGACGGCAGGGACGGCAACGAAGAGGAGTGAGCCACAAAAAGGCACAAAAGGAACAATAATCATTTTATGCTTTTTGTGGCTTGAACTAACTCAACGCATGGATCGCAACGATCTAATCACGATTGATCCCGACATTCTTGGCGGCACGCCCGTTTTTAAGGGAACTCGTGTTCCAATCAAGACCTTATTCGAACATCACTCGTACCTCAGCGCCACCAGAGGATCGACTTTCGTCGCTTTGCGGCCGGGTATGTAACACGCAACTAATGTCACACCAATCAGCAATGCTGCGATGGTGATGAACGTTGCCGGATCAGTTGGCTCGACGGCAAAGAGCATCGTCGTCATCAATCGCGTAAGAGCGAATGCTCCGACCAAACCAAAACCAATTCCGATCATCGCCAGTATCATTCCCTCCCTGACCACCATTCGAAACACGTCGCGCGATTGAGCTCCGATAGCCACGCGAATTCCGATCTCGTGTGTGCGCTGCGTCACCGCGTAGGACATCACGCCATAAATACCGACCATGGCCAGTATGAGTGCGACCGTTGCGAATACCGTTAGCAACACTAAATTGAATCGTCGCCCGGACTTTGACTCTGACAGAACCTGTTGCATGGTCTTCGACTCACCCAACGGAAGATCCTTGTCAACAATTTGAATTTGATTTTTTACTGCACCGACCAGACTCAGAGGCTCAGTCGCAGTACGAACTACCAGAGTCATCGACGGGGACGCCACCTGGAGATAAGGAAAGTAGACTTCGGGTTTCGTTCTGGTATCCAAACCCACTCGCTTCGTGTCTGCAACCACGCCCACTATCGAAATCCACGACTCACCGTCATCGAACGTTATACGTTTGGCGATAGGGTCTTCGCCGGGAAAATAAATCCGAGCCAGATCATTGTTGATGATTGCCGCGAGTGGCGCATCGCTATTGTCCCGGTCGGAGAAGTCTCGTCCTTTCATCAAGGAAATACCGAGCGTACTGAAGTAGCTCGGGCTGACGCTGCTCGTATTGATGATCATCTCTTTGCCGGCTTCCGGCTCCGGACGTCCTTCGATGCGGAAGTCGGACCCGGAAAGAGAGAGAGTAAGCGGCAGCGCTGTGGTCGCACCGGCAGACTGAACACCGGTGAGCGACTGAATGCGCTCCAGCGCCTGTTGAAAGAAGGCCGCCTGTTGACGATCCTCTGGATATCTGGATTTCGAAAGCGTGAGGTTTACGGTCAATACTTGATCGGGATTAAAACCCAGGTTCGTCTGCTGCAACCGTACGAAGCTCTTGATCATAAGGCCCGCACCAATTAGCAGCACTAGTGAAAGTGCTACCTCGACTGCTACCAAGATGTTTCGCGTGCGTTTGCCGGCGGCGCTTCCCATCGAGCCTTTCGAACCTTCCTTTAGCCCTTCGTTCAGGTTTGGCTTTACCGCGTGAATTGCTGGAACTACTCCGAATAGAAGCCCTGTGATCAGCGAGATGGCGAGAGTGAAACCAAACACTCTGGCGTCAACCCCGACTTCATTGAGTCGCGGAATATTGTCTGGGGCCAGTGCCAACAGAATATCCGTACCCCAATAAGCGAGTAACAGGCCGAGGCAACCTCCGGCGAGTGAAAGCATCAGGCTTTCAGTAAGCAGCAATCGCAGAATGCGCAGCCGGTTGGAACCTAAGGCAGTGCGAATGGCAATCTCTTTCTTTCGGGCGGCTGCTCTCGCGAGCAAAAGGTTGGCGATGTTTGCACAAGCTATGAGCAGCATAAAAACGACTGCTCCGAGCAAGACCAGCAAGGCCGGACGAATCTCCTTAACAGTCTGTTCTTGTGTAGGAACGAGGCTAATGCCAATACCGGTGTTGCCTTCCGGATACTGCTGTTCCAGACGACGCTCGATAGCGGCCATCTCGGCTCGAGCATGGTCAATCGATATTCCGGATTTGAGTCGACCAATGGCGAAGAATGAGTAGTTGCCACGACGCGATTCACCCGCCGTCGGCGCCAGCGGCACATACAATTCAATGGGATCATTGACGACTTTGCCGAGATAGCCGAAGCCAACCGGAAATTGAAAGCTGGTAGGCATAACACCTACGACCGTGTAATTCTGGTTATTGAGTGTTAGTGATTTGCCTACAATTCCGGGATCCGAATTGAACCGGCTTCGCCAGAGTGTGTGCCCCAGGATTACAACGCGGGCGGCTCCCTCATTGTCTTCACCAAGTAAAAAGGCCCGACCAAGGAACGGTGTCGCACCAACCAGCGAAAAAAGATTGGCGGAAGATCTGATGGTCAGCAACCGCGCCGGTTCGCCTGCGCCGGTGAGGTTCAGATTTGTGAATGTATAAGCTGAGATTTGCTCGAAGGTCTGGTTTTGATCTACCCAATCGCGCAGATTGGCAAACGATACCGGCATTTGATACATGCCCCTGTCCGGACTTTCTTCCCAGATAGTTACCAGACGAGCCGGATCGTTGTATGGAAGCGGGCGAAGCAATACAGCGTTAACTACGCTGAACATCGCCGTGTTGGCGCCAATGCCGAGGGCCAGCGTGAAGACTGCAATGAAAGTGAAGCTGCGATGCTTGAGCAGTGTGCGAAGGCCATAACGTAAGTCTTGTAGTAAGTTTTGCACGGTATCTTAGACGCAGCAGATTCGAAAAGTGTTAACGAGGATGGTGTGCGCTGATCGATTACGTACTCGCAGGTCGTAAATTCGGCATCAAAAAACCCGACGACAGGGATGGAAACGAGGAATAGCCACAAAGGCACAAAAGGCAGACTAAATTTGACCGAGGAGCCTGTTTTCTTCTGAGGTGCTATCTAATCATCAAAACTAGGACCGCTTACTTCTGACTCAGAATCGCACGTAATTTGTCAGGCGATTCCCAGCCTTCCCAACCGTACTGCCGTGCTGTTTCAAGCTTTGATTCAATCACGGCCAACTGCTTGTCAACTTCATCTTTCTTTTCCTTGCACGCGCCCTTTGTGTCCAGCGGATTTTGCTCATATTTCTGATACCAGTCCCCAGCACATTCAATATAACTATTTACCGATTTCTGTGTGTCTTCCCATGCAGTTTTCACCTCTGGGTGACCAGGATGGTAATAGCCCATCAAGAGACCTATCTTGTTACCTTCGCTATCCCACTTCTCAATCACAGCACTGTGATTATTGAGCATCTCTCTCCTTGCATCGGCCACCTTTTGCCTTTCTCCTCCCCTGAAATTTTTGAGCGCCCAAGCTACGTCAGTAAGGTCGATCAAATCGCGCCCCGCCGTAAGACATTTGCCAATGAGATCATATGCGTGAAGTATCACTTCCTGTTCTTTATCGAGGTATTCCTTGTGGGACTGTAGTGCTTGATCTCCACGTGCCTTCAGCCACGCTTGTTGGAACTCTCTCTCCTTCAAACTGTTTTGAATGGAAGCGGAAATGCACTGACCGAATAGACCTCCGATCAGCACCGTGACCAATGCGACTATAACGTTTGAATCAAGAAACAAACGCCAACAGTCACAAGTCTTTTCGTCTCTGGACGGTGCAGACCCGGTCGGCTTTTGGTCGCTTGGAGCTTCGTCGTCGTCTTCTATTGACATAATGGACACCGGCGCGAACTACTACCTAAGGGGACCTGCACGGCGTAAAATAAACTCCGGAAGCAGCCCTCGTAATTGATGTGGGCAGCGCTCTTACAACAGGGAATAAGATTCTGCGATCTCTTTAACGCTTCTTTGCGGTCTTCTTAGTTCCGTGCTTCTTCGCTGCTTTCTTTGCACCTTTTTTGCTAGGTCGAGTGCCTGGAGGAAATTTTCTCGGCATATCTCACCTCGTTTTCATTGAGTTTGTAAGGTCCAACTGAAAAGGTTAGCTGAGTTCAGACGCGAAATATGAGTTTCTTGCGATTTATGAGATTACGGCAGCGCGTATATATCACCAATCGACGGGCTTGACAAGAATTGTGTCCGACCATCAAGGAGCCTGACGGCAGGGACGGCAACGAAGAGGGGTGAGCCACAAAAAGGCACAAAAGGAACAATAATCATTTTTGTGCTTTTTGTGGGTTGAACTAACTCAACGCAGCAGGCCATCTGATGTCACTCAGGTTAATGGCTCATGGCGTAAGTAATGACGTTCATGCCGACCTTGTAGGCTACGACACCGTATTGGGCGGGATAGCGTGAGTCGTTGATCCACTCCCAGGCATCGCCGAGATCGCAGTTGCGAGTAATGAAAACCATTAGGCGGCCGTTCTTGTTTTCGACGCCCATGTAATGCGGCGTGACGCCGCCCTTTTCGTATGTGACTCCCTGAATCAGTGCCGCGATTCCAGGAACCTGGACCACGCCGTCGAGATCGAAGTAGCTGTGGAAGATCGGATGTGTAAGCGGCAAGTCTTTGATCTCATACTCAGGCAGAATCTTCTTTATCTCGCCTCGCGCATGTTGCCACTCGGCTTCTCCGTGAAAATCGTCGAGCATTATGAAGCCTCCGCGCATGAGGTATTCGCGCAGCGCTGCCGCGTCCGCGTCTGAAAGCTCCATCTGTCCAGGCTCGACGATGTAGGCGAACGGGTAATCAAATAGCCGCTGGTCTGTCGGAGGTATTTGCACGGGGCGGCCTGAGAGGTGCAGGTTTGAGCCTGCCCATTCACGAATTCCCATCATAAAGTTGTAGTCGGCCTCCGGGTAATCAACCCGCCATGCTCCACCGAACCAGCGGTTATATATCGAGTGCGGCGAATCGTAAACGATCCTGCAGAAGGTATATTCGCCAGGCCAATCACCGTCTGTGAACGGACGAGGATGATTGGGAGTGGGATTACCTTGAAAAGGTTCGACCGGCTGTTGGCCGACAACGGGCATTAAGAAGGGCAGAAGTAGAAAAGCAAGCAGGAGCGGAATCAATATAGGAGAGCGCCGTCTCGACATCAGATTGATTTGACTCGTCTGAACTGGAGCAACCGTGAGTCGTTAGATGCAGCCAGATGAAAAACGTCGACAGAAAAGTAGTGCAAGATTCACGTGAATTCAAGGAAGTTGCGTGTGTTCGAAGCGCGTAAAGAGAAAAGGTCGCTGGAATCGCTTCCAGCGGCCTTCTCAAAGCGTGCTCCCCGCGGCTACGTGAGTGTATAAGCCAGCCTGATTTTGTCGCGATCAGGGCGGTTAAGTTGGTACACGATCATATCGCCCTCACCAACGGGAATCATTTGTTCAACAAAAGGCTTTATCGCTGATGGAGGGACGCCGCCTCGATGCCACACCTCAATTAGAGCTGCCGGCTGGTCATCTTCATACTGGTAATAGACCCACAGATTTCCCGCGCGTGGCAACTCAATGTATGTATAACTCGGGCTGAGGTTTGTGTTTGTGATCCAATAAACTGCGTTATGGGTCAGAGGCAATTGCTTCAAATTCAAGTCGCTCAGGTTTGGGGGAATTTCCATTTCTTTGCTCCTTTGGTTGATAGATAGCGCCTTTCGGTAAGGCACGGGTAAGGACTAGGTTGGCCTCTCAGATGCTGTTTACCAGCTCAGGCCATTTGCGTTTTGGTGATTTGAAAGTAGTACCTGGACGGTCTGTGATCTTCCCGACTATTAACGCGAGAACTGCTTGGTAAAACCACCATGACTAAGTCATTGTTGGATAC
>DATNCH010000319.1:0-22081 GCA_035571655.1 Pyrinomonadaceae bacterium
CCAAACTTCGCCGAATAGTGATTGACGTAATAGTTGACGATGGTCGGAATTTCGGAGCGCCGTTCACGCAAAGGCGGCACGCGCAGCCGAATCACATTCAGGCGGTAATACAGATCCTCACGAAAACGGCCCTGGGCCACCATATCTTCAAGATCCGTGTTGGTCGCCGCGATAATCCTCACATCAACTTTGGCGGGCCGTTGTTCACCGAGCGGCTGGATTTCGCCTTCCTGGAGAAAACGCAGCAGTTTTGGCTGAACGTCGAGTGGTAAGTCTCCAATTTCATCCAGGAAAAGCGTCCCGCCCGCGGCCGTCCGGATCACGCCGTGCGAATCGTTAACAGCGCCCGTAAACGCACCTCGCCGGTAACCAAACAGATACCCTTCTGACAACTCCTTCGGAACAGCCGTACAGTTGAACGGCACAAAAACCTTCGCTCGACGCGATGAAATGGCGTGGATCGCGCGCGCGACGAGTTCTTTGCCGGTGCCCGACTCGCCCGTGACTAACACAGTCACGTCAGAAGATCGGATCTTGTGAACTTCCTCAACGAGCTGCGTCATCGCGGGGCTCGAGTGAATAAAGCCAGGCATCAGACTCGTGCCAGCTAACTCGTCGGCATGTTCGTTAGTCCCGCTCTTCTGCGCCCCGGCCCGCAACGCGCAAACGTCCATTCCCAACTCAACCACACGCAGCAACGGCTCGAGCGCCACTCCCTTCGGTAGCTGCGCCCGGTTGCGCGGCGCCAAATACATCTTCGCCGCCGGCGCATTTGAAGATTCAAGGAGAATCACGTCGGCATCGTGCTTCTTACGATAACGTTCGCGCGAAGCGTCGTCCTCAACTGCATCGAGCTCTGCGGCGATCTTCACACTCTCGGCAGGCGTACACCCCATTGCAATCACGACTTTCGGTTCACCACGCTCGCCGCGCTCAGTGATTATGACTCGCTGAGCGCCAGTTTCCTGACGCATTACGGCCGCAAGTTCGCGCAATAACAGCTCGCGTGACGCAACCGCCTCAGCAAGTCGCAGCGTCAACAGTTGCGTCAACGCCGACTGTTCCTGCAGCCGCTCCGGAGTTGAAGCAGAAAGATCTCGCAGCTCTTCTTCAGCGCGCGATAGATCGAGTCGAGCACCGAGTTCTCGAAAAGTATTTAACGCGCGGCTCAAGTGCTCACCTGCACGATCCGGCAGAATCGTCGCGTACGCACGGCCCAACTCGAGATGCGCACGAGCGCCGCGATATCGATCGCCGAGCATGTCGAATATCGAAACACTGCTGCCAAAATGCTGCGCCGCAGCAGCCGCATCGCCGTGCGCCATATTCAACATTCCGTTAAGCCTGTGTGCTTCGCCGGTGAAGCCCATGTCGGTGGCTGAATCCGTGGTTTCCGCACTAACACGCTGAAGCTCGCGACTGCACTCGTCCACGTCGCGCATCAATAAATGCGCTTCCGCTGCAATTAAGCGCGACTCGCAAATGGCCTGGCGGTCGCCGATTTGTTCCGCGAGAGTGAGTGCTTGCCCGGCTTTTTCAAGCGCCTTTTCCGGATCTTCGATCGCGATGTAACAGCGTCCGAGCGTCCTCAACGCCTGCCCTTCGTACCACTTGTTTCCGTTTTCAGTCGCGAGAGCAACGGCCCTGGTTAAATAATCTTTCGCCTGGTCCAGATCGCCGCGGAGCATGTGCAGCTCGCCGAGCGAATCCAAAATCATCGGGACTTTCGCGCCGCGCTCATCAACTTCTTTCGCCAGGGAAAATGCGCGCTCCAGCGCCTCCTGAGCGCGATCCCACTGCCCGATCAGAATGAGATTAATACCTAAATTGTTATAACCGTCGGCGGCGTTAGTCTTGTGGTCCGTCCGCTCGTAATAGGTGATCGCTTTCTTTAGATAATCGATACCTTCCTGCGGTCGTTTGAGGAACCAGCAGGCACCCGCCATGTTTGCGTAAGTCCTGCCGAGTACGTAAGCCGCTGGTCGATCGCCGATAAGCTTCAGCGCCTGCTCGAGGTTTTCCAACCCAGACTCATAATTCCCTTCGTGAATATCCGCAACGCCGACACCAAAATACGACTCTGCCAGTCCGCGCCATTCGCCGCTCTGACGGAAATAGTCTAAAGCGCGTTGAGCATAATCACGTGCAATCGGATACTCACTGATACTGCGATAAGTGCGAGATAAAGCCGCAAAGATGTGGCCCAAGTTGACGCCGCCGTTTTCAGCGTAGTCGCGCAACGTCGACTTCAGCATCGCGATCGCTTTCGGATGGTCGCCGTTGTAGTTGTATCCGAGACCTATCTGAACACGCAGATAGCTGACAGTCTGGTCATCCAACTTCCCGCGCGACTCCGGCGCCTCATACATCGAAACCGCCGCGAGCGAATCGCGGTAGTGGCCCTGCTGCTCGAGCGCAGTTGAAAGGGCACAACGTGCGAGCGCGAGTATCGACGGATTTGAACGCGCGTTGGAGATAAGTAAGGCGAGACGATCTTTGGCTTCTGTAGAGAGACCCTGGTCCAGCAGCGAACGGATTGCGTCCAATTCGAGCACTAGTGCCTCGGTGGTAGGTTTCCGCGAGCGAATCCTAACCCGAGCATCGGCGAGATCGACCACACCTCGCTCTCCAGGGGGCTGTTGCTGGTCTCGGCCTGGGGGCCCGGGACCGACACGTTTATCCATGTAATTACCTATAAAAGATCAATCAAGCTGACTTTTCATGATGCTTTTGTTTATGGGAGGGCCGCTCAAAACTATTTCGGCTACAGTTTTGCCGCGCAAACGTGTTATGCGTTGAGAATTTAACACATCAAACGAACGGCGTACAGTTTTCTTCCGTACAAAGAGAATAATTTTCGGTTACCGGGTTAAAGCGGCGGGAGTTTCCCGAAACGGGATAAGTCATCAAAACACAAAAGTTACGGCGCGATTTATCGGTTTCTCCGCCTTGACACCCCCAAGGTCGGCCGCTATCATTTCCGTTTCCGTTCGCAGCGCGGAACTTCGCCTAGGGTTATATGTTTGAGTCGCTCTCGGATAAATTAAAACGCACGCTAAAGAATTTGCGGGGCGAGGGCGTGCTAACAAAAGAGCACGTCGACGCTGCGCTGCGGGAGATCCGTCTGGCGTTGTTGGAAGCCGACGTCAACTATAAAGTCGCCAAAGACTTTATCAGTTCGGTCCAGCAGAAGGCGGAAGGACAGCAGGTTTGGCAGGAACTCAAGCCGTCCGAGCAAGTCGTCAAGATCGTTTTTGACGAACTGGTGGAGTTGCTTGGAGGGCAGTCGTCACGGCTCGTCTTCACCAAACAGATTCCAAACACGGTGATGGTGGTTGGCCTGCAAGGTTCAGGAAAGACCACCTCGACGGGTAAGATCGCGCGCTGGCTGGCAAAGAATCAGGATCGAAAGCCGCTGTTGGTTTCAGTCGACGTTTACCGTCCGGCCGCACGTGAGCAGTTGAAGGTCATCGCAAAAGCGACCGGCCAGCAGATCTTTGAACAACCCGAGACCAACGATCCGATGACGCTTGTGCGCGAGGCACAGAAGCACGCGCAACAAACCGGCTTCGATACGCTCTTGATCGATACGGCCGGGCGCCTGCACATCGACGACGAGTTGATGGAAGAGCTGGTAAACATCAAGAACCAGACTCATCCCGTCGAAATTCTTTTCGTTGCCGATGCGATGACTGGTCAGGATGCGGTTCGCTCTGCTGAAGAGTTTCACCGGCGCGTCGGAATCACAGGAGTCATCCTGACGAAGATGGACGGCGACGCTCGTGGTGGCGCGGCACTTTCGATCAAGCAGGTCACCGGGCAGCCCGTGAAATTCGTCGGCGTCGGAGAACGTTACGACGCGCTCGAGCCTTTTTACCCGGATCGAGTGGCGCAGCGAATTCTTGGAATGGGCGACGTGTTGTCGCTCATCGAGGAAGTTCAAGCTAAGGTCGATCAGGATGAAGCGGAACAGCAGCTCAAGAAGCTCCAGAAGAACGAATTCACATTAGACGACTTTCGTTCGCAGTTGCGCCAGGTTAAGAAGCTCGGTTCTTTCTCAAAGATAATGAAGTTGCTTCCCGATCAGCTTCTCGGCGGCATCGGAATGCCGCAGTTAGACGAAGAGCAATCGAAGATGATGGAAGCCGAGCTGAAACGCACTGAAGCCATGATCGACTCGATGACGTGGGAAGAACGCAACGATCATCGGATTCTGAATGCGAACCGGCGTCGTCGCATCGCTCGCGGTTCGGGCACAAACGTGGCGAGCGTCAATCAGCTCATCAAGCAGTACGTCGAGATGCGCCAGATGATGCGCCAGCTTACCAATTCCGGCCTGTTTGGTGGTGGTGGGCTGAAGAGCAAGATGTTGAGAAAGATGACGGGTATGCCGGACATGGCAGGTTTTGCCGGCGACGATGATGAGGTGCCGTCTTTACCGGCTGCACCATCAAGAAAGAAGCTGAAGAAGAAACGGAAGAAGAAGAGGAGATAGACCTTGTTAGCGATTAAGTTAATGCGCACTGGCGCCAAGAAAAGCCCGTCGTATCGCGTCGTTGTGAAAGAGAAACAATCGAAACGCGACGGAGCCTATTTAGAGAATCTCGGTACGTACAACCCGACGCGGAATCCGGCTGAGATCAAGCTCAATTTAACCAGAGTCAATTACTGGATCGAAAAAGGTGCGCAGCCGACCGATACCGTGAGCCGGCTTATAAAGGCCAGCGCCAAGGCTGAACAGCCTGCCGAGGCGCAAGCTTAAACTCTTCTCTGTGCAAGCTCTGTGTTCTCTGTGTCTTCGGTGGTAAACACCACTATGAAACCACGGAGACAAAGAGTGCACAGAGGTTGCACAGAGAATACCGACGATGCGAGACGCCATTGAGATGATCGTTAAGTCGCTGGTCGACGATAGCGAGAATGTGGACGTTCGTGAGATCGATCAACGTAACGGGTCCACTCTCATCGAAGTGCGTGTCGCACAAACCGACGTCGGGAAGATCATCGGCAAGCAGGGAAAGACGATACGCGCTCTGCGGTCTCTGGCCCGCATCGCTGGAGCAAAGAAGAATCGTCGTTATCTTTTGGAAATCGTTGAGTGATCCAGATGGAGGACGCTCACTCGGGTGAATTGGTGGTTATCGCTCGAGCAGTAAAACCACGCGGGCTGAAAGGCGAGATCGTCGCCGAGCTTTTGACAGATTTTCCGGACCGGTTCGAGGACGTTGAAGAACTGGTGCTTGTTTCGCCGAGCGGCGAGCGAAAGACAGGCCACCTCGAAGACCACTGGTTCCAAAACGATCGAGTAATACTGAAGGTGGCTGGTTACGACGACGTCGAAACCGCCAAAGAGCTGGTCGGGTTTGAATTCGCTGTTCCGGAACAGGATCGTGTTCAACTTCCCGCGGATCACTACTACGACTGGGAATTGGAAGGTTGTACCGTCAGAGCCGGCGACACAAACATCGGCAAGGTTCAGTCAGTAATCAAGACCGGCGGAACCGAGATTCTCGAAATCGTCGACGAAGACGGCAAAGAACGATTGATACCTTTGGTTGATTCGATTGTCGTCGAGATCGACCCTGCGGGAAAAACGATCGTAGTGGATCCACCCGAAGGACTTTTAGATCTTTGATTAAAGCATGCTGCGCTTCGACATCATTACGATCTTTCCCGAGTTCTTTGACCAGGTGATTGATTGTGGGATTTTGAGGCGCGCGCGGAATACCGGGCTGGTCGAAGTAAAGGCCCACGATCTACGACAATGGACCACTGATAAGCACCACGTCGTGGACGACAGGCCATTTGGCGGGGGCGACGGAATGATTCTGAAACCCGAGCCCATCTTCGCCGGAGTCGAAGCTCTGACTGGAGCTTCGCGCAAAGAAGACTTGCCGGCAAAGACGCGAGTAATGCTGCTGTCGGCGCAGGGTGAGGTTTTTTCACAAGCTCTCGCTCAGGACATTTCGCAGAACACGTCACACGTCGTACTCCTTTGCGGCCGTTATGAAGGAGTTGACGAGCGCGTGGCCGAAGCATTGGTGACCGACGAGGTGTCGATCGGCGATTACGTGCTGTCGGGCGGCGAACCAGCGGCTGCGGTCGTGGTTGACGCTGTTGTTCGATTGTTACCGGGCGCACTCGGCAGCGAGACTTCGGCTGTGTATGAATCCTTCTCCGAAGGTTTATTGGACTATCCGCAGTACACGCGGCCGCCCGAGTTCCGTGGAATGAAAGTGCCGGACGTGTTGTTGAGTGGAAATCATGCGGAAATCGAGCGTTGGCGCAAGGAAGCGGCGATAGAAAAAACAAGACGTAAACGTCCTGACCTGCTGAAATAGTTGAATTGAATAAGGAGCATTGAGAAATGAATCGATTGGATAAGATTGAAGAGACCCAACTGCGTAATAATATTCCACAGTTTCAGCCAGGCGATACCGTCCGCGTTCATGTGCGGATTAAAGAATCTGAGACCAAAGAACGTTTGCAGGCTTTTGAAGGCGTCGTGATCGCTCGCAAACACGGCGGCGCCCGCGAAACTATCACCGTTCGGAAGACGAGTTTCGGTGTCGGCGTAGAGAGAATTTTTCCACTTCATGCAACCATCATCGATCACATCGATCTGGTAAAACGTGGCCGCGTGCGACGGGCCAAGCTCTACTACCTCCGTGGACTTCGAGGTAAGGCTGCACGTATTCGCGAGCGCGATACGCGAGGTCAGCAGGGTGACGACGCTCAGGCCTCCGCAGCCAAGGGCAAATAGTTTCAAGATCAGTGGTGGTTAATTTGAAGATCTTCTCTGCGTATCTCCGTCCTCTGCGTTTAAGTTGCTATTTAACGCAGAGAACGCTGAGATACGCAGAGGACGCAGAGAGAACTCCCTTAATTTAAGACACCAGCCAGGATTACAGGATTGCGGATCGCAATCGATGCTCATGCCGTTGGGGCGAAGCTTGGTGGTAACGAAAGCTACGCCGTTAACCTGATCGAGGCGCTGGCTCAGATCGACAGCGCCAATCACTACACTATCTACATCACGACCGACGAGGCGCGCGAACGCTTCCACGGGCGTTGGCCCAATTTCAAGGTTCGCGCCACTCTTCCTCACACGCCTTTGATCAGAATTCCACTGACACTCAGCGCTGAACTGCGGAAAAATCCAGTCGATGTTCTGCACGTGCAGTTCACCGCACCACCTTTCTGCCCGTGTCCCGTGGTGGTGAGTATTCACGATCTCTCATTCGAGCATCTGCCTGAGACTTTCAAGCGGCGCAGTCGCACGCAGTTGCGCCTGACAGTGCGGCATTCTGCCAGGCGCGCCGCGCGGATTATTTCGCTTTCAGAACACGGACGCCGCGACATCATCGAAACCTACGGAATCACTCCCGAACGTGTCAGCGCGATCCCGCTCGCGGCGCCTTCAGACTTCGGGCCGGTCCAGGACTACAGGGAACTTCAACGGGTGCGACAAACTTACGGAATAAATGGCGACTATATTCTTTCCGTAGGTTCTATTCAGCCTCGCAAAAACCTGGCCCGACTCGTCCAGGCGTATGCTTCGTTGCGGGGAAACAAATCAGTAGATAAGCTGCCTAAGCTCGTACTCGTGGGAAAGTGCGGATGGCTCTACGACGAGACCTTGCGTGCGCTCAAGGAAACGGGCGTAGCAGACACTGTAGTTTTGACCGGATATGTTCCACAGGAGGATTTGCCGGCACTGTATTCAGGCGCGCTCTGCTTCGTTTATCCGTCTTACTTCGAAGGATTCGGATTACCGCCGCTGGAAGCTATGAAATGTGGCGCTCCAGTGATCGTTGGTAATAAAACAAGCTTGCCAGAAGTTGTCGGCGATGCAGCGTTGACCGTGGACCCGTTTGACGTCGAAGCAATTGCCTCCGCCATGAAGAGCGTGATAGATAATCCGGCACTTCGTGAGGACCTAAGCATTAAAGGACAAACCAGGGCCCAGGCTTTTGACTGGCGCGAGACAGCTCGAAAGACTCTCGCCATCTACCAGGAAGTGGCCCAGGAAACAATGGGCGTATCTTGATGCGGATAGCGATTCTAGGCACACGAGGTATTCCCGCCAGTTATGGCGGATTTGAAACGTTCGCGGAGCATCTTGCGACGAGGCTCGTGGCGCGTGGTCACGACGTCACGGTGTATTGTCGTGCGCACTACGTCTCACCAAGACAGTTGGAATATCACGGCGTCCGGCTCCAGGTTCTGCCGACAATCAGGCATAAATACTTCGATACGGTTATTCACACGTTCCTCTCCGCAATACATGCCGTGTCGGGCCGTTACGATGTGGCTCTGATCTGTAACTGCGCGAACGCCCCGTTTAGCCCCATTCTGAGACTCACCGGAACGCCTGTGGCGATCAATGTCGACGGGCTCGAGCACAAACGCAAAAAATGGGGCCGGCTTGGGCGTCGTTACTATCGATTCGCAGAATACCTCTCGACGTTGTTGCCGAACGAAATGGTAACGGACGCACAGGTAATCCAGGATTATTACCTCGCACGACATAACACCCCATCGACCATGATTGCCTACGGCAGCGAGGTGGAGCGACGGACGGACCGTGCTGCTGTTCGTAAATGGCGCGTCGAGCCAAACCGCTACGTCCTATACGTGTCTCGGCTCGAGCCTGAGAACAACGCGCACCTCGTAATCGAGGCTTTTAAAAAGGTGCGAACTGCTTACCGGCTGCTGATCGTCGGCGACGCACCTTACGCGGAAAGCTATATCAATAGTTTGAAGGCGCAGGCTCGCGGAGATAAGCGAATTATCTTTACGGGGTTTGTGTTTGGTCAGGACTATCGCACGCTGCAACAAAACGCCTATTGCTACGTCCACGCGACCGAAGTCGGCGGAACTCATCCCGCGCTCCTCGAAGCAATGGGTTACGGAAACTGTGTCCTAACTCTCGCAACACCGGAGAACATCGAGGTTGTGGGTGAAGCCGGAGTTCCCTACATCGACGAGTATGATTTGGCCGCGAAGTTACAGAGAGTGTTGCGGGACGGATCGCTGGTCCAGGCATACAGAAACAGGGCACAGCAGCGCGTCAAGAGTCATTACGATTGGGAGACAGTGGTCGATCAGTACGAACAGCTCTTCGCTCGGATGATTGGTCAAACGATTGAGACTGAAGTTGAAGCCCCGCAAACAGAACCCGCCGAAGTCTTACGAAAATCTGCCAAGTAGTTCTTCAGAAAAAGTGTTTAAAAGAGAGGCACCCCGTCGATTCGGGGGAATCGACGGGGCAAAGCGTATCGGGCAGGGTCGGGGGAAACGAGTGGCTGAACAAAGCATGAGAACAACCCTCTGGAATAATCAGGATCGTTCATTCGGGCGGCGCGCTAGCGGATAAAATAAGGCCGAATAAAGGGAAATAACGCACCACTCAGTCGCGATCAGCCGCGTTCAAAAAAGATCCAAGACCCCTGCTACTTGGTTGTGTGAGAATTTATACGATTGAATTGTGACCTGTCAAGCACAATTATTACTCTTTCGCAAAATTCTCGTAACAGATCAGGCTGGGGAAGGTTTGAAATTTCACGGAATAGGTTTTCTATTCACCTGAGCGGACCTGCTGAAGGCGCTGGGCCTGGCGGCGCACGGCTTCTGAAACGTTACGGTTTTGCGTGAGGCTCTGCAGGTCTTTGGTCTTAATCCGAAGCAGAAGGTTCATCACGGTAGGTATGGGTGTGCGTGGATTACGTGCAAGATTGTGGATGATCGGATAAGAACGCGCCCAGCTACGATTGAGCGCGATTAGCCGCAGCACCTCATCCGCAACCGTTCGCATCGCAGCGATGTTTTCAATTTCCTGCTCGGTGATGCGCGGGTTATTCACGACTGCTGAACAGACCACCTTGTTTGAATCGCGGATCAGAATGCTGCGAGCTTCGCGGTCACCTTTCATCGCCAGCTTCATCCTGTCCTTTGTATTCATGAACATGATCTTTCGAATCAGCGAGACTCGGTCGGCACTGATGTCGCCTCGTTCGAGACGTTCACTCTCGATGACCCGTTGCACGTTCGCGGAAACATCCGCAGCGGTCTCTGACACGAGTTCTTCATAACGTTCAGCCGGAAGCCACGCGTCGTCGAGATCGGCGTCCGATACTTCGATGTGTTGCGCAATCAGCCACGCATCGTCGAGGCTCAACTCGCCACCCGGCGTGGTCAACTCGGCCGTTTCAAAAAACTCGGCTGCCGCCATCTGTCCGCGCGCTCTAAGTTCGTCGGCAATCTGGCGCGCGCCGCGTTCTTTCTCGAAAAACTCCTTGCGCGTTTCGCGGGCTCGTCGCTCAGCCTCACCGCCACACGCCGGATTTTGCAGAATCGCATCGATGATCTCAGGACAACGAACTAGTCGCTGCTGGTTGATGGTGATCAATTCTAAAAGCGACCTGTGCGAAGTGGTCGCGGCGAGCTTTGCTAACGCCTGGTCGGGAGTTCGCGTGTTCAGGATGGTCGCTTCGTAAACCTGTGGGGTTCCGTCGGGCTGAGTCGCGAGGTAGGCCAAAACGTTTGGAGCCGTGTCTTCCGCTTTCGCAGCGAGCACAAGATCGTCGGGGCTCTCAGATTTCAGTGTCTCGGTGGCGGCGGCTGAGATTTGCGCGTCGTCGCTGGCGGTGAGAGCAACAAGAACCTCGAGCAGATCGCTCTGTTGCAGCGGCAACATTCCACGGGCCGCTGCGAGACGGGCTGGTTGCGGAGCTTTGCCACTGATGATGGCTTCAACGACTGGATTGTTGGATGAGATCTCGGAAGTCACAAAGGGATTATAGCCACAGATGAACGCAGATTTTATATGGATTTATCCGCATCCATCCGTGTAATCTGTGGCTTCTAAGCGGCGATTCCGTGGCACTTCTTATATTTCTTCCCCGATCCACACGGACAAGGTTCGTTGCGCCCGACTTTCGGCTGGTCTCTCACAACAGTTTTAATTTTGCCGTCTTCTTCACCCGCGGGAGCCGCACCCTGATTTGGTCCAGTGAATCTCAACGCGCTCGGACGCGCCGCCATCCTTCGTCGCTGTTGCAACCTCTCCGGGTCCTGTTCAGTCACGACCTGCAAATTGAACAACGATCGAATGGTGCTGGTGTCGATGCGGTCGAGCATCTCCTGGAACAGGTCGAAACTCTGCTTTTTGTACTCAACCAGCGGATCCTTCTGGCCGTAACCGACCAATCCGATTCCCTGTTTCAGGTGATCGAGCGACAGCAGGTGGTCCTTCCATTGCGCGTCGATGATATTCAACATCAGGATGCGCTCATAGGTGCGCATCGCTTCCGGGCCAATCTGCTGTTCCTTCTCTTCGTACTTGACCTTGAGCCGCTCCCAGATCTTGTCGACCACTTCCTGCGTGGTCATGTTTGGAATGTCGAGCTGCTCGCGATCCGCGTCGAAGTCGTAGATCGTTTTGATTTGCGTCTTATAGTTCTCGACGTCCCAGTCGTCCTGCGACACCTCCGGGTTCAAATATTGTCTGGTCAAATCTGACAATAAATCGTAGGCAACACCTGCCGACGGCGGATCACCGAGAAGGTACTCGCGCTGGTCCGGCTCTTCCATCAACTGACGACGCAAACCATAAATCGTCTCGCGCTGCTTGTTCATCACGTCGTCGTATTCAAGCAGGTGTTTGCGAGCTTCGAAGTTTCGGCCTTCGACTGACTTTTGCGCCGCTGCAATTCGTTTCGAAACCATCTTCGACTCGATCGCGACGCCCTTCTCCATGCCGAGACGCTGCATCAGCGCTTTGACTTTGTCGCCGGCGAAGATGCGCATCAGATCGTCTTCGAGCGACAGGAAGAACCGCGAAGATCCGGGGTCGCCCTGGCGGCCGGCACGTCCACGAAGCTGATTATCAATTCGTCGCGATTCGTGACGTTCGGTGCCGACGATGTGCAACCCGCCCAGATCAACTACCTCCCGGTGCTCGTCTTCGACGATTCGCTTTGCCGACGCGTAAGCCTTTTGCCACTGCTCCTCTGTGACGTCGTCCGGATCGATCTCATCCTTCTTCAAAAACTCGCGCGCCATGAAGTCGGGATTGCCGCCCAACAAAATGTCTGTACCGCGGCCCGCCATGTTCGTAGCGATCGTGACCGAGCCTTTTCTGCCCGCCTGCGCAACGATTTCAGCTTCACGTTCGTGATATTTCGCGTTGAGTACGTTGTGCTCCACCTTTTCTTTCAGGAGGCGGCGGGAAATCAACTCCGAATTCTCAACTGAAACCGTACCGACCAGGGCCGGCTGCCCCTTCGCGTGACACTCCTTGATCTCCTCGATCACGGCGTCCCATTTTTCGGGCAACGTGCGATAGATTACGTCAGAAGAATCGCGGCGGATCATCGGCATGTGCGTTGGAATAACGATGACGTCGAGTTTGTAAGTCGACGCGAACTCGGCGGCTTCCGTTTCCGCCGTACCAGTCATGCCGGAAAGTTTTTCGTAAAGCCGGAAATAGTTCTGGAGTGTGATGGTAGCGAGCGTCTGGTTCTCTTTCTCGATCTCGACGCCTTCTTTTGCTTCGACTGCCTGGTGCAAACCATCGGACCAGCGGCGACCCTTCATCAGACGACCTGTAAAGTCGTCGACAATGACGACTTCGCCATCCTGGACCACGTATTGATGGTCCAACTTGTAAAGCGTGTGGGCTTTCAGCGCCTGCTCGACGCAGTGGAGCAACTCCATGTTCCCGGGATCGTATAGATTGCCGACTCCCAGCAGTCGCTCGGCTTTGTCGACGCCTTCTTCGGTGAGCACTGCGGTATGTGCTTTTTCGTCGACGACGTAATCGCCCGTCTTTTTACCTTCAACCTCTTCACCTTTTTTCAGGTGTGGAATGATCGCGTCGGCGTTTTTGTATTTGTCAGTCGCTTCGTCCGATGGTCCGGAAATGATCAGCGGTGTTCGAGCTTCGTCGATCAGGATCGAGTCGACCTCGTCGACGATCGCGAAGTAGTGGCCGCGCTGCACACACGTGGCGAGGTCGAACTTCATATTGTCGCGGAGGTAGTCGAAGCCAAACTCGTTGTTCGTGCCGTACGTGATATCAGCCGCGTAAGCAGCCTGGCGTTCGAAATCATCCATGTCGTTCTGGATGCAACCGACTTCCAGACCGAGGAACCGGTGGATCTGGCCCATCCACTCCGCGTCGCGCGAAGCGAGGTAGTCGTTGACAGTGATAACGTGGACGCCGCCACGACCGGTCAGCGCATTCAAGTAAGCGGGCAACGTCGCAACCAGCGTTTTTCCTTCGCCGGTGCGCATCTCAGCAATCTTGCCCTGGTGAAGAACGATGCCACCAATCAACTGCACGTCGAAGTGACGCATTCCGGTGCTGCGGACGCTCGCTTCTCGAACGACGGCGAAAGCCTCGGGCAAGAGTTCGTCGAGCGCCGCACGTTCGCGTCGCTTTCGTTCATCCTTGTCGGTCGTGTCGCCGACCGCACGTTGAACGTGCTCTTTGAAAACAGCGGTGCGCGCGCGCAGCTCATCGTCAGAAAGAGCCTGCACCGACGGTTCGAGCGAGTTGATCTGTTGGATTACTGGTCCAATCGACTTCAGGAATCGCTGATTGCTGCTACCGAAGACTTTAGTTAAGAATTTATCGAAACTACCCATTTTAAATAACTACTCCAATTGGGGATGCAGATCATCTCTGCGTTCATCCGCGTAATCTGCGGCCAAAATTATACTCCCGGCTGCAACTGCCTCTTAATCATGTCGACAACGCTCTGCCGTGGCATCGAAAAATTGACCACGACTTTCTTGCCATCAGGCGACGCATTCGTGTTCTTCATCAAAACTTCTTCATCTTTTCCGGCGCGCGACCCGGCGCCGAAGTAAAGCAAATTGTTGAGTGCCCGCGCGAGCGATTCAGCGCGTTCCGGCGAAGACGCTTCAGACTCCACCGACGCCAGCACTTCCTGCTCTCCCTGCTTGACTGTGATCTTCACCGGCGCGCCCGGATTGTCTTTGCTGATCGGCTGCAAGTAAACGAGAAATCCGCTGTCGTTCAGCGCGGCAATCATTCGACCAAAGAGATTCCCGAGATTCGGATCACCCTCCTTCGTCGCGTATCGCCAGTTCTTCAACTTTCCGGTCTCATCCAACTCCGCCTCGATGACGACCTCAAACGGTTTGTTGAAATCGAGCTTGCCCTGGTTCTTCAAATCATTGGCGTAGGCGGCAAAGTCTTTCAGTGGCTTTTTGTTGATTTGAGTCTCATCCGGGAGCGGCACGTCGTTCTCTGCGGCCGTCTTCTCGAGTTCCTTCTGTGATTGCTCCGGAGTTAGTGTCGTACTGTTGTTCGAAGGACTCGGACTCGGACCTTGTGCGACCGCCGCAGACGGAGACGCCGAAGCAGCAGGACTCGCCGCCGGTGACGGGCTCGATTCGGGGCTCGGCGAAGGCGACGCCTCGGGATCGACCTTTGGAGTCGATCCGGCTTGCGAGATTATTCGCGGTGCGAATGGATCGTGACCGCCTGGTTGTGCGGGAAGTTTACCGTCGATTTGCGCTTCAAGCGCAAAGTAACCTTCCGGGTAGCGAAACTTTTCGCTCAACTGAACCATTTGCACGTCGCCAATTTGCGTCGCCTCGTAGTCTTTGTCTACAAACTTCGTGCTTGCAATTAACGCAGCGATGTTAACCGTGTCGCGCACGGCGGGAATGTAGATAACCATCCACAAAAGCACCAGGTGCACGACGAGCGAGGCACCGACAAGCTTCGTCAGCGCCGGCCATCTCGGATCGCGATTAACCTCAAATTTGTCGAATAACTCTGCCATCTTGCGAATCTGGTGACCCTGGCTTAGACGCCATTGTAACTCTCAGGGTTCGCGTAAGCACTTCGCAGGCCACAAAGCCGCAGTTAGAATGGCTTTGTGCGCCGAAATAGCCGAAAAAATTGGGACAAACGCAAGCCCCGAGATCGGCGCGGCCATGAAAAATCGACCCGCAGAACCAGTCACCCAGACGCAAACGAACGAGCAACGCGCGTTGTTCCACACTCGCGGGAGGTAAAACGACTTCTCGAAGGAATCGGAACGCCACGTGCAGCGCCTTTCAAACCTGACCCGTTTCAAGTCGAAGCACTGGCAGCACTGGAATACGAGGACGTGCTTGTCACCGCGCCGACGGGCAGCGGTAAAACGTGGATTGCGCGTGAGGAGATCCGGCGACTTTTGGAAAGCGGACGCCGCGCCTGGTACACGTCTCCTTTAAAAGCACTTACCAACTCCAAGTACCAGGAGTTCAGCGAGGAGTTCGGCGCCGAGCGCGTTGGGATATTGACGGGCGATAGAAAAGAGAACTCGGACGCGCCGCTGATCGTCGGCACAACTGAGATCTATCGCAATCAACTTTTTGACTCTTTGCGAGGCGGGAGTGAAGTCACCGCAGATCTCGTCGTGCTCGACGAGGCGCACTACCTCGCAGACGAAGACCGCGGGCATGTTTGGGAAGAGGCGATCATTCTCTCGCCGCCACGAATCCGTTTGTTGCTGCTGTCGGCGACGATCGGAAACGCGCACGAGTTTGCGTTGTGGCTGGAAGAAGTTCGGGGAGTGCGTTGTGGCGTGATTACGGGGCCGATGAAACGCCCGGTGCCTTTGCGCTCCGCCGTGCTGCTGCCAGACAAGCGATTACTGCCTTTGTTGAATGATGCGGGCCAGTTGAACCCCGAGATTGCGCAGATGATTGAACGCGAGAAAGAGGATCGTGAACGACCGCGACGCGCACGTAGAGAATGGTGATTTAGTTTCACAGGATTTACAAGATTAAAGAGATGATTTACATGTAAATCCTTATAAATCATGTAAATCCTGTGAAACCGACTTTAAGAGATGAAACTGCGTATGCCAGAGATGCCGTCAGCCACACTGTTGGCGGCGCTCGATGGTTACAACCTGCTTCCCGCAATCGTGTTCCTGCCGACGCGCCGGCGCTGCGATCAGGCCGCGTCCGAAGCAGCACTCACGCGACGCGATCCGAACGACAGCCGTCGTGAAGCGCGACGCGATTTCATGCGCGGTTTTGTCGAACAACATCCGGAAGTGCGTGGTCATCGTCACTGGGACACGATCATTCGCGGCGGCGTCGCATCGCATCATGCCGGTCACATTCCCGCGTGGAAACTCGTGATCGAGAAATTGATGAGCGCCGGACTCCTGGACGCCATCTTCGCGACTGCAACCGTCGCTGCGGGTGTCGACTTCCCCGCACGCACCGTCGTTCTGACCGGCGCCGATGCACGGACCGGAAGCGGTTGGCGTCCGCTGTCTGCTTCGGAGCTTCAACAGATGACCGGGCGTGCCGGTCGTCGTGGACGAGACAACGTCGGCTTTGTCGTCGCCGCACCCGGCCTGCACCAGGATCCGCAGCGCATCGCACAACTTTTGAAAGCACCGCCCGATCCCCTTGTCAGTCAATTTCGAGCGACGTACACAACGCTGCTGAACCTGCTCGATGCGTACGGTAGTTTCGAACGCGTGCGTGAGATTGCCGAACGCAGCTTCGCCCATCGCGACTTTTCGCACCGCATGGTCCAACTGGAACGGACTCGTGACGAAAGCGCGCAAAAGATCAAAGACGCATTGAGAGAAGCGGGTTGCGAGATTCCGATTTCAGTGGTGCTTGGCCTGGAACGTCTGCTCGGCATTCGCGCGCGTTTGCAGGAAGCCAAACCACAGACGCGTGCGGAGCTTTTTCACAGTTGGCTGAACGAGGTTGTGAAGCCGGGGCGCGTCGTTGGTGTCGGTCGTGCTGGACGCAGGCTGGTGATGGTCACAGAAAAGCGCGACGGAAGCATTCGCGGGCTGCGTCAGGATGGAACCACCGCGAGTTTTCCACAGGAACGCATCGGACGCGTGTACGCGCCCGTCTATCGTCTGCGTGAGGAAAATATCGAGAACGCTTTCGAAGAGATTCGTAGACGCGGCAAGGAGCTCACGCTCGCCGAACCCCGGCTGCGCGACGCATTCAACGAAGAGACCGAAGCATTGAAGATCATCGATGACTCAATCGAGAACCTGCTGCCACAACAAGCCAAAGGTGACGGCACAGCGCGATGCACCGAAGTCGTTTGGGAAATGCATACGACGGCTGAAGACTTTGAGCGCGCGACACGCAGGATCGAAGCGCTTCGTGAAGAAGTTTGGCTGCCGTTTGAGCAACGAGCGAAGGTGCTCGCAATCTTTGGCTATCTCGATTACGCCGCGCAGAAGGTCACAGACCGCGGACGCTGGTTGGCGGATCTACATATCGACCGGCCTTTGTTAGTCGGCGAAGCGCTCGAGAACGGTCTGTTCAATTCACTCGAACCAAAACAGCTCGCGGGGATCATGGCCGCGTTGACTGCCGATGAAGATCGTGACTACGGCGAGCTCGAATTGCACGACGACGTCGTGACTTCACTTGCGCGCTTCGAAGACATCGGTTTTAAAGTTTCCGCCGAAGAGTGGAAACACGGCCTGGAGCCTACGCCGGAGTTGAACTTCTCGGCTGCCGGTGCGGCGGTCCGTTGGGCCGCTGGCGCTGATTGGTCAGAAGTCGTCAGAGAAACTCGCGCTGAAGAAGGTGATCTCTTCCGCATGTTTTCGCGAACGGGTGAGGCGCTGTTGCAGATTGCTGGGCTACATCGCAGCCATCCGCAAGCGGCGCAAATGGCCGCGACGGTCGCTGAGATGGTTTTGCGCGAGCCGATTCGATAGGATGTGCGACTGGCTGTAATACCATTCATAAAAGGAGATAATTTTTAATGTCAATGCCTGCTACGCAGCAACCCTCCCCACAACTGTTTTTCCAGACAATTAACGCGCATCAACGCACCGAAGCCCTGAAAGCCGCGATTGAGCTCGAGGTCTTTACCGCGATCGGTGAAGGAAACACCTCGGCCGCCGAGATCGCCAAGCGTTGTCAGACTTCTGAGAAAGGCATGCGCGTTTTGTGTGACTTCCTGACGATCATGCAGATGCTCACAAAACAAGGTGACCGTTATGCGCTGACGCTCGACTCCGCGACGTTTCTTGACAAGCGTTCGCCTGCATACCTCGGCGGCGCAACTGAGTTCTTGTGTTCGCCCATGACCACCGACGGCGCGAAGCATTTCGCCGAGGCCGTGCGCAAAGGCGGAACCGCGTTGGAGAATGACGGCACCATCGGACCGGACAACCCGATCTGGGTGAAGTTTGCGCGTGCGATGGCGCCGATGATGGCGCTGGCCGCTCAACTGATCGCCAAGCTGGTTGATCCGAATGCCGATCGCAAACTCAAGATTCTCGATATCGCGGCCGGTCACGGGCTATTCGGAATCGGCTTTGCTACGAACAATCCGCAAGCAGAGATCACCGCTGTCGACTGGAAGGCCGTGCTCGAGGTCGCGAAAGAGAACGCGCAGAAGGCAGGTGTGAGTGACCGGTACCGCACGATCGAGGGCAGCGCTTTCGACGTCGAATTCGATACTGGGTACGATCTGGTCCTGCTGACGAACTTCCTGCATCACTTCGATCCGCCGACTTGCGAGACGTTACTTCGCAAGGTGCGAGCAGCGCTTGCAGATGGTGGTCGCGCAGTGACGCTGGAGTTTGTCCCGAATGACGATCGCGTGACGCCGCCGGATGCGGCAGGATTTAGTGTGATGATGTTGACGAGCACGCCTGCTGGCGATGCGTACACGTTTGCTGAGTTGGAACGAATGTTCGCGAACGCGGGATTCTCGCACAGCACGCTGCACCCGCTCCCACCGACGATCCAGCAAGTAATCGTCTCCGAGAAGTAATTGTAGGCGGATGATGCAGATCCTGATCTGCGTCATCCCGGTTTCTCTGCGGTTAAACGTGATATGCGCGCCCTTTTAATCCTACTCTCGTTTGCTCTTCTTCTGCCTGTGACTCAATCGGAATCCACATACCTGCTCAAACCCGCACACGTATTCGACGGCGAGGAGCTTCATGACAACTGGGTGGTCCTGGTGCGTGGAGATAAGATCGTCGAGGTTGGACCAGCAGCAACCATCACTGCCGCGTCAGGCGCAAAACAGATCGAACTGCCTGGTCTGACGCTGCTGCCCGGTTTGATAGAAGCTCACTCACACGTGCTGTTACACCCCTACAGCGAAACGCCCTGGAACGATCAGGTCGCGCGCGAATCGTTGAGTCTCCGCGTTGCGCGCGCAACAAATCACTTGCGCGACACGCTTCAGGCAGGCTTCACAACCATTCGCGACCTCGGAACCGAAGGCGCGGGCTATGCCGACGTCGGTCTGAAGCAAGCAATCGAGCAGGGCATCATTCCGGGACCACGAATGATCGTGACGACGCGAGCCATCGTCGCGAGCGGCAGTTATGGACCAAAGGGTTACGCTTCCGAGTGGACTGTCCCGCAGGGCGCAGAAGAAGCTGACGGCATCGATAGTCTGACGCGAGTAGTGCGAGACCAGATCGGCCACGGTGCTGACTGGATCAAAATCTACGCTGACTATCGCTGGGGCCGTTCAGGAGCCGCGCCGACGTTTTCACTCGACGAACTGAAACTCGTAGTCGAGACAGCGAAGAGCGCCAACATTCCGGTCGCCGCGCATGCGACGACGGCTGAGGGCATGCGGCGCGCGACACTCGCGGGTGTGGAAACAATCGAGCATGGCGACGGCGGCACGCCGGAAGTGTTTCGCCTGATGAAAGAACACGCCGTCGCGCTTTGTCCGACGCTGGCAATCGCTTCTGGAGCAAACGTCGAGCGCAAGCGCACGGCGTTTCGAGCAGCGCTCGACGCCGGGGTGACGATCCTGAGCGGCAGCGACGTCGGTGTGTTTGCACACGGGACGAATGCCCGTGAGTTGGAGGCGATGGTTAACTTTGGAATGTCGCCGGTTGACGCGTTGCGTTCGGCAACGTCGATCAGTGCTCGCGTGTTGCACATGCCTGATCGTATCGGATCGATCAAACCGGGCTTGCTGGCGGACGTTATTGCGGTCGAGGGCGACCCGACGAAGAATATCGCCGCGCTGAAACAAGTGAAGTTTGTAATGAAGGGCGGCGTGATTTACCGCGAGAAACAATAGGCGGGTTTTCTCTGCGTACCTCTGCGTTCTCTGCGGTTAAGAGCCATTTCAACGCAGAGGACGCAGAGATACGCAGAGGGCCGCAGAGAAAGACCTATTTAGCCACCAATCGCGCCACGGTCAGCAGCAGTTCCTCCGTCTTAAACGGCTTCCCCACAAAATCGCTGAACCCCGCTTGCAGCGCTCGCGCGCGGTCGTGGTCTGTGTGCGCGGTTACCGCAACGCACGGAATGTGAGCAGTGAGCGAATTCGCCTTCAGCGCCTTGAAAACCTCCCAGCCATCCAATTCCGGCATGGAAAGGTCGACCATAATCAGATCCGGCGGGTTTTCGCACGCCAGTTTCAGGCATTCCTGACCGTTTCTGGCCTCGCGAACGTCGTAATTTGCGCCTGCCAACAGCAGCCGGAGAAGCTCGCGATTGTCGTCGTAATCCTCGGCAATGAGTATGGTAGGTCGCATATTGTGACCTGTTCTAGCCTCCCATGACTCTTTCCGTCAAGCGGCGGCAAAAACGATTTCTTGACTAGCTTAATACCAGCCGTTCATAATCAGTCTCAGAGTTTCCGCAGCCCCCGCGGGACTCTCCATTGCGGTTTATCACCTTGGGGTTAGAAATCCCTACCTTAAGACCTTGAGGTTTCGTCAAAAACACACCACTACACGGAGGAGCTAGCTGTGGTCAACGGACATCTGGAAGATAGCTTGCGGCGTGAGATCGAAAGTTATCTCGAAACTCGCCTGAGTGCGGTCAAACAGGAGATAACCACTCTGCAAAGTCTACTCAACGAGTCGCTTTCGACTTTTCTTGAGCGCCAGGGTGACGTGCAGATGGAAGGCAGTTTACAGGCCGCCATTACCGAGCACCTCCACGCCGCACACGAGCGCGGCGTCGAGCTCGCCGCCTCCGAGTCGTCGCGCGCCAAGGCCTCCAGCGATATGGCGATCGTGAAGTCGACCATTGCCGAGATCAACGAGCAGAAGTCGCAGGCCGACATTCTCAAGGCGCTGGTAAACCGCTCGTCGTCATTTGCACCCCGCGTCGCATTTTTTGTCATCAAAGGTGATCAGGTATCGGGTTGGCGCGGTCGGGGTTTTGAAGGGACTGTGGGCGACGACGCTATTCAACAGATTTCAATGTCGCTCGCTTCTGACACTGTTGTCAGCAGCGCTGCGAAGAACCTCGCGACGTGGAGTGGTGGTCCGGGTTCGCACTCCGAAGATCACATGTTGCTCAACCGGCTCGGCGAGGAGCCCGCGCAACGCATCGTGTCGATCCCGCTCGTCGTGCGTGGACGTGCCGTGGCTGTTCTTTATGCCGACTCAGCCGGGCTCGATTCAGAGTCGATCAACCTCGAAGCGCTCGAAACTCTCGTGACCGTTTCCGGAATGGCGGTTGAGATGTTGTCGGTTGCTCGTACGGCTCCAAAGAGAGCCGCCGAAGAAGCGGCGTCACCTGCTGCGCCCGAGCCTGCGCCCGTCGAAGAGCCTCAGCCGTCGTACCAGCCAGAACCTTCGTATCAACCGGCGAGTGAATACGCCGAACCCGCGAAGGAGGTTGAACCATACGCGGGTGCGGACACAATCGAGAGTTATCAACCCGCACAGAGTGAACCGGTAGCACTGATTGAGCCTGTTTCGGCGGATGAGCCGGCCGGTGTTTTTGAAGATACTCCAGCGGAAGCGGCCGGCATGGTCGAAGAGAGTTCCATGTGGACCGCGCCGCCAGTTGAAGAGGCGTCGGCAGCGACGCCGCGACGCCGTTATGGTCAGGATGCGGAGTTGCC
Organism: Pyrinomonadaceae bacterium; assembly: GCA_035571655.1. GTDB lineage: Bacteria > Acidobacteriota > Blastocatellia > Pyrinomonadales > Pyrinomonadaceae > PSRF01. The sequence goes on from DATNCH010000319.1 coordinate 21,878, forward strand.
GGTGGAAGTTTCCGGTGACGAAGAGCGACGTTTACATAACGACGCGCGTCGTTTTGCGCGCTTGCTCATATCCGAGATCAAGTTGTACAACGAGCAGAAGGTTGCTGAAGGACGATCCGAGCACGACTTGTACGATCGCTTGCGTGAGTACATCGACCGCTCGAGAGAGATGTACGATAAGCGCGTCAAAGCTGAAGTCGCCGC
>DATNCH010000320.1:0-30226 GCA_035571655.1 Pyrinomonadaceae bacterium
CTCGTACGTGCTTTTCACCGGTGGTCTGGCATTACAGTTTCTCGCGCTCTGCTACTGGCTGATCGATATCAAGGGCTATAGCAGATGGGCCAAGCCGTTCGAGGTTTTTGGTCTGAATGCGATTGCGCTGTACGTCGTTGCGGATTTAATAGCCGTCGCTCTCGGCACAATCAGAGTCGGCGAGGATTCGCTTGGAGGCTGGATTTACAATCACCTGTTTGCCTCATGGGCATCGCCCTTGAACGCGTCTCTGGCGTTTGCTATCTGCTTCGTCTTAGTTTGCCTAATCCTGATGTGGATTCTTTACAACCGAAAGATCTTCCTCAAGGTTTGAACTTCTTCGCCTCGTCGATCAGGAGATTGTTTCTCTCGTAACTCAATCCCTCATCTCCTTCGAGCTTCGGTGGGTACTGGTGTTTCTGATACACCGGATACGCTTCCGTGCGCAGATGGGCCAACATGTGATGTCCGCGCCGCACGCCACGTTCGTGACGCAGCGCCGTGATATCGATCGGAGCAACGACGATCCGTTCACCGGGCCCTGGAGAAGCTTCAGCAAGCAGCCGTCCATCGAAATCGACGACCTGACTACCGCCGGGCCACGAATACGGCGGATAGTGTTTCAAACTCGCGCCCTGGTTTGCGGCGACGACGTAAGCTGTGTTTTCGAGTGCGCGACAACGGTTCACGATGGTCCACCATGCCATCGGCTCCGTCGCGCCCCACGGATCCATGTAAGCCGACACGCGGATCAAGACCTCTGCGCCATTCGCCGTCAACTGCCTCATCGCTTCGGGAAAGAGCCAGTCGTAACAGATCGCGCAGCCGAGCCGGCCGATGGGAGTATCGGCGATGGGAAACAGCGGTTCGTCATAACCCGCGAGATCGTGCGGGCTGGTGTGGACCTCGTAGGGAATCCACGTATTCACTTTTCGATACTTGTAAAGCACGCCTTCAGGACCGATGAGACACGTGGTGTTGAAGACGTGCCCCGGCCATTTCGGATCGACCTCGAGCATAGAACCGCTTTGAATGTAGATGTCGTGTTCTTTGGCTTTCTGTTGCAGCCGCTCGGTGTGTTCGTTTGGGATCGCGATGGCTAGCTTCTCAATGAGTTCTTTTGCCGTTTCGAAGACAGGCGCTGAGTGTGCGAACTCCGGAAACACGACGAGACGCACCGGGAGAAACGGCGCCGCGCCCACGACGGCGGAGTCGATCATCGAGAGAATGCGATCCGTATTTGATCGCATTGCTTTTCGATCAAGAGGATTCGCGAGATCCGTCTGGCAAGCCGCGACTGAATACCTTAGCGGATTCATCTGTGTACTCCCGCGATCCTGTCAACCTGCGACGTCACCACGCGCGTGTTGTATTCCTCCATGTACTTTTGTCGCTCCTCTGTCATTGGATATCGTTCGGGCCAGGTGTATGGATACTTACTCATGCCGTGGAACGGGAGTGGTCCAACCTGGTCAGGACTCGCCGAATTGATGTCCATCTCCTTGCTGAATCCATTCGCATACAGCAGGAACGTGCGTGTCCATCCCTTTTGCAGTGGCGGCAGTTCGCCTGCCGGAAACGACAACTCCAATTCATCACCCGGTTTAGAAATCACAAACATGTCGTCAGTTGCAGCCAACAAACTGCGGACGTTGCCTAGGCGGGTGTAGCGCCCTCTCATCACTTTCCACGGCGAGTCGAACGACACTTTGTTGTAATCGTAGCCCATCGGCTGTCGACCGTCAGGTGAGTGTTCCCAGGAGAATCCACGCCAACGAAGATCGGCGACAGACGGAAGGAGGTACGTTGTTTTCATCGGGAACTGTTCACGAGTGGCGACGAGAATCTGGTCCCAATAGATGCGCATGTTGGTAACGATGCGCACTTCGCGACTCGCGCTCAGAAACTTACCCGTAAGATCGACGACGATGGTTTGCGGTCTGCCTACGGGGATGCCGATGTTTTCGATAATCGTCTTCCAGCGCCCGCGTTTATCCTTCACCTGGAGAGCAGGCAGCGTCAGGCTCTTTCCGCTTTGCGACGCAGCAAGGTTGTCACTGGACCACGCGTAATCGGTCCAACCCGTCAACAGCAAAACGTTCCTGCGTGCCCGCACGTCCGTATCGAGTTTCAACGTCAATTCATGTTCGTCAGCGTAGCCTCGGATCGGTTGAAGTTTGAAGTCGTCGGGATACTCGCGGTCCAAATGCGCGATGCGTGAGAGCACGTCATGGCCATGTTCATCGACAGCGGTTACGGGCGGGCGAAGGTTTGCAGTCGCGTGGATTTTGAAACGTTGAGGAGGGACGGTAAGTCCTTCGTTTGGATAAACTTCCGTGCCCGCTGGATGATCGATTGAAATCAAGGAAACCTTGTCTAAGAACAGAGCTTCTTCCAATTCATTCGTTACACGAAGCTCGTAGAACCCATCGCGCTCGCGCAATTGATCGCCGCGAATGCGAACGTACTCGTCAGGGTCGGGAGTGTTGAAGCTGCCGGGCGCGTCGAGGTGGCCCATCTCACCGCCGCCGAGGAAGTCGGTGATGAATTCGAAACGCTCGCCGTTCCAGGCGTAGAGATACGGGCACGAAGATGGTTTGCGGTCCAGCTCTGTCAGCGAAAGCGTAATCAGCGACTTTGTTGGTCCACCCGCACTCGCAAATTCTGTTTCAGACTGAACAATGCCGGCGGGCCACAACACGCGTACTGCATCGACCGCCATGCGCTTGCCGAGACCGAAAAGAATGTCGGCTGGTGCAGGTGCAGGTGAGGCCGAATAAGTCTCGAGTTTTTGCGCGAGACTTCCCGCGCGGATCTCAATCTTTGATCCGACTCCGCTGCGGTTGCTCACTTTGCCTGCGAGATTCAGGTGCAGCGAGCGATTAGAGTTGCCGCCGTCGTTGCGCGCGATTTTCAATCCACCACCCGGAACGCCAAAAACGATGTCAGTATCGCCGTCACCGTCGAGATCGCCGGATGCGAGTACAACAGCCCCTCCGCGCGTCGTCAGACCTTGCGTGGCCTTACTACTTACATCGACCCATCCGTCGCCGGTGTTGCGGACAACACGCAAGCTCCCCTGGACCACCGAAATCAAATCAAGTAAACCGTCGTTGTCGTAGTCGAAAAACTGCGACGCGCTACTGCCACCTTCGGCGCGCGTAAGCTGAAAGCGCTCTTTACCGTTGCTGATCGCGAAGTAGCCGACCGTGTCTGTCGGCGAGGCAAAGTAAAAATCAGTAAAGCCGTCTTTGTTGACATCGCCTGCGGCGACGCTGGTCGCGCCCGGCGCGGTGAGTCCAACCTCGGTTGCGACGTCGCGGAATGTGCCGTCACGCATGTTGCGCCAAAGGGAGATCTTCTCCGTCGACGAGATGACGAGATCGATGTCGCGGCGGTTGTCGAAGTCGGTCGGAACGATCGCGCGAGCCGAGACTTTGTCCGTGAGTTTCGCAGCAGCGGTCTGATCCGTGAACGTGCGATCGCCGTTGTTTCGCAGCAGCAGATAACCGTCGCCGGCGATCACGATATCGAGATCGCCGTCGTGATCGACGTCGGCGAAGGCCGCGGATTTTACGTTGGGCGGTGATGGCGGAATTTTGGCAGCCGCAGTTACGTCAGAAAAATTTCCGTTGCCGTCGTTGTGATAGAGCGTGCTCGTTCCGGAACGAAGCACAAACAGATCGGGGCGGTTGTCGTTGTCGTAGTCGCCGGCGATCGCCGCGACGGCGCCGCCACTCGACGCTTTCGCAAGTGCTCCGGATTGTGCAGTTACGTCGGTAAACTTCCCACCGTCGTTGCGCGCGAGACGTTGCTTGGCGCCTGCGACTTCGAGCAGATCCAAATCCCCATCGACGTCATAATCAAATAAAAGCGCTGCTCCGCCGCTCTGTTCCGACGCCGGCCAATCGCCTGCTGGCAAAGTTGATGTGGCGTCGGCGAACACGACTTCGGGAGTGCGTTTATCGACCAGTTCCGGCTCGGCGCCAGTCGATGCGATCGCTTCCGCGTAGCGGCCTTGCTCGAGGTAGTTTGGTCCAAGCGTGGTGCCGGTGCCGCGTTGACGCAGCTCCTGAAACTGTGCGATTACTTTCTGCCCTTCGTCCCTTTGACCCGCGCGCACTAACGCGGTTCCGAGGTTGTAGACCGCGGTTGCGTTGTAGGGTTCAGCCGCGATGCTCGTGCGCAACAGTGCGATCGCTTCAGGGTATTTTCGTTGCTGCGCATAGAGCTGACCCAGGTTTACATTCGCACCGACATCGTTCGGATCGATGCGTAACACTTTTTGAAACGCGGCGATCGCCTCTTCCGGTCGATTTTGTATCTTCGCCAGGAGTCCCAAAACGTAGGAAGGTTGTGGGGCAGAGGGTGCAGCCGCGCTCGCGGCCTGCAACTCTTTTTGCGCGGCAGGCAGGTCCGGTAAATTGAACAGTGCGATACCGAGATTGATGCGTGCGAGTGCCAGGCCCGGCTCGAGTTGCAACGCGCGCCGGAAGGCATCTGCCGCTTCTTTGTATTTGAATTGTTCGAGCAGCGCGACACCAACATTATTCGCGCGATACGCTTCTTCGCGCGCGTTAGGTTTCGATTGCTCGGCTTGACGATAAGCTGCAACTGTCAGAACACAAATGGACAGTGCCAGCAGCAGGAGGCCACTTTTAAAACGTCGCATTGTGCTACATTGTGCTGAGTTTCCCGCAAACGCGCAAAGGCGCAAAGCAGGTTTTTTATAGGTCCTGTTCGACTTATAGGTCCTATACGACCTATGAAGAACACAAAGATCACAATTCTGCTCGCCCTGCTCTTAACGTTGGGCGCGTGCCGTCCAGGGGCCAATCTGCCCGCGAAATCGTCTCCTCAATACAACGAGTTGGTGCGAACGTTTTACATCGGTCTCGCGGCATTGCAGGTCGGACATGACGTGCAGGCTGATGCAAAGTTGTCGCAGTTCACGCAGCTCGCTCCCGCCGAACCTGCGGGTTGGGCCAACTGGGGACTCCTGGCACTCCGTCAACGCAACTACGACACGGCATCCGATCGATTGCAACGCGCCCGCGCTGAAGCTCCCGACAACAGCCAAATCTTCTATCTGTTAGGACTACTCGAAAGCAGCCGCGGAAATACGGCTGAAGCAATCAAAGCCCTGCGCAGATCTGTCGAGTTGGACCAGGGCAATTTGATCGCGATCTACAAGCTCGCCGAAGAAGTCGAGCGTCAGGGTGACGAACAGAGCGCGCAAGAGTTTCAGAATCTCATTCAGAAAATTCTCGCCGCGCAACCAGACAATCTCGCGGCGCTAGTTGAATTAAGCCGCGTGGCGGCGAAGCGTGGCGATGCTGAGACGCTCAAATCAGCGGTAGCGAAGATCACTGCTCGTTCATCCGCGTGGCCCGACGAAGTGCGCGAACAAGTGACCGCGGTTGAGACTGCTGTCCAAAGCGGCGACTTGCGCGCCGCCGCAACACGAACGACTTTCCTGCGCAACGTGTTGCTGCGCTTACCGGAATATAGGCGAAACCTTTCAGCCATTAAGCCGCCTCCAGGAGAAGAGGCTGTCCCGTTTACGCATTTCGTAAGGTTGGAAGCGCCCGTTTTCACGACGGCGCCGCCGGACACAGCAATCACGTTCAACCCCGAGCCGGTCGCAGGCGTGGCTCAATCAGATTGGATCGGCGCGATCTCTCTAAGCGGAACAGGCGCTCCCGTTATAGCGACGGCGACCGCGCGTGAAGTTCGTTTGTCGAGCGGAGCTAAACTGCCTTTTCCCGGAGGGACTGCCAGCACCCCGCCTGCTGCAAACGGCATCATCGGCGTCGATTTAAATTACGACTTCAAAACCGATCTAGTACTTGCCGGTGATGGAGGCGTCCGCCTGTTTCGTCAGGAAAGTCCTGCTTCTTTCACGGACGTAACAGCAGAAACAAAGCTGCCGCCGACAACCATCAATCGCAAATATGTCGGGGCGTGGAGCGCCGACATCGAGGCTGACGGCGATCTCGATGTGGTGCTTGGATCGACCGAGGGAGTCGCTGTCGTTTTAAGAAATAACGGAGACGGCACTTTTCTCGAAGTCCAACCCTTTCCAAATGTCGCGGGCGTCATCGGTTTCGAGTGGGCCGATCTCGACGGCGACGGCGATCCGGATGCCGCATTGCTCGATCGATCCGATCGACTTCACGTTTTCAGCAACGAACGACAAGGACAGTTTGTCGAACGACCGGTGCCTGCGGACTTAAAAGTCAAAGCAATCAACGTCGCGGATATGAATGATGACGGTGTGCTGGATCTGATAGTTGCCACCGCTCCAATTGGCATCATTACTCGGATCTCTGACAAGGATGGCCGCGACTGGGACGTTCAGAACATCACCAATTTTTCCGGCACTCCACCAAACTATGTCGAGGGAAACGTTCGCCTGCTCGTGTCAGACCTCGACAACAATGGCGGTCTTGATGTGGTGCTGTCGTCAAATTCCGTTACATCGATTTGGTTAAGAGACGAAAGAGGAAATCTACTACTTGACAATCAAGTCATACCCGCTCGAGTTTTTGCAACTGCGGATGTTAACAACGATGGACGAGTCGATTTGCTGGGACTCTCCAAGGATGAGCAAGCCGAACAAAGAATTAATAAGGGTTCGAAAAACTATCACTGGCAAATCGTGCGTCCACGCGCCACTCAGGCGACCGGAGATCAGCGCATCAACTCTTTCGGCATTGGCGGAGAGGCGGAGATCCGTTCCGGCCTGTTGGTCCAAAAGCAACCCATCAATAAACCTCTGCTTCACTTCGGTCTCGGTGAACAGACTGGCGCGGACGTAATCCGTGTGGTTTGGCCCAACGGAAGTGTCAACGCAGAGTTTGAGGTGAAAGCCGATCAGGAAATATTGACTGAGCAGCGCCTGAAGGGTTCGTGTCCATTTCTCTTTGCTTACAACGGCAAGCAGATGGAGTTCGTGAAGGACGCTGTGCCCTGGAGCTCTGCGATTGGATTGCGAATCAATACGTTGGGCACTGCTCGAGTCGAAGCCACAGAGGAGTGGTACAAGATCGGTCGGGATCAACTTGTCCCGCGCGACGGTTATTACGACCTACGCATTACGGCCGAGCTCTGGGAGACGTACTATTACGATCATCTCAGCCTCATGGTCGTAGATCATGCTGAAGGAAGCGAAATATTTGTCGACGAAAGATTCGTAATTCCTCCAGCGAAGCTGGCTGTTACAACAGTCTCGACTCCTCGCAAGATCGCGAAAGCCATTGACGACCTGGGACAGGACGTAACCAGCATCGTCAACACTCTGGACGGCAAATATCTTGATACTTTCGGTCGAGGCATGTATCAAGGCGTTACGCGTGACCACTACGTTGAGGTCGATCTGGGCGACGATGCACCCGCAACTGGACCGCTCTGGCTGATTGCAAATGGCTGGATGCACCCAACTGATTCCTCAATTAATGTCGCTATCAGCCAGGGACAACAAGAGAAGGCAAAGCCTTTAAGTTTGGAGATTCCTGACGGCAGCGGCGGTTGGACGGTTGTGCGGCCAAACATGGGATTTCCGGCGGGTCGAAAGAAGATCTGCCTGTTTGATTTGACAGATGTGTTTAAATCGGGGATACCACGTCGCCTACGTTTGCGGACGAATCTCGAGATTTATTGGGATTCTCTCGAGTGGGCGGTGGGGCTTCCGAGCGCTGAGCTCAGGATTGCACGATTGAATCCCGATGCGGCGGATCTGCATCATCGCGGTTATTCTGTTATCAACCAGGCGAACGATTCGTCTCCCCAACTACCGGACTACAATCGTCTCTCAGGGTCAAAACAGGTTTGGCGAGATCTGATTGGCTATTACACGAGGTTCGGGGATGTGCGCGAGCTTCTGATGCGCGTTGACGATCGCTACGTCATCATGAACGCAGGCGACGAGATGTCGTTTCGTTTTGCGGCTCCTGCCGCGCCGCCCGCAGGCTGGGTGCGTGACTATGTGATAGTTGGTGATGGTTGGATCAAGGACGGTGATTACAATTCGACGTTCTCCAAGACCGTTTTGCCTTTGCCATACCACGCTAAGAACCAGTACATAACTCCGCCGGGGCGGCTCGAAGACGAATGGGTTTATCGTCGTTATCCTGAAGATTGGCAGAACTATCACACGCGATACGTGACGCCTGGTGTCTTTCAAAATGCGTTGAGGTCCCCTACGAGCAAATGATTCGCGGTAAGACGGCCAGAATTATCCTTGGACTCTGCTTTGTTGCTCTGCTCGCTACGCCTCTGATCTTGCGATGGCGCGCAAAGAATCGCGAAAACACGGCCGCCGATCCGTCGAGCGCGCTGGCTCGCTACGGTTTCTATCTCCAGGAAGTGGCTCAAGCCTCGAAAGTCAACTTCACGCACCAGCCACCGACGTTAGACCATAGGTTGGACCACATCATGCCGCAGGTCGCTTCGATGGGCGCGGCTGTGTCTGTTGTCGATTTCAATCGCGACGGCTGGGCCGATCTCTACGTGACGAACAGCGGTGAGGGTAGTAAAAACTCGCTCTTCAAAAACAACACCGACGGCACCTTTAGCGATGTCGCGACAGAAATGGGTGTCGCGGATCTCAACCAGGTCGGGACCGGCGTTTCAATGGGCAGCGTTTGGGGCGACTACGACAACGACGGTTACGAAGATCTGTTTGTCTACAAGTGGGGAAAGCCGGAGCTTTTTCACAACGATGCGGGACAAAAGTTTTCTCGCGTGACTGACAAGGCAGGACTGCCGCCTTGGGTCAACGCGAACACCGCTGTGTGGTTTGATTACGATCGCGACGGGAGATTGGATCTTTTTCTTGGTGGCTACTATGCGGAAGACGTCGACCTCTGGCATCTGAAAAACACGAAGATGATGCCGGAGAGTTTTGAGTACGCGAAAAACGGCGGGCGCAAATATCTCTTCCGGAATTTGGGCGACGGCGCATTCGAAGAAGTCAGTCAAAAAATCGGCATCGACACGCGACGGTGGGCGTTAGCCGCAACTGTCGCCGACCTTCGCGGCACCGGCAACCAGGATCTTTTCATCGCAAACGATTACGGAATCTCGGAGCTCTACTTCAACGACGGCAAACAATTTCGCGAAGCCGGCAAGCAAACGGGCGTTGGCTTCTCCCCGAAGAGCGGCATGAATGCGACGGTCGGAGACGTTCTCAACGACGGCCGCTATTCGATCTACGTTTCAAACATTTCTGAAGAAGGCATTTTGATTCAGGGAAACAATTTGTGGGTGCCGCGCGACGGAACCACGGGCGATACGCTGAAGTACGATAATCTGGCGCGCGCGATGGACGTAGAGATGGGCGGGTGGAGTTTTGGCGCTCAGTTCGGCGATCTCAATAACGACGGCACACTCGATCTCTATCTGGTTAACGGTTACGTTTCAGCCGATCGGCAGACTAATTACTGGTACGACTTTTCGAAGATCGCAGGCGGTAACTCGACGATCATTTCCGATGCTGCGCACTGGCCCGCGATGGGTGGTCGCAGCTTGTCGGGTTATCAGCAGAAAAAAGTGTGGCTCAACGACGGTGCGGGGAAGTTTGTGAATGTGGCGCAGGCTGTCGGTGCGAGCGATGTCTTTGATGGACGTGCTGTTGCGTTAGTCGATCTATGGAATCGTGGTGTTCTCGACGTCGTCGTCGCAAATCAAAAAGGACCGTTGCTCATTTATAAAAACAACGTGACGCCGGAAAACAAGTGGATCGGTTTCGAGCTCGAAGGAGCAGCGAGTAATCGGAGCGCGATCGGCGCTGAAGTGCGTCTGTTTTGGGATGGGCGACAACAGGTGCAAAGCGTTTCCGGCGGGAGCGGATTCTGCTCGCAGAACCAGCGGCGTTTGCATTTCGGCCTCGGGAAGAATCCGCAGATCGAGAAGGCTGAGATTCGCTGGCCGTCGGGACATGCGCAAACGATTCAAAATCCGGTCGCCGGGCAAGTCTATAAGATCAAGGAGTCAGCATGAGCCAATCGGCTGTCCAACCGGTGGATCTCTCCGTGTCGCCGCGGAGGAAGCTCTCGTTAGATAACCGTTATCTGCCGCCGCTTTTTATCACCACGATTTTGGTGGTCGGCCATTTTGCTTACGGCATTCTCGAAAGTTACGAACGAACGGCGCTCGCGATCGTTTGTGCGCTGGTTGCCGAGCTGGTGTTGGGACGGATCTTTTTTGGGAAGTGGATCAACCTCTCGAGTGCTTACATTTCGGGAATCAGTGTAGGAATTCTGATTCGCTCGCCTGCGTTCTGGCCGTATGCGTTGTGCAGCGTGATTTCGATCATGTCGAAGTACGTGTTACGCGTGAAGGGGCGTCATCTTTGGAATCCGTCGAACTTTGGGATCTGCGCGTTGTTGTTTCTCGCGCCTGAAACGGTGGCGGCGCTCACGGTGCAGTGGGGAAACTTCATCTGGCCGCTGCTGGTGATTTGGATTCTGGGCTCGGTGATCATTTGGCGGGCAAAGCGGATTCACATCAGCGTGACGTACGTGTTGTCGTTCTTTCTCTTCGCGTTTGTGCGTAGTTGGATCACGGGCGATCCGTGGCAGTCGGAAGTGTCGGCGATCACTGGGCCGATGTACCAGCTTTTCGTGTTCTTCATGGTGACGGATCCGAAGACGACGGTGAAGTCGAAGAAGTGGCAATGCATTGTTGTGTTCATCGTCGCGTTCGCGGAGATGCTGCTGCGGCTGAATCACGTCGTTTACGCGCCGCTCTACGCGCTCTTTATCGTTGGTCCCGCCGCGATGTTGATCGAGATCTGGCTGGAATCACGGCGCCCGGAGACGATATAAAAGTTTCCTCGCACAGGCGCAAAGGCGCAAAGAAACATTTAAGAACTTCTTTGCGCCTTTGCGCCTTTGCGAGGAAAACTTTCATGCAAATGAAGATTCCTCCATACTTTCAGTGCTGTCTTTTCCTTCTCTTGCTGCTGATGTCTGCCTGTAAGCAAGCCAATCCCGTTACGCCGGTTGCGAATCAATCGGAGCAAACAGCGGTTGCATCGCCGTCGCCGAGCCCGACGCCGCCGCGTCCCTCGGGGCCGATCGAATTCACCGACATCACGACCCAGGCCGGAATACGTTTCAAACACACCAGCGGCGCGTTCGGCAAAAAGTATCTCCCCGAAACAATCGGCTCGGGCGGCGCTTTCTTCGATTACGACAACGACGGCTGGCAAGACATCATCTTCGTCAATTCGAAGGATTGGGACGCGAGTAAGCGCAAATCATTTCCCGCGCTCTATCGAAATAACAAGGACGGGACCTTCACTGACGTAACGCAACAAGCCGGGCTGGCCGTTCAGATGTACGGCATCGGCGTCGCTATCGCGGATTACGACAACGACGGCAACGAAGACGTCTACATCACGTGCGTTGGTCCAAATCATCTCTTTCGCAATCTCGGCGGCGGAAAGTTCGCCGACGTAACCGCAAAAGCCGGCACCGGAGATCCGGGATTTTCGACGAGCGCCGCGTGGTTCGATTACGACAACGACGGCAAGCTCGATCTCTTTGTCGGTAACTACGTCGAGTGGTCAGTCGAGACCGATCAATACTGTTCGCTCGACGGGAAAAACAAATCGTACTGCACGCCGCAGGCGTACAAAGGCCAGAGCCCGACGCTCTATCGAAACCGCGGCAACGGCACGTTTGAAAACGTCACCGCACGCGCCGGTCTCAACGACGCCACGAACAAAACGCTCGGCGTCGCGTTGCTCGATTACGACGACGACGGCTGGCTCGATCTCTTCGTCGCGAACGACACCGAGCCAAATAAACTCTATCGCAACAACCACAACGGCACGTTCACTGACAACGCCGTAATCGCAGGCGTCGCGTTCAGCGAAGCGGGCACCGCACGCGCCGGGATGGGCGTCGACGCCGCCGACTACGACGGTTCGGGCAAGCAGAGCGTCGTGATCGGAAACTTCACGAACGAAAGTATCGCGTTGTATCACAACGATGGCACCGGACTTTTTACAGACGAGGCGGCAGCTTCCGGAATCGGAAAGATGTCGGCACAGTCGCTGACGTTTGCGTGCTTCTTCTTCGATTACGATCTCGATGGAATGCCCGACATCTTCGCTGCCAACGGTCACGTTTCCGACGATATCAGCGTGGTCCAACCGACAGTGAAATACGCGCAGCCGCCGCACCTTTTTCGTAATCGGGGGAAGAAGAAGTTTGAAGAAGTGACGGCGAAACTCGGGCGTGCTTTGAATCGCGCAATAGTCGGTCGCGGCGCGGCTTATGGCGACATCGATAACGATGGAGATCTCGACCTGCTGGTCACTACAAACAACGGACCGGCGCGTCTTCTTCGGAACGACAACGCAAACCAGAACGATCTGCTGCGCGTGAAAACAGTCGGAACGAGATCCAACCGCGATGGCATCGGCGCGAAAGTCGTCGTGAAGACCTCAAAAGGCAGGACGTTGTACGCGATGGTGCGAACTGGATCGAGTTACGTCTCGCAGTCTGAATTACCTTTGACGTTTGGATTAGGTAAGCCGGAGGAGGGAATAACTCTCACTCTCGAGATCACCTGGCCGGGTAACCAGAAAGAGACCGTCGCGAACATCAAGGTGAACCAGCTTGTCGTTGTTCAGGAAGGAAAAGGCGCAACCACTCAGGAACCAGTCGTATTCGCGCGGTAAATCTGTGGCTGGATTTACTTGTGGTTCTTACTGAGCCTATTATCTGTCCGTTCGGTTTGCGATGCGACGTATAGACTTAAAGAAAGCAAATGTGGCGCGTTCAAACACGATACGCGACATCAATCGTCAGATCGTGTTGAATTACGTGCGCGAACGGGGACCCATCTCTCGTGCCGAAATCGCGCATGAAACCGCGCTACAGCGCTCGACCGTTTCCCTGATCGTCGAAGAGTTACGCGTCGACGGGCTCATCGAAGAAGTCAGTGGCGAATCGACCGGCGGCCGCCCACCGATTCTATTGTCGCTTCGCACGGCTGATGCTGTTGCAATCGGCGTCGATCTCGGAACGACGCGCACAATCGTCGCCACAAGCGATCTCGCCGGCCGCGTGCTCGAACAGGAAACTTTTGAAACAAGTCCGGACGCTAAAAAGACGATCAACGAGATCGTCGAGCGCGCCCGGAGGCTGATCAGAAGAAACAACGGCACGATCGAAGGCATCGGCATCAGCTTGCCCGGACTCGTCGATCCCGACGGCAAACAACTATTCATTCCCACATTCAAATGGCGCGACGTGCCGCTCTCGAGCGAGATCAGTTCGGCGACCGGATTGCCTGTAACGATGGACAACGACGCCAATGCTGCTGCACAGGCAGAGCTCTGGTTTGGCCGACCCGAAATTCGCGCGGTACGAGATTTCATAATCGTGCTGGTAGAAGATGGTGTTGGTACTGGAATCGTTTTCGACGGTCAGGTGTATCGCGGTGAGAACGGCGCAGCCGGTGAGTTTGGACATATGACGATCGGTCAGGGCGCCCCGGTTCCGTGCGCGTCCGGGAGTCGCGAGTGTTGGGAAGCCTTTGCTTCACAACGAGCAGCGCTGGCGCGCTACAAGACTCTTTCGACGGACGTTAACGGAGATCTCAAGAACAATTTCGCCGAGCTGCTCAACCAGGCTTTGCGAAGCGAGGGTGCTGCTCGAACTGCGCTCAAAGAGACCGCATACTACCTCGGGGTTGGTATTGCCAATCTCATTCGCGGCCTCGCGCCGGAGGCGGTGATCGTGGGTGGTCCAATAGTGCGCGCCTGGCCAATCATCTCTCAAGACATCCGCAACTCGGTCGAGGCGACGATCTGTCGCGGTCTTCCTTCGACGCGAATCATTGCTTCAACACTCGGTCCCGAACCCACACTAATGGGCGCTCTCAGTCTCGTTTTAGCAAGCAAGTTTGCGTCTGTGTCCGTGACGTAAAGGAGCACCGATGGCGATTACGAGATTGGTAGTGATGCTGTGTAGTTATGCGATGGTGGCGCACGCTGTCGTCAGTCAGACGCCTCAGTCTCCTCCTGAGCAAGTAGAAACCGTCCGGATCAATACGAAGCTTGTGCAGACTGACGTGATGGTTTTTGACAAACAAGGCAAGTTTGTACCTGGATTACGCCCTCAAGATTTTGAGCTTCATATTGATGGAAAGCCCCGTCGGATTAGTTTCTTTGAGCTGGTTTCAACCGGTAGTGCGAACGAAGAATCGCAGCTCGCCGCCGCACGCAATTTGCGATCAGTCAAAGACATTAATGCTCCTGTCCCCGCAAATCTCGACCGCGGTCGAGTCATCTTCTTCTACGTCGACGATCTACATCTGTCACCCAACAATCTTGTTTCGGCTCGGAAAGTATTGCTCAAGTATGTCGACGAAGACATGCGACAAAACGATGAGGCAGGGATCGCTTCCACGAGCGGTCAAATCGGTTTCTTACAGCAACTCACGGACAACAAAACCGTTTTGCACGCAGCCATAGAACGGCTAAAGGCCAGACCTTATTCCGTTGGTGACCCTGAACGGCCGGCCATGACGGAGTATCAGGCGTTGGCGATTGAGCGTAACAATCGAGACGTGATTGATTTTTTTGTCGATGAAATTATGAAGGACCTGCCTTCCATGTCGACTATCGCCGCTCCGGGAGGTCTCCCGAGAGGACGTGCAGAACAGCACGTAAGAGATCGGGCACATACGATTCTGCAACAAGCTGCCACAATCGCGTCGCAGTCACTCTTCGGACTCGATAGTCTCGTGAGATCTACTGCTGCCTTACCTGGACGAAAACTACTGTTTTTCTTGTCGGATGGATTCTTCCTCGATGATCTAAACTCAATCAATCGCGAACAGGTGCGTCACGTCACCAGCCTGGCGGCGCACAACAGCGTAGTGATCTATTGCATCGACACACGAGGACTCGTCGCTACTTTGACGGACGCGAGCACTGACACACCGTCCGATCCGTCGGGACGTTTGCAGAGTATCGCCAGTCGTGAACTAGTCGAGTCGCAAGACGCAATGAATGCTCTGGCGAATGACACCGGCGGGCGTGCAATCTTTAACACGAATGCCCTGGATGCCGGCGTCAATTACGCGCTGAACGAGACGTCCAATTATTACTTGCTGGCGTGGCGACCTGAATCAATTGATGGTAAGACCGAGCGGTTTCACCACCTCGAGGTGAACGTAGTGGGCCGGCCAGACCTGACCGTACGGGTTCGTAAGGGGTTTTTCGACTTCGACCGTTCTACTGTTCCGAAGCGAGAAAAAGATGGTGTTGGAACCGGCGATGATTCGAGTACCAATAAGGATGAGGCGAAACTTCGCGCAGCCCTTGTTGCGCCATTTGCTGATCGGGGGCTGCCGATCTCGTCGAGTTTAACGTGGACTATGACTGTGGATAACAAGCAGACGATGAATGTTGCCTTACAGGTCAGCGGGAGCGCAATTACTTTCGAGGACGATAAGGATAAACGTACGGGAGTTGTGCAGGTTGTTGGTTCCGTGTACGACGACCAGGGAAAAGCTGGGGGAGGTTTTAGCGAACGCTTGACTGTTCACGCTCCAACTGGAGAAACAAATCCGACCGCCACGCCTGATATTGTTTACAACTATCCCTTAACATTGCCGCCTGGACTGTACCAGGTGCGCGTCGCTGTGCGCGACGAGAAGAGTGGGAACATCGGGAGCGCTCGCCAATGGATCGAAATACCTGATCTGTCGACACATAAGATTGTTCTGAGCAGTCTTATCGTCAGCGAGAGAATGATGGGAGTACCCGCGAAATCTGGTGGTCCGCCTAATGACCCTCAAAACACTCAGGACCGAGTTGCTGTTAGAGTGGATCACCGGTTCAAACGCAATTCATTTCTCCGCTTTTTGGTGTTTATCTATACACAGTCAAACGTGCCTCCGGATATCGCAGTTCAGATTCAAGTTGTGAGATCAGATCAACCCGTCATAACAACGTCACTTCGGAGCGTATCTACTGAAGGGATTCCTGACGTGAAGAAACTTCCCTATGCAGCCGACTTGTCGCTAAAAGAACTGCCGCCCGGCCGCTACCTCCTGAAGGTGACAATGATGGATCGCAATTCAAAGTCGGTTGCTAGTGAGAGCACGCGTTTTGAAATTGAGTGAAGAGACTGGAAAGTACAACTGACTATTTGTGACTCTTGGCCAGGTTTTCTGCGGTTCGTTTAATCCGCGTCGTGAGATCGATAACACTCTGAAGATCTCCTCGCGCTTTGTTCAGTTGCTCGCCGCTTACTGTTCCAGGATTTTCGATAACGGGATTAGTAACGAAGTTCTTGATTTGATGACAGAGAATGATTAGTACGTCCTTCAGTTGCGTATCATCCGGTACTCGCAGTTTCTCTGCATCCTGTTCGTCCGGCGGCTTAAGTAATAGAGTGGCCTGCAGTCGGCTCGCTCGCTTTTTAATCTCACCTGTCGCGTCCGAAACGAATCCGTAATCGAGTTCTTTGGCGCCGGAAATCGCTCGGGCAATCTCGTTGTGAAGGATCAGGATGCGTTGGAAGTCTTGTTGAACCTGTTCCGCCAGAGCCTTAATTTCTTTCCCCTTGTCCGGTGTTCCTCGTTCAAGACCATATCCCCGGAGTAGCATCTCGCGCCGATTCATATCTTGTTGGCGTTCGCGATCTGGATTAGTGCGATTAGCCGGCGGACCGGGAGGAAGCTGGGCCAGGCAGGGAATTGCGAACGCCAGAAAGGCCGCGAGGGACATCACCGCCTGTCTCATAGCCACTTTCGTGAGATGAGTTTCCATTACAGGTTGTAGTCGACAGATTGGAGTATAGTCCCGTTATGCTTCCAAGACAATGCAGTAGCAAACCAGAAGACAACTTATCAAATTCATGTTTGGCGCTGGCTTTGCACAAAAAATCGAGTTGGGATGGAAGTCTTTCCTCTGCGGCCCTCTGCGTATCTCTGTGTTCTCTGCGTTAATGGGCCTTTTCAACGCAGAGGGCCGCAGAGGGCCGCAGAGGGCCGCAGAGATACGCAGAGGCCGCAGAGAAACAAATCAGATTTGCCACTTTTTGTGCAAAGCGGCTGAGCGGAGACTGCTGCTGCGCTTTCCTCTTTTGTTAATGCCAGGCTCACGGCCCAGTAATAAATAGCCAGGGCGAAGATGATTACCACTGCGATGTCGACCCAATCAGGCAACACACCTTTCGAGCCATTGCCATAACGCCCGAGCATTCCGATCAGCACGTGCCCGCCGAGCCACGGAGCGATCCAGATCGCGTTTCGGATCGTGCGCTGCGCGCCGGTCTTTCGACGCCACGCGCCAACTGTGAACAACACAAGACCCGCCGCGATCGCGCTTACAAGCTTCCAGGTCGTGTCAAACCCGCCCCAGTAAATGATGAGGTTGGCTGAACAAAACGCAGCGGGCAGCAGAAACTTTGGCAGCGGCATTCGGTAATTCGTGGTTCGTGGACCATCGAGCTTGTGTAGCGCTGCGAGCGATACTGGCGCGAACGCATACATGATTGCGGTCGTCGCCGTGATCACAGTCACCAAAGCGCCCCAACTCTTAAACGGCCCGAACGCAAGTAAGCCGACGACAGCCGACACTACAATCGAAACAACTGGTACGCCTTTACGGTTTGTAGCAACCAACGCAGCGGGCATCTCGCGTTTCTCACCAAGAGCGTAAGAGAGCCGCGAACTGGTCGCGACATAGACCACGCCGGTGCCCGCAGGTGAAATGATCGCGTCAACGATCAGAAGCTTTGCGAGCCAACCAGCCCCAACCGCGAGAGCGATCGTGTACCACGCGCCATAGTCAGATGGATCAGCACCAAGCGGCCTGGCCCAATTCGTTGCGATGTTCCGCGGCTCGAGAGCGGCGATCATCACGACTTGCAGCAGCGAATACAGCACCGCCCCAATCGCCATCGCTGCAAGGATCGCGCGTGATACGTCGCGTTTAGGATTGCGCGCCTCGCCCGCAAGCTGGACGGCTTGTTCAAACCCCTGCAATGCAAAGACGACGCCTCCAGCCAGCGCGGCGAAGACGCCGTGGAAACCGAACGGCATAAAACCGCCTCCAGCATGAAAGTTCTCTGAGTTGAACCGAAGCGCAGCAACTGCGCCGATCGCGAGAATCGGAACCGCAGTCTTCCAAAGGACCACGATCACGTTGCTGTCGGATAAAAACTTTGTGCCGGCGAGATTCACGGCTGTGAACAGCAACATCAATACGATTGCCACGACAAGACCCACTTCATTCAGCAGCCCGGCATTGTCGCCGACCTTGTTAAGCATGTTGAAGTGAGTGTTGACCCAGCCAACGCTGTTAACGTAGGTAATTACCGCAAGAACTTCGATTGGGGCGATGAAGACCGCCTGCAACCACGATGCCCATCCCGCGGTGAATCCGGCGATTGGGCCATGCGAGTAGTAAGGGAACCTCGCGGCGCCACCGGCCACCGGATATGTCGCGCCCAATTCGGCGTATGTCAGAGCGAGTAGTGCCAACATGCCTGCCGCGAGAGCCCATGACAAGATCGAGGCAGGGCCGGCAACCTTCGCAGCGTTGAGCGCTCCCAACAGCCAGCCTGATCCGATTATTGAACCCAGCGAGATGAACATCAGACCGTAGAAGCCCACTGACCGTCGCAATCCGGTCGATGGTTCGGCGACGGTTGTTTCAATCCGGCCGACAAAGTCGTTCCGTGCGTTTTCGTTTATCATGTGTGTCTCCCGCGCGTAGGCTTGGTACAACCGCACGCGGCGGACGTTAGGCTGGCGGGCCATTGTTGTAAATTGAAAGGTTGTTATTGTTTTCTGCCGAGGCTTCTAAGGGACGAACCTAAACTCTTAAAAGGTTTCGCAAGTGGCTTCAAACCAAATCGAGACGATTGGAACTGATCGCACAGCCGGCTACTCGTATGCCTTTGGACGCTTCCAACTCAAGGTCGGAGAAAATGGACAGACAACGCTCTTTTCGGAGGGCCACCCGATAGCTCTTACTTCGGTCGCACTAACGGTTCTTCGGGTACTGCTCGAGAACCACGGCTCGTACGTCCGAACCAGGGAGCTTCTGGACAGCGCTTCCCAGTCGCCCGACGCCACCGAGAACATGGTTCATGGGGCAGTCCACGAGCTCAGACGTACTCTCAACGACGCCAGCTTGATAAAAACTGAGAGATTGAAGGGCTACTGTTTTACGGGCGTGGTTTCCGCGCACACGGATGAAGCGCCGGACGTTAGTGAGCCATTAGTTGAGCGGCGGGTCGAAAACGTCTCGATCGAAACACCGTCAGAAAAAACACGAGATCCGTTCGTCATCGTCGCGCTGTTAGTCAGCACCGCGGTGTTGTTTCTCCCGTTTGGTTTGGCTTTCGCATCGGAGAGTTGGACCAACGTTACCAAGCAACTCGGTTTTATCCAGGCGTTGATGATTCTGGTTGCGCTTGGATATGACTTCTACTTGTCTGACGCTCGTGATTCCCGGCGTGTACGCGCGGAGAACGAGCGCGCCTTTATTGCGACGCAACAATTCCGGCGAGCGTGGCGGCTGCTGTTGGCGTCGTGGTGTTGCCTGTACTTTGCTTTACTGCTCTCGCTCAGGTTTGTACCGGCAGGCGGAAACAACAATCCTGCCTGGCAGTGGCAAGCGCTCCAGGTGCTGAACACTTCTCTCAACAACGCAAGCATCTTCGCGCTTGTGCTGTGTTATGCGGTGCTGAATAGACCGACCGTCGTTGCGGTAGCCGGACGCGAAGTCGAGGCGTTGCCGTTCAAGCGTGGATTGATTCTTGTCGGAGGACTCGGCGTTCTTGAAGCGATCCTGGTTGCGCTCTTCGAGAGCCGAGGACGTGCTGATTACGCTGGGGCCGTGTTGTTTGGAGTAGATGTGCTGAGCGGTGTTGGCGGTGGTATCGCGATGGCGTTGTTCGTTAGTCGCCTCGACAGCAGGCTCTTGAGCACGAGTGGGCTGCTGCCGATCGTTCCGCTCATCCTGTATTTCTACGCTGTGATTCAGCCGTTTTATCCGTTATTGAACTGGACCTTTCCCGATCGTGCGGGGCTACCTCCACACGTAGATCTTTGGATTATGCAACTGGCGTTCATGCTGAAAAGCGTGATGTATATATATGTCACCGATCGCTTCAGGAAGGGACGCTTTCTTTTTTACATGATCTACGCCAGACGCTTTTATGAAGATGTAGAGAGCAAGTGGAGACAGTTTTAGCCACCAAAAGGCACGAAAGTTAAGACAAACAGAGGAACACTGAAAACCATGCAAACGATCTATGAAGCCGCGGGTGGGTCCGAAGGGCTGCTGAGGTTGGCACACGCGTGGCACGCACGGGTGCTGGAGGATGAAGTGGTTAGCCATGCGTTCAGCCATGGATTCCACCCCCAACACACCGAGCGCCTTGCCGCGTATTGGGCAGAAGCACTGGGTGGTCCGATAACGTACTCCGATCGGTACGGTGATGAGACGTCCGTCGTGCGGATCCACAGCGGCAACGGACCGCACGAGGAGATGGACCAGCGAGCCATTGCCTGTTTCGATCAGGCCCTGCAAGATGCCGGGTTTGACCGCGACGATCGGCTCAGACGCGCGCTGCACGATTACTTTGCGTGGGCAACCAACACCACGATGTCTCGCTACCATGGCTCAGCGGATGATGTGCCGGACGGTTTGCACATTCCTAAATGGTCGTGGGACGGACTTGTTCCCTGATAATCGACCAGCACCTCGCCGCCCTCGCAAATTCTCAGAAAATTGTGAACTGTAGGGCGGCCCTCCTTGGCCCCCTCCGTGGCCGCCCTCGCCGCTCAATTCGAAATCAACACACGCAGCCCGTCCTCATCCCAATCAAGGTGCAGCTTCGAGTCGTGCGGTAGATTTTCACGGTTCAGATATGACGCAAGCGGTGAGACGAGTTGAGACTCGATAGTTCGCTGTAAAGGGCGGGCGCCGAGGCGAGCGTTGAAACCCTGGCGCGCGAGGTGATCTACGAGGCGCTGAGACCACGAGAGTGTGATCCCACGTTTCTTCAAACCCTCTCGACTCGTGAGACTGTTCAACTCCTTCTCCACGATGCGGCGCACACTCTCGCGGTCCAACGCGCGGAAACTCAGAATCGCATCGATTCGGTTGTAAAACTCCGGTCGAAAAAACATCTGCGCCGCGCGGTCGTATGGCGTGTAAGAAGTTTCGCCACTTCCGAACCCCGGTGGGTCTCCTTTCAACGATCCAAGGTTCGACGTCATGATAATCAACGCGCTCGAGAAGTAGGTAGTACGTCCAAACCGATCCGTCAACCGCCCCTCGTCAAACACGCTGAGCAGCACATCAAACACGCCTTCATCCGCCTTCTCGATCTCGTCCAGCAGAACCACGGCCAGCGGTTGACGCCGCATACGATTAATGAACTCGCTCGGCTCGCCATACGGCCCCGCGATCAAACGCTCGGCGCTGCCCGGCAGCGAGTATTCGCTCATGTCGAGCCTGACGAAGCGTTCCGAGATCTCCGCCTCACCGAAGAAGAACCGCGCCAGTGAACGCGCGAGTTCTGTTTTGCCTACACCTGTCGGACCAGTGAAGAGCAGCACGCCGAGTGGTCGCCCAGGATCATTCAAACCCGCTTTAAAAGTCAGCACTGAACTCGTCGCCGCACGGCACGCTTCGGGTTGACCTATCACTTCACTCTCGAAGAAGACCCTGACGTCCTGCTCGTCGAGCGACACTTCATCGCGCAGAAAGATCTCAGGCAGTCCCGTGAGCTTCACGAACTCGCCGATAATCTGATCCTTCCCAATCTCATTCAACCGGTTCGTCTTCGCGACCTCGTACATGCGCGACGTAAAGTTCACCGTCTTGCCGGGGAAACCTTCGTATGGCAGGAAGCGTTTGAACAGATGGTAGATGAGCGCGCGGCCGTTCGAATCAAGACGCACGTCGCTGTTGCGCTCAATGGTCGCGCAGTATGCATTCAACGCCGAGAGCGCCTCGGCCTCCGTAAACGGCGGAATCTGAAGAATGCGGAACGCTGCCACAAATCCGGGCAGCAACCTCCGACAAGCGTCCAACTCCGCTGGCGTTGCTTCGCCGACGATGCGCAGTTCACCACGTTCTACAAAGGGCGACAGAAAAGCGGCGATGCCGTCCGTTTCGGACGCTCCACCACTAACAATCAACTCCAACAACTTCTCGACGGCGAGCACACCGTCGATGCGTGCGAGTTCCTCGATTAGCGATTCGCACCGCTCCTGCCATTGCCCAAGATATTTCATCCCCGCGATGAGCCGTCCGGCGTTCGCGAGCCACACCTTGTGCGACGAACTTCCGGAAGCCTCACTGCCGGCGGTCTCTACTTTGGACCACTCACGTTCGACCTGACGCACAGCTTCAACGAGCACTGACGTCTTTCCCACACCCGTATCGCCGACCAGCAACACGCTCGTGCGCTCGCGTGCGAGCAACTTCGCCAGTTCAGCAACCTGACGCTCACGCGTGTGCGGTCGTGAAAAGCTGCGATGCATGGCGTCCGAACCGACGGGATCGGCCACGACTTTCAGATGGACCAGTTCGGGTAAACCTGTTGTCGTCGTCGCACGTGGCTTCCCACCAGAAACGAGGATTTCTTCGAGACGAACACTCTTCGGTGGCAGGTATCGCGACAATTGCTGCGGCGTGTGGTTCTTGAGCGACTCCTGAACGTATGTAGTCACCAGAGTGCGCAGAGCTTTCGACCCGTAGTAATAGAATTGAATTCCAAACATCGGCAGGGCGCAGACGAGCATGCCGCTTTCCTGTCGACCGTGAACACATGCGACCCGCAGCGACACGGGTTCATCGCTCGGGTAAATTCGGCCGTTGACCTGATACTCGGGACGCACGTCGACTCGAAACTCCAGCAACTGCGGATCGTGAAAGTCAGGCGTGCTGCGCAGAGGCTCGCTTTGAAAAGACCACAGGAGGTATTCCTTAAGCTGCTGCAAGACCTCGCGCACACTGCTTCCGACCGCGGCAAGCTGCACGCCCGGATCTTCCTCGTCGTCGACGAGGCGCCCTGTGTAGCTGCCCGAAAAATCCTCCCAAACTAAAACCGGAAAGCGATGCATAGTTTTTTCTCTGCGTACCTCTGCGTATCTCTGCGATCTCTGCGTTAAAAGCTATCTCAACGCAGAGTTCGCAGAGGTACGCAGAGGGCCGCAGAGGAATACTCTTTTAATCTTCAAGACCATCTATTTCGCGCGGCGGTGGAAGCGCCGAAAGAATGAACGCGCGCAATTCAGCGTTTCCGAGTTTGCCGCGCGCCAGCAAACGCGAGCGAATATCGAGCGTCGCCCCGGGATCGGAGTAAATTCGCAACACAGACGGCAAGCTTGATGCGTCAGCGAGGCTGGAACTCACGATCAGCGGAACATATCCTTCATTCGCCGAAACGAACAGGTGTGTGCCGACTTCGAGCGGAGCAAGCACGCTCGCCAATGGACCATCGAGACTAAGACACTCGACGTGACCAGTCGATTGAATTGACGTAGCGTCCGCCAAAGACGTCGTACACCCGAACTCTCTCTCGAAGAGCGTTCGATAGAGGTCGCGCAACCGGATGCACGCAGTCTTTCCCTGCTCGTCCAGCGACGCTATCGTCAGCAATGTTTTCCCATCGGATGTATCCGAGAGTCTGGTCCAAAGCGCATCGAGCAACGCGGCTTCGCGGAGCATATCCTGCAAGTAGTCGCCAATTTCATCACCGTAAACGGCGCACTGCGACGCACAGTCCTGGAGAAACCGGTACAGATTCTGTCGGAGCAGGTTGTTATCCAGATTGGAAACCTCGGGCTTCGCGAGTTGGCGTTTACTTCTGCTCGGTCCGGCAGATCCGGTCCGCACCGGACGCTGGCGCGCGAGTCGTTCGTCCGCGCGATCCAACATCCGCGCGACGCGACGTGCCTGCTCGCGAACGAAAAAGTGTTGCAACTGCCGCGTATCTGCCGCCTTGTCGCCGATGATGATTTCACCTTGCGGGTACAGTTTCTGAGCATCTCGCTCGACACGCTCGAGCGCATCTTCCACGCGATCGATTAACTGGTAAGCATCGAGAACAGGGACCCGTATCAACGGAGCGGCGTCGACGATTGTTATGTTCGAAACATCGACAGCGATGCTCCCATCGCGCGCGCGCAAAAAAATGATCAGCGGTTCATCCGGCGTGGTGGCAGACAATCGCGCGGCAATCGGCGCGGTTACTTGTCGCTCGAGCGTGCGTTTCAGAGCCCGCGCGCCGAGCTGCGGATGGTAGCCCGCTTCGACAAGGAGATCCAAAGCCTCTGATTCGACAATCAGCTTCACGCCGCGGCGCGTCAGACCTTCTCGACTGAAGACATCCTGAATCAATCGTCCGGCAATTTCGCGCACGTCCTCGCGACGCAGTCGTTCAAACGGAACGACCCGCGTAACGCGATTGAAGAACTCGGGCTTGAAAAATTTTTCTGCCGCCTGCCGGTAGACAGACGCATCGCTCTGATTCGTTTGCCGAAATCCGAGATCGGTCGCATTCTCCTGCGCGCCGAGGTTCGACGTCATGATAATGATCGTATTTGTGAAATCGACAGTCTGCCCGCGTGCGTCGGTCAGACGCGCGTCGCCCATCACGCCCAGCAACAGATCGAAGAACGCCGGATGCGCTTTCTCGATTTCATCGAACAGCACAACCGCAAACGGTTCGCGCCGTACGACACTCGTCAGCAGACCTTCAGGAGCGTCGAATGTCCCGATCAATCGTGCCACCGACGAGTAGCCGGCAAATTCGTTCATATCGAATCGAAGCAATCGACTCTCACCAAATAAATATTTTGCGAGCGACTTCGCGCACTGGGTTTTGCCGACGCCTGTTGGACCAAGAAACAGAAACGAAGCGATCGGTCTCACGGGATCGTTCAACCGCGCCTTCGCAATCGTCACTGCGTCTGCACATGCAGCCACCGCAGCACGCTGTCCCACCACTTCGCGACTCAGAGCCTCGACCACTTCTTCGTGGTTGAGCTTTACTCGATCATCCAGGAAACGTACGTTCAAACCGCTTCTGTCGGAAAACTCGGAAAGCGCAGCGTCACGATCAACATCCGACTCTTTGTGCTTTGTCGCCAGAGTTTGCAACAACATCGCGGCCTTGCCGGGAAACGCAGCATCGGACATGTAGCGGCGCGTCAG
Source organism: Pyrinomonadaceae bacterium (assembly GCA_035571655.1). Taxonomy (GTDB): domain Bacteria; phylum Acidobacteriota; class Blastocatellia; order Pyrinomonadales; family Pyrinomonadaceae; genus PSRF01. Next base: position 25,220 of record DATNCH010000320.1, read on the forward strand.
ATCGATCACCGTAGGCACCACTTCGGCGTGGAACCGACAGCGGTGTTTTTGTTCGAGCTGACGACGAGAGCCGAGCAGTATCAGCAGGTTTTCCTTCTCGGCCCGCTCTGCGATTGGTACGACCTTGAATAGATCCACAAAGCTGCGATCGAGCTCCTGCAGTACGCGAAGCGCCTCGGGCGTTGTTTCCGCGACAACGCGCACGTCACGTCGTTCAATGTAAGGCTTGAGCACATCTGCGACGCTGAGCGACGAAGCACTCGAACGCCCCGCCGAGAAAAGCCCGACGAGATCGTCGAAGTAAAGCGTGTGATGCTTGCGCTGAGCTTCTTTGAGAATCGCGAGCAGCCTTGCTTCCCACTGCCCGAGGTACGCCATGCCGGAAATAAGTCGCTGCGGTGAGATCAGCCACACGTCTCCCGCGAGATCGGCACTACTCGCGCGCGCACCAACAGGCATCGTTGTTTCCGACGAGCGACGCCGTTCCGCGCGTCGTCGAACAAACTCGTGGACGATCGTCGTTTTCCCGACCAGCCGTTTGCCGGTGAGCAGTACCGGGCGGTTATCGCTTGCACCCAGCAAGCGCGTGAGTTCGTCGACTTCTGCTTCTCGATTGCTCGCTTGTTTTAGCTCGTCTGGATAGAGTGCATGGAGCGAGCGTCCGACCTTCTCCAGCTCTGCCGCCCCATCGGCGGTTTCATTAATTCCGAGCAGCGCAAACAGATTCACGGTCGACGGCGTGTAGACGCTCGGCACATCCAGGGACAGATCTATCGACGTGATCCACGCTTTACCTTTGACACTCAACGCGTCCGGATGCACAAATTGAGCGCCCGCACGACGCTCGAGTAATTTGTAGTGCTCAGTCAAGACTTCTTCGGCGCGCTCCTGTAACCTCTCGCCGCGAGTAACTTCGAACCACAACTCCGGTATGCTCGGCGTCCATGCGAAGCGACGACCAAAAGCCGTCACCGTGACAAACAAGTGCCGCACCTCAAAACGACGATTGCCAACTGCGAGCGTCAACTTCAACATTCGATCTTCCAACGGCGGATAGAAACCGTAAGCCGCAAACTCTTCGTGACGAGCAGCACGCGCGAGGCGCGTCAATTCGAGGCGTAACGCGCGCGCCAGTCGTGCGGTGCCGCGCTGTACACTCTCGTCCCGTTCGGCTGGTTGACCGAAGAAGAGAGGGCGCACCATGACCGGACGGGCATTCATCAAACCCGCCTGGTCGACCTCTTCAGCGTAGATTGGAACAGTAATATTCACTCGGCGATTACCTTGAGTATCTCTGCGATCTCTGCGTACCTCTGCGTTCTCTGCGTTAACGTGCTTTTATAACGCAGAGAACGCAGAGGTACGCAGAGATCGCAGAGATTGGTCGTTCAATTTAAGACTCGGCGATTAACTTCGCACCGCTGCTCTCGTGCATCAGACTGATGAACTCCTTAAGCGTCGCCGAAAGTCCCTCAGCGGAGTTGCTTTGCCAATCTCTCCGTTCATCGAGCACGCGATCCTGGATGTAACCCTCCGTGCGATGGTACAGGCGGCGCCGACCTTCGCCGTGAGTCACCGGAGTAATCGATCCGCGACGTGTGAGTGATGAAGGCGGCGCATATTCTTCAAAGCTTGATTCGCTCGCGTCTACCAGAACGTCATGGACCATCTTTGCTTCGATGAATGCGTGCAGCCCGCGTTCGTTCTCGTACGTCGCATACGCGCTCTGACCCTCAATGTAAAAGACGATCCCAGTCGTCCGATCAGGCGCTGCTGAGAGAAACGCGGCCGGCTTTTGCGCGTCAACGCGCGTGACTATGCGCCCAAACATTTCCAGCTTCTTTTCGTCATCTAACTGCGCAGGTAAGTTGGCGGTGTAATAGGCCAGCTTGATGTTCATCTTTGCCGAGGTTGCGGCAGCGAAATAAGCACGCGCGAGTTGAAAAAGTGAATCGTGATTCTCGCTGTAAATCGCGATCACGATCCGGTTCGGATGCGTGTAACGCAAGTCGAGCAATTGTCTGAGCAGGTTGTGGAGTTCAGTTTCTGATTGCAGTGCGGCAGATGCTGCTTCAGTTGAGGCTGCCCGGGCTCCGTAAAGAACGAGTAGCGCTTCATCCTCTGCCGTTGCCGTCGCTTCCTGGAGCTCTTTCACAGCGCCCGCAAGTTTCTGGTAAACGGGCAAACGTTCGAGTGCCGCTGCTTCCCACGGTTGCTGCAAGCTGTGTCGCGTTCTGGCCAGACGATTAGTCATCTTCGCCCGTCGTGCGGCGCGTGCAATACGCCGCTCGATCTGCAACATTCGCCAGAGCGCGTTGTGCAGTTCGATTACAACTGGACTGCGACCCAGACGTTGTACGCGACGGCGAATATCTTGCAGACGTTGGACATGCGCGGCCTGGCTCGCGTCATCGTAGAGTGGAGTAGCACCTTTCCTCGCGCTGTGCTCGACCACATCGACACGAAGCTGCGTGCCTTCGACGCGAACATCTGCGGTGATGCGAGTGCTTTTGGTTGGCGGACGGGAGTTGAGTTGCGTGGCGAGTGGTAAGAGCAACTCGCGTTCAACCAGGCGCTTCAATGGACGCGCACCATAACGGTTGTCATAACCGCGCCGGGCGAGGCTTTCGACTGCTGTCTTTTCAACTCGCAGAGTAACGCCGCGCAAGCGAACGCCATCACGTTGCTCGATCAGGCTCACCTCGCGCTCCGCGATTTGTTCGACCTTGTCACGAGCAAGCGGAAGAAAAGGCACGATGTGATCGATGCGATTTAGAATTTCCGGGCGTAGGAAATCCTGTACGGCGCGGGTAAAGTGGTTCTGCGCAGCACGAAAATATTTGTGCTCAGCGTCGAGTTCGTCGCTGTGAAAGCCGAGGCGTGAACGGCGAAAGCGCTCCGCTCCGAGGTTCGATGTCATGATCACGATCGAGTTGGAGAAGTCTGCGAGTCGCCCGCGCCCGTCGGTCAAACGCCCTTCGCCGAGTGTTTGTAACAACAAGTCGAAGAACGACTGATGCGCCTTTTCAAACTCGTCGAATAGAACTACGGAGAAAGGCTGCTCGCGCACGCGCGCCGTCAACGTACCTTCGCCGCCAGTCGCACCGCCAACCAAGCGTGTTACAGAAACCGCGTCTGCATACTCACTCATGTCAAACCGTGCCATCCGTCCCTCGTCACCAAAGAAAAACCGCGCGAGCGATTTCGCCATCTCCGTCTTGCCGACGCCGGTAGGTCCGACGAAAAGCAGCGACGCGATCGGACGTCGCGGCCGCGTTAGGCCCGCCTTCACCCGAGCGAGTAGATCGACAATCAGACCGACGGCCTGGTCCTGACCGATCACGCGTTGTGCAAACCACGCGAATGTCTGCTCACCGTCATAGGTTGCCGTATCGTCGAGCAGAAACAGCGGCAGGCCGGTCTCCTTCGCAAATGATTGAGTCACTTCGTGAGCGTCCACTGGCTCTTCCGTTTGTGCCATGGCGCGATCTTCCAGCAACCCGCGCAGGAAGCGAAGTGGGCGTCCCGGAAAAGCCGAATAACCCGCGTAACGACGGTGCAAACGATCGACAGTGTCGAGTCCAGCTTCTGTTATGACTGGCGGCTGCCGTTTACGCTCTTGTCGTTTCAACTCCTTGCGATTGCCCGTAGTACGTGGGCGTGGGTAGTTCGCCGCGTATTGCGCGAGAATGCTCCGGCCGGCTTTGACCGACGGTTCTTCGACTGTGAATTGAAGGAACACTTTCAGGAGCGCCGGGTCTTCGCGTTCGATGAGTGATAGTTGCTCGGGTGTGCATTCAACTACGGCGAGCGCCTTGCTACTCATAAACCGTTGTCGAAAAAAACTCGCGAGTCCCTGCGCGTTGTGCTCGCTCTTGCCGGTATCCATTAGCTCGACGAGATTGCCGAAATGGATCACGGCATTCGTCTTTTCAGCTTCACGCCAGACCGCATCGCAGCGCTCTTGCCACATTCCAAAACCACTCATACCCGCGACCAACCGCGAGCCGCTCGTGGACCAGAACGGGATGGACCCGAGGCCGAATTGGCCACGTCGCCGCACGAGCTCGTTGAAGACTGCTGTTTTACCCACACCGGCTTTACCCACCAGCAGAACGCTTCGCGCAGCTTTGCCGGTCAGCGTTTCGGCAAGCCGCGCAACTGCGTCTTCCACTTCGTAAGCCGTTGGGAGTTTCTGTGTCGTGAGATCGTTGGCGGTCTGTTCAAGCGGTGACGTCTTCTTGTCTTCGCGCTGGCCGGCGGTGGCTGCTACCTGTTTGGGGCTGCGGATCGTCGCCATCGTACGAACGCGCATGACGCTGAGTTCGCGCGTCCGCTCCAGCATCATTAATTCTTTGAGGTTGTTGGTTACACGACGGCGCATCAACTCCGCGCGCACGTGTCGCTCAACCATCGAAATCTCGTCCGTCCCGGCTGAAATTAGATCGTCGAGCCTGGTGCCTACGACTTCGATACCGAGCGCGGGGATGTAAGCGATGTGCGCGTGTTCCGGATGTCGCCAATGGATGACGTCAAGACGTAAATCGACGGGCGTGCGCCACGTCAGACGTCTGAGTGGCGGCTCAAGCCGTAGATTCAGTTCGACGGTTTCGATCGACGGAGGAATCGTTCGCCTGAAAAGGAGCTTCGTACTTTCAGCTTCAAGTATGCGAACACAGTTTCTGACGAGCGCGCGCTTCAGTATTTCCGCGTCGTCTCCATAGCGCGAGACTTCCGGGAAGAAGAGTGCTTCGGCGAGATGCACATCATCATCGAAGGTGCGAAGTATGATCGCGAGTTCGATCTCATAAGGGGGCATAATCGAGAGTAAAAAAACAATAAAGCAGCCTCAGACGCAAGGCAAGACTTCACGGATCGATCTTGGATGACATATCGACCTCCTCCAACCGAGAGGCGTTGCCTCAAAAGTCGAAAATCATTGTTGGATACAGTCAGTACCGTAACGCGGTAGCGTCGGGTCGTGCTGAGAAATTGTATGTTTGAGAC
>DATNCH010000321.1:0-13074 GCA_035571655.1 Pyrinomonadaceae bacterium
ATGACTACCAAACGCCAAGAAGGCTTTTCGTTGATCGAACTTCTCATCGTCGTCGCGATTATCGGCATCATCGCCGCGATCGCTATCCCCAACCTCCTTGCTTCACGCCGTGCCGCGAACGAAGGTTCGGCTCAATCCTCAATGCGCACACTTCACAGTTCTGAAGCCGTTTATCAGGCGACTGCCGGTGACGGCGGCTTTGGCGACCTCGGCGACCTTCAGGGCGCTGACCTCATCGACACTCAGTTGGGCGGCGGTTCCAAGAGCGGTTACACGTTCAACTGTACTCCTAACAATGGTGTTAGCCCGAAGAACTTCTTTTGCACTGCCAACCCGAGCAACGTAGCAGCCGTAACCCGCACCGGTCACCGCAGCTTCTCAATCTCGGACAGCGGCATTCTTCGTAGCAACGTCAGTGACACTCCTCCGGCAACCTACGCGATAGCTAACGCGACTCCGTGGGATCCGATGGGCAACTAATCTCTGCGAAACGCAGACTTAACCGACGGGGCCGGAGTCGCAAGCTCCGACCCCGTTTTTAATCCCAACCCCCGAGCTTACTTCTTCTTCGAGCAATGGTTGGAGGTAAGGACAATGAGATTTAACGACTCACAAAAAGGGTTCTCCCTCATCGAATTGCTAATCGTCGTGGCAATCATCGGCATCATAGCCGCCATCGCGATACCAAATCTGCTCGCCTCGCGCAGAGCAGCCAATGAGGGTTCAGCACTCTCCGCAATGCGAACGATTCATAGCGCGCAGGTTACATATCTGAATACGGCGGGCTCCGGTAAATACGGAACCCTGGGCGCACTCGGAACCGAAGGCCTGGTTGATTCAGCGCTGGGTGGCGGCAGCAGGAGTGGATATACCTTTGACTGTCCAGTCGGTAACCTGACCAATGGTTCACCCCCTACTTATTTTGCAACCGCGATCCCCACGTCAACTGCACCGATCGCAAGAACCGGTCACCGTAGTTTCTCAGTTGCGGACGACGGCCGAATACGTGGAAACGTAACGGACGCAGGACCAGCAAATTATGCCGCCGCTACGAACAATGGATCGTGGCCCGTACTTAATTAGCCAACCTTGCCGAGCGCCGCACTTTGCCTCGAGCTTGCGACAACACCTACCGCGCAAGAAAACTCTTCCGAAACCGTGTCCATTGAGGTAGATTATTTCTACCTCAATGGCTGAACGAAAAAACGGCTTCATACGTTGGACACAGCAGCAGCAATAACCCGTCACGAAAAACTAAAGAGTTCTCAAGCCGGAACTCTATGGCGGACTGCGGCCATCGCGCGAAACGCTTTCCGAGAAGCCGTACGTGACCGCGTGCTTTACAACCTCCTTCTGTTTGTACTACTGCTCACGCTGGTTGCGATCTTCATCGGCGAACTCTCGGGTGGCCAGGAACGCAAAATCATCGTCGACCTCGGACTCAGCACGATGCTGTTGTTCGGGGTTTTTATTTCGATATTCGTCGGCGTCGGTCTGGTTTACAAAGAGATCGAACGACGCACCATCTACGCAATCTTTTCAAAGCCCGTCAGCCGCGGAGAGTTTCTGATTGGGAAGTATTTAGGATTGTGTTTGACTCTGCTGGTCAACGTAGTCGTGATGGGAGCCGGTGTTTCGTTAGCGCTGCTGTACGTTGGCGGCCGCGGTGAAACACTCGCGCTGACCATCTGGCCGGCAATCGTTCTGCTCTACATCGAGCTGATGATCATCACGAGCGTCGCTCTGCTCTTCTCCTCGTTTTCATCCCCTGCTCTCTCAGCGTTGTTGACTTTCCTGGTTTTTACGATTGGACACTTCAGCAGCGACCTCAAGACTCTCGCGGGTTCGATGGAAAGCACTGTCGCGCGCTGGTTATTCGTCGGGCTCTACTATCTGCTTCCCAATCTGAGTAACTTCAGCTACATCACACCAGCGGCTCATGGACAGACGCCCACCTTCGCGAATGTTCTGCTGGCGCTGGCGTATGCAGCCGTTTACATCGCCATCATCATGGCGGCTGCCACTCTTGTTCTCAGTAAGCGCAACTTCAAATAGCTGTTATGTCAGTTGATCTTCAGCAGCGCTCACCCAAAAAGCACCAGTTGATGTTGCTGGCGATGATCTTTGTCGGACTCGCCGGCGTCGTCGTGCTTTCGAAGTCGATCGATGCACGTCGTCCTCCGCTCGATCTCGCGGTTGAAGAAGAACGGCTGTACGTCAATGGCAACACTGCCAGGAGACTGTCGCTGGGGTTGAATGGTCTGATCGCGGATTGGTATTGGATGAGATCGTTGCAATACGTCGGGCGAAAGGTTTTGACTCTGCGTGAGCAAGCGATGCTGGATAGGCTTGGAAGTGCAAACTTGAAACTTTTGCCGGCTCTTCTGGACACAGCAACAACACTGGATCCGCAGTTCATCGAACCTTACGAGTATGCCGCAATCGTGCTGCCTGGATCGGATGTTGATGCTGCGATTCGTCTCGCTAAGAAAGGCATCGCCGCCAACCCTTCTTCGTGGAGACTGTATCACCACCTTGGCTACATCTACTGGCAACGAGGCGACTTGGCGACTGCGGCGGAAACGTATAGTGCGGGTGGACAAATTCCCGGAGCGCCCGCGTGGATGACGGCAATGAAGGCGAAGATGTTGGCGGATGGCGGCGGTCGAGCAACCGCACGCGAGATCTACAGCAGAATGTACGAGGGGACAACGGACAAGAAGGTGCAGGAGATGGCCCAGCTCCGTTTACTCCAGCTCGATGCTTTCGATCAGATCGATATTTTGAAAAAGTTACTCGACACCTTTAAATCGCGTACCGGCCGCTGTCCGGCAAGCTGGAAAGAGCTTGAACCGATTTTTAGAGCTGCTCGTGTGCGTACGGCCGCTTCAGGCGCGCCGCTCGATCCATCCGGCACTCCCTACGAGTTCAAGGCGACGAACTGCGATGTTGGAGTGAGTTACGACTCGAAGATCCCTGTGAAGTAGGTTCTCGACTATGCCCATCGTCGAAATTCATGATCTGACAAAAGACTACGAAGTCGGTTTCTTTCGTAAGCGGAAGGTGCGCGCGCTCGACGGTCTTTCATTGTCGGTAAATGCGAATGAGATCTTTGGCTTTCTTGGAGCGAATGGCGCCGGGAAGACCACGACGCTGAAACTCCTCATGCGCCTCATCTTTCCGAGTAGCGGAAGCGCACGCATACTGGGCCACGACATCAACGACGTCCGTATGCATCACCGAATCGGGTACGTGCCTGAAAATCCGTATTTCTACGATTACCTCACTGCGCGCGAGCTGCTTGAATACTGCGGACAGATCTTTGGACAGGATGCTTCCGATCGTAAAAAACGTGCTGCAACGCTACTTTCACGCGTGCGGCTCGAGGAAAAGAAGTGGGACACGCAACTGCGGAAGTTTTCAAAGGGTATGTTGCAGCGGGTGGCATTGGCCCAGTCGCTGATTAACGATCCGGAGGTTGTGTTTCTCGACGAGCCGATGAGTGGGTTGGATCCGGTCGGTCGTCGAGAAGTGCGCGACTTGATCGCGGCGTTGCGCGACGAAGGTAAAACTGTGTTCATGTGTTCTCACATTCTGTCGGACATCGAGGTGCTTTGCGATCGCGTCGCGATTTTGAAGCGCGGGCAGCTTGCGCAGGTTGGATATCTCGACGAGCTGCGCCGCGCGAATGAAGGTCCGAATCGGATGGAAGTGATGGCGACGGGCACGGATGCCGAGACTCTGAAGCAGCAGCTTCCGGAAACCGAGATCGCTCCGACACCACGTGGGCTAAGGATCGAGATAGCTTCGGAAGATGAGATCGATCGTGTGTTGACGGGATTGAGGAAAGTCGGTGGGAAGGTTGTTTCAGTTCAGCCGGTGAAGCAGTCGCTGGAAGAGCTGTTCTTGTAGATCAAACCATTGGTCTATTCTTTCAACTTAAACCCCACGACATCCATCTTGATATTCGCGCGTGCATCCGTGTCTTTCATTCCATCCAACGTCACGTTCACCGGCAACGTCTTGTTCGGCGCGAGTTCCGGTTGACGCGTCGGAATCACAAGAACCGTCCGTTGCTTCACAGCCTTTCCTTCGTAATCGACCACAGCCGCGCGAATCTCGAGCCCCGACAACGTCTTCCCTGTAACATTTCGCACCGTCGTCGAAAGCGTCATCACGATATCGCCGAGCGCGCGCTTTGCCTCCGTCGCTTCCGGATCGTCAAGCACGATTTTCGACTTGTACTCCTCAAACTGCGGTGAGCCCTCACGAATCGCACCCTGTAGCGTCGGCTCCGCCGTGGTCCCACCGCCGCTTGCACGCATCAGAACGTAAAAGAAGATCGCGATCACAAGAGCCGCCGCGATGGCCACAACGATGACGAGCGTTCGATTAGTTTCGGTTCCTTCAGCCCGATCTGGAACAGCCATAGTGGGACAAATTGTAAGGACGTAAGGTGGGTTTTGCAATTCTGCCGCAGATTTTCGCAGATGAACGCAGATCACATCTGCGTTCATCTGCGAAAATCTGCGGCTTAAATGAGAAGCTGCGCAATCATCGCTTCGAGTTCATTGAAATTAATTGGCTTCGTGATATAGCAGTTGCACCCCGCGCTGATCGCTTCAGATTGGAAGTCGGATGTGTCGTGTGCGGACACCGCGATGATGGGCGTACGCTCACAAGCCGGAATTTTACGGATGAGACGTGTGGCAGCCAAACCATCAATCACCGGCAGGCTGAGGTCCATCAGGATGAGGTGCGGACATTCGGCCTTAGCCAGTCTAACGGCCTCCTCTCCGTTCATCGCTTCCACGACGCGATACCCAGTTATTTCGAGCAGGCGCCGCATCATGAAGCGATTGTCTTCCGTGTCTTCGACCAGTAACACGGTCAATGACTTATCCTGATCTTCCACCTGTTCACACCTTCCGAACCCCCGAAAATGGGCTCCAAGTTGTTGATTTTACTGTATGACTAGAATACGCGCGCCATTTTTGGTACCATCCCGCATTGAAACGCAACACAAAAGGATCTTAGGTCAGAGTTTAATTCATACACTCGTACTGGCCGTGAGGTTCCCCTCCCCTAGGGCCCCTTAATTAGAACTGGAGAGAGATTCGCATACGATGAAGACTGCTATGTCGAGGCCAGAAGAGACGGAACGACTCCAGGACCTCGGGCGAGCTTCAATGCAAATTGTCCATGACCTCAAGAATCAACTTAATGGTCTCAAACTCTATGCCACGTTCCTGCGACGCAGGATCGAGAAGAGCGAACGACCTGAAGACGAGCAGGAAACTGTCGGCAAGTTGATCAACGGGCTCGATCGCGCGGCTGAGGATTTGTCGCTGATTGTGCGATACGGGCAGCCGGTGGAGTTGAAAAAACAGCCGGGATTTGAAGTTGACAAAGTATTGAGTTCGGTTTGTTCGAGTGTGGACGAGACGAATTCGAAGTTAGTTTGGAAATCGGATTCAGATGCTGTTCAGGGAAGTGTCGATCACTTCAAGCTCACGGATGCTTTGAAGTGGCTCTGCATGGGAGCAGTGAAACACCGTCAAACCGACAACGACGGAGCCGGCGCGATTACGGTGACGACGAAGCGCGCCGATGATGGAGCGGTGATCGAGTGGACCGGCTTGCGTGAATTGGACCGCGATCCGTTTCGTTCATTCGCCGGCAGCGACGAGGTCAAACTCGCACTGGCGGCAAAGATCGTCGAGGCCCACGGCGGGTCGGCAAAATTTACGGATAAGAAGTTTGTGGTAGAGCTTCCGCTCAATTGAAACAGGAGTAAGACAGATGCCCCAAAGCGCAGCGACTACGAGGGAGGAGAAAAAGGTGGAGAACAAAGAAGTGCGGATTCTTGTGGTAGATGACGAACCAACGATGGCCGATTCTTTGCGGCAAAACTTCGTTGAGGAGGGATACTCGGTCGACACCGCCGCGACCGGAGCGGCCGCCATCGAGTTGTTCGATCAGGGCGGACATCATCTATCGATCTGCGATTTGCAACTGCCGGACATGGATGGTCTTGAAGTATTGCGTCACATGAAAGACGCGCGGCCGACCACGGAAGTCATCGTTGTCACTGGCTACGGTTCAGTGCAAAAAGCTGTCGAGGCAACGAAGGCGGGTGCTTTCTATTTCGTCGAGAAACCGTTTGACTTCGAAGAGCTGCAACCGCTGGTTGAAAAGGCGCTCGAGCGGCGCGAGCTTGTCGCAGAGACTGCGAACATGAGACGCCAGCTCTCCACGCGTGCAGAATATTTCAACATCATCGGCGCGTCGAAGCCGATGCAGCAGATCTACGAGACCATCGAGTCGGTTGCAAAGTCTGACGCGAACGTCCTCATCGTGGGGGAATCAGGAACGGGCAAAGAACTGATTGCCAACGCGATTCACTACCAGTCGCTGCGTTCGAAGAAACCGTTTATCAAAGTGAACTGCGCGGCGCTGCCGAAAGAGCTGATCGAATCGGAACTGTTTGGTCACACCAAGGGCGCATTCACCGGCGCGCATGCAGACAAAGAAGGCCTGGTCCAACATGCCGCCGGCGGTTCGTTGATGCTGGATGAAATCGCGGAGATGCCGATCGAGTTGCAGCCGAAGCTGTTGCGAGTCTTGCAGGAACGGAGTTATCGGAAGATCGGATCGGAAAAGACTTACGCGGTCGATTTTCGACTCGTGTGTTCCACCAACCGTCCACCGGCGGACGCGATACGCGACGGATTGCTGCGTGACGACCTCTTTTATCGCATCTCGACGATCACGATTCACGTTCCGCCGTTGCGCGAACGCAATGAAGACATTCAACTCCTCACCGAACACTTCCTGCACATGTACGCGCAGAAGTATGAGCGGCCGATCACCGGCGTTTCGCAGGCTGCGTATCAGCGGCTGTTTGGTCACGCCTGGCCGGGCAATGTGCGTGAACTGCAAAACGTGATCGAGCGCGCAGTGTTACTCGCGAAAGACAAACAGATCGAGCCGATCGACCTGCCTTTTGATAACGGATCGCTTCCAGAGGGCACGGCGTCTAATGTGACGTGGGACGTTCCGCCAAACATGACACTCGAAGATATCGAGCGACTTGTGATAGAAAGGACGTTGCAGCGTACAGGGGGGAACAAGCAGGCAGCCGCGAATCTGTTAGGCATCTACAGGCCGCGGCTTTACAGCAAAATCCGAAAATACAACATCGACGTTCCGTCGCTGGTTTCAGTTTGAGATTTATGCCGCAGATGAACGCGGATAACGCAGATCAGATCTGCGTCATCCGCGTCATCTGCGGATCAGAATCAACCTTAGATGTCGAATCCCCCACCGACTCTCCCTACCCAGACACGCCTGCGTGGTGTTGATGCGCTTCGCGGCATCGCGGCTCTGGGCGTCGTCTTCTACCACGCCGTCGACCAGGGCAAGAACGTCCTTCCAAACAACATCTTCGACTACCCGATTCGCCTGGTCCAGATTGCGAGCTCTTTCGGATACATCGGAGTCTTTCTCTTCTTCGTAATCTCGGGATTCTGCATTCACCTGCAATGGGCCAAGTCGCAAGCAGCCGGAACCAAGCCGGAAATTCGCTTCGGTCCATTCTGGAAAAGACGAATTCGCAGGCTCTATCCGCCATACGTAATCGCGCTTTTGCTTTACCTGTTGCTGACCGCATCGACCCTCGGACTCGACGTCACACACTTTCTCTTCTACGACATCGGCATGCATCTGCTGATGCTGCACAACCTCGATCCGCATACGTGTTACACGATCAACGGCGTGTTTTGGACGCTCGCGATTGAAGAGCAACTCTATCTCGCGTACTTCCTTTTGCTCTTCGTGCGCGTTCGCTGGGGTTGGGGAGTAACGCTCGCCGTCTGCCTTTTGGCGCGTCTCGCGTGGATGGGTTTTAGTCACGTCGTCTGGCTCAAGACGGGCGTCGGGATACCTGTTCCCGAGTCGGCCGCTGTGCACTGGTTTACGTGGGCGCTCGGCGCGATGGGTGTGGAAGTAATGTGTGGGTTGATTAGTCTGCGCGGCTGGTCACGCGATCTGCGACTCGCGACGGTGCTCATTGTCGGCGCGTCGGCGTTGTCGTCTTACCTGCCGTTCATTTCGAAAGACACGATCCTGCACAATTCCGGTTGGTTTGTGATGCACCCGATGTGGGGGCTCGGGTTCTTTATCGTTGTGAACCGGATGGTGCTCGCCGAAAGTAGCTGGCTGCGTCGCGGGAAGCTGCCGTCGAAGGTTTCGTTATTTGCGACGATGGGTATCTTTTCGTATTCGCTCTATCTGACGCACGAGTTGGTCATCATGCAGTCGTGGCGTTGGACTAATTCTTCGTGGTTGCAGGTGCTGAACGTGTTTCTGATAACCGTTCCCGCTACGATTCTCTTCGCGTGGCTTTTCTTCTGGTTTTGTGAGAAGCCGTTCATGGTGAGGCGCGCGCCGTCTGCGCCAGTGGAGTCCGTGCCTGCTTTGACCGTGCAAGCAAGCACCGCCGGGGCCGCCGGGGATTAATAGGTCCTATAAGTCGTATCAGTCCTATAGGACCTATTTGTCTCCTAGTTTCCCTCAGCCGCTTCCTTTAACTGCGCGATGTCCAGCTTCTTCATCTGCATCACGGCCTTCATCACTCGTTCGCTTCGCTCACTATCGCCCAGCAGCAGCTCCATTAAAAAGTTCGGAACGATCTGCCACGACAAACCAAACTTGTCTTTGAGCCAGCCGCATTCAACCTGCTGACCACCTTCGGAGAGTTTCTCCCAGAAGTAGTCGATCTCCTCCTGCGTTTCGCAATGGACCACGAGCGAGATGGCTTCAGTGAATTTGAATGTTGGTCCGCCATTCAACGCGGTGAACCTCTGACCGTCGAGCTCAAATTCGATAGTCATCACGGTGCCCTTCGGACCTCCGCTTTCACCATAATGCGAAACACCTACGACTCTCGAGTTCTTGAACACGGAGATGTAAAAATTGACCGCCTCCTCCGCATTTTTATCAAACCAAAGAAACGTCGTGATCTTCTGGGGAACAGGTTCGGTGCGAGCCGGATTCGTTGCTGACATAACTGGAATCTCCTTTTATCGTTGCCTTTTAATTATGGTCGGGCGTGCCCTCCACTGGTTAATCGTTCAGGGAGTCGCAGGATCGACAGGTTGGCGGAATTTTTTTCGGAAAGTTTGTCGCGCGTCGCTGGTTTAGCTAAACTTCCCGCGCATCACCGCTTTCCCAATATCACTCGAACGGTCCAACGGAGGAATTTCTTCACGTGGGTTTCTTACAACTGCTCGCACTCGTATCTATGCTTATTCAGGCAACCGCTTTCACATCACAAGATCCGGCGCGTCCAGCACCACAAGCGCAGCCGCAAGCTTCGCCTTCGCCCACGCCAACGCCACTGCCTCCGCCAACCGTCAAGATCGACGCTTACCGCGCCGCTGCCGGGCGCATCATCGGCGCCGCAATAACCAGCGACCGTGCTTACGCTCGACTCGCGCATCTCACAGACCACATCGGCAACCGTCTCAGCGGCTCAAAAAGTTTGGAGCGTGCGATCGAGTGGGCGATTTCAGAAATGAAGCGTGACGGCCTGGAGAACGTGCGCGGCGAGAAAGTGATGGTCCCACACTGGGTGCGCGGCGAGGAGAGTCTCGACATGCTGACGCCGGCTTCGCAAAAGTTGACGATGCTCGGCTTGGGCAACAGCATCGGCACACCGGCTGAGGGCATCACTGCGGAAGCAGTCGTCGTGCGCAACTTTGGCGAACTCGACAAGCTTGGCGAGGGCGCGCGTGGAAAGATCGTTGTCTATAACGCGCCGTTTACGAACTACGGAGCGACTGTTCTCTATCGGTTGCAGGGCGCGTCGAGGGCAGCGCGATACGGCGCCGTTGCAGCGCTCGTACGCTCGATCACGCCCGTTAGTCTTCAGACCCCGCATACCGGAGCGATGCAGTACGACCCCGCACAACCGAAGATTCCCGTGGCCGCGATCACGATCGAAGCAGCAGAGCTGTTGCAGCGTATGAACGACCGCGGAGATCATCCAACGCTGAAGTTAAAGATGGACGCGAAGTTCCTGCCCGATGCTGAGTCGGCCAACGTGATCGCGGAACTGAAAGGATCAGAAAAGCCTGACGAGATTGTGCTGATCAGCGGTCACTATGATTCGTGGGACGTGGGCCAGGGCGCACATGACGACGGCGGTAGTTGCATCGTCGTGTGGGAAGCGGTCAGGTTGCTCAAAGAGCTCGGGCTGCGGCCGCGACGCACGATCCGCGTGGTGCTTTACACGAACGAAGAAAACGGATTGCGCGGCGGCAATGCGTATCGCGACGCACATCGCGAAGAGCTCGCGAAACATGTTCTGGCGATTGAAGCGGATTCCGGTGTCTATCGACCGGAAGGCTTCGGCCTTGTTGCGACAGCTCCCTTGCAAGTTCGTGCAAACCTGGAGGAGATCGCAAAGTTACTTTCGGGTATCGGCGCGGATCGTATCGCGGCTTCAGGCGGCGGGGCGGATATTGGACCAATCATGCGTGACGGAGTCGTCGGTGCGAGTTTGGACGTGGAAGGCTCGCACTATTTCGACATCCACCACACGCCCGCCGACACGCTCGACAAAATCAACCCACAGGACCTCGCGCTCTGCGTCGCCACAGTGGCGGTGATGGCCTACGTCGTCGCCGATATGTAAGCCACAAAAAAATATGTAAGCCACAAAAAGGCACAAAAGACACAAAAAGTAAGCACCAAACTTTTGTGTTTTTTTGTGCCTTTTTGTGGCTAATCTAATTGGTACGTGGCGACACTCGTGGGTGTTTCGAAGCAACGCACTTTGTAGATCTGCACGCGGTCGTCGCCGACGCGCCTCGCCACGCGTTCCAGGACGTACTTCGCGAGGTTCTCGGCTGAGGGTTGTAATTCATCAAACGGCGGCAGCTCGTTGATGTTTCGATGATCGAGGTACGTCACAACCTCATCCGCCGCCGCTTTCAACTCAACAAAATCGACGAGTAAACCGATGTTGTCCAACTCTCGCCCGCGTGCGTAAATCTCGATCTTGTAGTTGTGCCCGTGCAGATTCTCACACTTGCCCTTGTACCCGCGCAGTTGATGCGCGCTCGAGAAGTTGCGCTCGATCATTACTTCGAATTGTCCCGGCATAGCTTATCTGTTGTATAGAATACTCGCGAGATCCGAAATTCGCGAAGTCACGCGGCACGGCGGCAGGCTTTGTAGAAACGTTCGACCATAACCTTTTGTTCGCAGACGCGGATCGAGTATCGCGAGCACCCCGCGATCGGTCGTGCTGCGGATCAAACGCCCGAGTCCCTGTTTCAGCGCGATGATCGCCTGCGGCACGCTGTACTGGTAAAAACTCGAGCCACCGCTGTCTTCGATGTATCGCTGCCGTGCGGCAACGATCGGATCTGTCGGCACTGCAAACGGCAGCTTGTCGATAATCACGCACGATAACTGTTCGCCACGTACGTCGACGCCTTGCCAGAAACTCGACGTCGCGAACAACACGGCGTTTGGCGTCTCTCGAAACCGCTTGAGTAGTTGACTCTTCGACGCGCTTCCCTGGACCAGGCAGGGATAGTCAACCTCGTTCCAGACGTTTTCAAACAGATACTGCATCCCCGCGAGACTCGTCGATAAGACAAACGCGCGGCCTTCCGTGGCGTTGAGTATTCTAATAACCTCATCCGCAGCCGCGGGCGCCCAATTGCGATCGCGCGGATCGGGCATCTTGGCGGGCAGATAAAGTATCGCCTGGCTTTCGTAATCAAAACTCGATTCCGCAATCAGATCGTCGGCCGTGTCTAACCCGAGCCGGTCGCGAATGAATGAAAAATTTCCGCCGCTCGAAAGCGTTGCAGAGGTCAGCACAACCGTCGGCACTTCTTCAAACAACTTGTCCTGCAACAGTCCGGCAACGTCGATCGGCGAAGCGCGCAAAAAGATCCCGCGGTTGCGTCGCTCGAGCCAGTAAACAAACTTCTTGTCGGCGCCGGTCACGATGAACTGAAGATCGAAACGAATCTGACGCAGACGCCGGATCAGACTCTCGATCTCCGGCGGCTTATCTGCGAGCGCGTCGAGTGTTGTCGCCGCCCGCTCCAGCGCACCGTCAAAAACAACAAACAACTCGCCGAGCCGTGTCGCTTCCAGTTCACCGTCTGAATTTTTTCTCGCAAACGTGCCGGGCAGTATCGGATAGCGGCCATCCTCGCCACGCCCGTCGCGAAAACCCATCCAGAAGTCTTCTGAAAACTGCGACATGCGAGCCGTGCTCTTCGTCAGTTCCCGATCGACTTCGGCGTCCTCGATGGCGAGCATTCCGAGATCGCGCACGAGATCGTCAATCTGATAGTTCGAAACCTGCGCGCCGAAGTATTCCGACGCGACTTCTTCGACGAGATGTGCCTCGTCGAGAATCACGGCCGTGTAGTCCGGAAGAACTGAACCGTACGTGCCGTTGCGCAAACTGAGATCGGCGAAGAACAAGTGATGATTGACGACGACAATGTCTGCTTCCTGTGCTCGCTCACGCATGCGCGTGATGAAGCAGGCATCGAAGTCGGGGCATTTCTGGCCCAGGCACGATTCGGAACGAGCGTCGATGTGACGCCAGAACGAAAGCGACTCGGGCAGGTTTGCAAGTTCGGCGCGATCGCCCGTTTCAGTATCGTGAGACCAGGCGGAAACCTCTTCGAAGTAATCGACTTCGTCGAGACCGTCGAGCACAGGCGCTGACTGCGCGCGCGCGAGACGATTCAGGCAGAGATAGTTGTTACGACCTTTCATGTAGGTCGCTTTGAACGGCTTTGGCAGGACGCTCTGGAGAAAAGGAATATCTTTCTCCATCAGTTGCTCCTGGAGGTTCTTCGTGCCGGTGGAGACGATGACGCGGCCATTGCCGCCGAGTGCAGCGGCGACTGCGGGCACGAGGTAAGCAAGTGTTTTGCCGGTGCCCGTACCTGCTTCGACGATCAGGTGGCGCTTCTCTTCGAACGCACGCATCACTGCCCGCGCCATTTCAATCTGGCCGGGACGGTGCTCGTA
>DATNCH010000322.1:0-4521 GCA_035571655.1 Pyrinomonadaceae bacterium
CGGCGGCGGGGCTGCAACACCAGTCTTACCGATCTTCCTGATGTTGCGACATTCCGGATAACCAGTGCAGCCGAGGAATGGACCAAAGCGGCCACGCTTCATCTGCATCGGCTTGCCACACAGATCGCACGTCTCCGGTTCGGCTGCTTCTT
Organism: Pyrinomonadaceae bacterium; assembly: GCA_035571655.1. Lineage (GTDB taxonomy): Bacteria > Acidobacteriota > Blastocatellia > Pyrinomonadales > Pyrinomonadaceae > PSRF01. The sequence goes on from DATNCH010000322.1 coordinate 153, forward strand.
CACCCGCCGGCTGATCCTCGGTTGACGCCGTGGCGCCATTCGATCCGTTCGGTGGTTCAGCATCACGCGTGGCTTCGCAGTTGAGACACTTCAAATATGGACCAAAGCGTCCCCACTTCTGCACCATGCCCGGCGTGTTGCACTTCAAACACACTTCTTCAGTCGGAACGTTCTTTTCTTTGACTTCTTTGATGTAATGCTGAAACTGTTTCAGGTCGCCTTCAAACTTGTCGTAGAACTCACGCAGCGCTTTGGTCCAACGGATCTTCCCTTCCTCGATCTCGTCGAGCTCTTCTTCCATCCGCGCGGTGTAACTCTCGTTAAAGAGATCGGCGAATCCGCCGTCGATGAGCAGATCGTTCACTGTCTTCCCCAACGCCGTGGGATGAAAACGTCCCTGGAGCTTTTCGACGTACTCTCGCTCCTGGATTGTCGACATGATCGCGGCGTAGGTTGAAGGCCGTCCGATGCCCTTCTCTTCGAGCGCCTTCACGAGCGTCGCTTCCGTGTAGCGCGGCGGCGGCTCTGTAAAATGCTGTTCGGGCGTGATCGAGTTCAGGTTCAGGTTCTCGCCTTTTTCGACCAGCGGCAGAGTGCGTTCTGCTTCCTCGTCTTCTTCGGTCTTCTCGTCGCGACCTTCCTGGTAGATCTTCAGGAAGCCATCGAACTTTTGCACCGAACCAGTCGCGCGGAAGATAAACCGTCCGGCTTCGATATCGATCGTTGTCTGATCGAAAACTGCCGGCATCATCTGCGATGCGACATAGCGCTGCCAGATCAAGCGATAGAGTTTCAGTTCTTCGGGTTTCAGATACTTCGCCAGCGAATCGGGCGTGCGTGAAACCTCAGTCGGGCGTATCGCTTCGTGCGCGTCCTGTGCGTCTTTCTTCGAGCGATAGTGCACGGCCTTTTCAGGAAGATAAGCACCGCCGTATTGCCCGTCGATGTATTCGCGAACTTCACCGAGCGCTGCTTCTGAAACGCGCGTGGAGTCGGTACGCATGTACGTGATCAGACCGACTGCACCCTCCGGACCGAGCTCGACGCCTTCGTAGAGCTTCTGCGCGAGCATCATCGTCTTCTTCACCGCGAAGCCGAGTTTGCGTGACGCTTCCTGTTGCAGTTTCGACGTGATGAATGGCGGGACCGGGTTTCGCTTGCGTTCCTTCGTGCTTACATCCGCGACGACAAACGACTGTTCCCCGGCTTCGGCGACGATCTCGTCAGCCTTCGCCTGGTCGTTGATAACAGTCTCGTTCTTTTTCAGCTCCTGATCGAAGCCGCTCGTCTTTACGGTCTGCTCGCCGATCCTGAACAGGCGAGCATCGAACGCTGGTGGCAATTTCGAACTCAGGTTCGCGGCGATGGTCCAATATTCGGTTTTGACAAACTGCTCGATCTCGCGTTCGCGCTCGACCACCATTCGCAACGCGACTGACTGCACGCGTCCCGCACTCAACCTGCCGCCAATCGTGCGGCACAGCAACGGCGACACTTTGTAACCAACTAAACGATCGAGCACGCGTCGCGCCTGCTGTGCGTCGACGAGGTTTTCGTCGATCTTGCCGGGATGATCGAACGCCGCATTGACCGCCCGCTTCGTGATCTCATTGAACAACACACGATATGCAGGCTTGGCTGGTCTCTTCGGAACGATCTCTTCGGCGAGGTGCTGGCAGATCGCTTCGCCTTCACGATCCGGGTCGGCGGCGAGATAAATCGCGTCAGCCTCTTTCGCAGCCTTCTTCAGCTCCGCGACGATCTTCTTGTTGTTTCGTTTCTTCGAATCAGGAATGAGTTCGTAAGTCGGTTCGAAATTGTGCTCGACGTCGACGCCCAGACCTTTCGAAGGCAGATCTTTGATGTGGCCTATCGAGGCCTTGACGAGATAGTCCTTTCCTAAATACTTGTTTATGGTTTTCGCCTTCGCCGGCGATTCAACTATGACTAAATTTTTTGCCATCTACAGTTTTCTCACAAAACATCTTCCCGGCAGCGCTCTCACCAATTCTCGAATCTCCAACGATAACAACGCGGCCGTCAACTCTGAAACCGGCAGCTTACTCTGATCGAAAAGCCAATCGACATGAGCCGGGCTGTCGGGTGTCAATAACTTAAATACCGAAGTCTCCGCGGGCGATAGCCCTTCGGGAACGAAAGACAAACGATCCGAAATCTTCTGCTCGCTAAACGGCGGCGGCAACAACGTCGCCGCGATCGGTTGCGGCAGTTCAGTGGCTATGTCCTGCCACTGCTGCACGAGTTTCGCGCTCGCTCCTTTGATCAGGTAATTGGTGCCGAACGAGTTTCGAGAAGTGATGTTTCCGGGAACGGCAAACACTTCTCGGTTCTGTTCCATCGCCAATCGCGCTGTTATCAAAGATCCCGAATTCTCGGCTGCTTCCACAACTACCACGCCGAGACTCAGTCCGCTAATGATGCGGTTCCGATACGGAAAGTTTTCCGAGACCGGCGGCGTCCCCAGTGGGAACTGGCTCACGAGAGCCCCGCCACGGTCGAGAATTTCCGCCGCTAACTTCTTGTGATCGCGAGGGTAAACCTCGTCGATCCCCGTGCCGAGCACAGCCACTGTCCGGCCGCCCGCGTCAAGTGCGCCTCGATGTGCGGCAGCGTCAATGCCGCGCGCTAACCCCGAAACGACCGTCACCCCGCGCTGGGCGAGGTCGCGCGCCAGCATAATCGCCGAGTTCTGGCCGTACGTCGAACACCTGCGTGACCCAACCACCCCGATACAGGGTTGCTCCAAACATTCTGACCACGCGCCTTTTACATAGAGAACAATGGGCGGGTCGTAGATCTCCCGTAAGGATGAGGGATAAACCCCGTCGTCCAATAAGAGGATGTCGCCGCCGAGTTTCTTGACCCCTGTGATCTCGTCCTCGGCTCGTGACAGCAGGTCGCGGCCAATGATGCTGTCCACAGCCTCAGGGGGCAGTCGCAACTGCTCCAGTTCTGCTCGTGTTGCTCGATAGAGTCCTTCGGCAGAACCGAAGCGCTCCAAAAGTCTGGCAGCGGCGCGAGGTCCGATGCCGGGTGTCATATTGAGCTCAACCCAATCTCTGATCATGTGAGGAATTCCTTGTAAAAGAACTATTTACGAACGCTTTACGGTTGGCGTACCAACGTTTTGCTTGGCGGAGGCGTGTAGGAATCGAACCTACCTGAGCCCGTTCTCACGGTCTCACTGACGGTTTTGAAGACCGCGCCGTTCACCAGAACAGATTCGCCTCCACGCTGAGGCTCCAATGTTCGGAAATTCCAAACCCTACGCGCCCTTGCGCTGAACTGTCAAGTCACTTAGAATTCGAACGAACGTTCGAACCGAGTCGTGTTAATCATGTTAAATCCTGAAATCTTGTTCCAAACGTCGCCCGAACACTACAAACACTGGAAGCTGCAACTCGCCGGGCCTGTCGCCACGCTCTCGATGGATGTCCAGGAGGATGAGACCCTCGCGGGCGGCTATAAGCTCAAGCTCAACTCGTACGACCTGGGCGTAGATATCGAGCTGGCTGACGCTGTCCAGCGACTGCGGTTCGAGCACCCGGAGGTTCGGGCTGTCGTGATCACGAGCCTCAAGCCGCGAATCTTCTGCGCAGGCGCGAATATCTACATGCTCGGCAGCTCGTCACACGCCTTCAAAGTCAACTTCTGCAAGTTTACGAACGAGACTCGCTGCGCAATTGAAGACGACTCGAGGCACTCGGGACGTCGTTACATCGCGGCCCTGAACGGCACTGCGTCAGGCGGTGGTTACGAACTCGCGATCGCGTGCGATGAGATCTATCTCGTTGACGATGGGAACTCCGCTGTCTCTCTTCCGGAAGTTCCTTTGCTTGGTGTGTTGCCGGGAACTGGTGGACTCACGCGCCTGGTCGACAAGCGGAAAATACGACGCGACCGTGCTGACGTGTTTTCCACTCTCGCCGAAGGCTTGAAGGGGAAACGCGCGAAGGAGTGGGGTTTGATCGACGGCAGTTTTCCGACGAGTAAGTTTCAGGAGTCGATCGACGCGCGCGTTAAGCAGTTGGTGGACGGTGAGTCGTCGTCACCATCAGGAATCAAACTCACGCCGCTGAAGTTTGAAACCACTGACGACGCACGAAACTATCAATACGTCAAAGTCAAACTCAATCGCGATCAGCGTTACGCTGACCTGACGATTCACGCGCCCGCTGGTCCGCAACCAACAACGCCTGAACAGATTCAGGAATTGGGTGACGCGTATTGGCCGCTGCAAGCATATCGCGAACTCGACGACGCGCTGCTGCACTTGCGGGTGAATGAGCCGCTGATTGGTCTCGTTTGCCTGCGCACGGAAGGTGAGAGCGAAAGTGTTCTGGCAGTG
>DATNCH010000323.1:0-19755 GCA_035571655.1 Pyrinomonadaceae bacterium
GCTCCAGCGACGATCCCAATACGCGGATTTACCAGACGCGTGAACGACAAACCCATCACACAGATTCCTGTGACGTCGTCGCTCTGTTGTGTCTGCAAGCGGCGAAATCCGGTGGCTTGTCGAACCTCGTGTCCTCGACCACGATCTTCAACGAGATGCGCCGCCGCAGACCCGATCTACTCAGAGTCTTACTGGAACCAATTGAAACTGATCGACGTGGAGAAGTTCCCGAAGGCAGTAAACCATATTTCACGATTCCGGTTTTCAACTACCATGACGGGTTGATTTCCGCGATCTACCAGAGACAATACATCGAGTCGGCCCGACGCTTTCCAGGTGTTGCACCACTCACTGAGGCGCAGATCGAGGCACTTGACCTCTTGGACCAACTCGCAAACGACCCGAACCTCAACTTAATGATGGAGTTTCAACCCGGCGATATTCAGCTCGTCCACAACCACACCATCCTGCACGACCGAACCGCGTTCGAGGATTTCCCCGAGCCTGAGCGTAAGCGTCACCTGTTGCGACTCTGGTTGGCACCATCCGGCGCACGCACGCTGCCCGATGTTTACAGCGAACGGTTCGGATCGATTACTCCAGGTGATCGCGGAGGTGTGACAGTAGGAGGAGCGACGCCACAATACAGTTTGAGTCCTGAACGCACTATCACAGGTGGTACATCGATCCAAGTACACTCCTCACCCTCTAAGGTAAAGCGTACTTAGTGATCAACTTCACTGCCCGGGCGCGGGCTTCCGCGGTAGCTTCTCGTCGCGCATCGCGGTGTTGTAGACGAACGCGGCCATAATTGTCGCGGCTTGCTTCAGGTCGTCGCCTTGAATTCGATCGAAGACGTCCTGATTCGTGTGGTGCGTGCGCGTCTCGTACTCGATTTCGTCCTGGATGAATTGGAAACCCGGCAGACCGATTGCGTCGAACGAGAGGTGATCCGTCCCGCCGGTGTTTGAAGCCGTCAAAGTCGCCGCACCCAAATCCCGAAACGGCTGCAACCACTGCCGAAAGATCGGACGCACCGCTTCATTCCCCTGCAAGTACACACCACGAATCTTCCCCGTGCCGTTGTCAAGATTGTAGTAAGCAGAAAGCTTGTCGTACTCGGGACCACGCACGATCTTCGCCGCCATGCCTCCAGAGATGAGACGCATAAACATCCCCTCCGTCGAGTCCTCAACCGGCTTCCCAAAGTGCCGGGTCACATACGCTTCTGAACCGAAGAGTTTCTGCTCTTCTCCGCTCCACAAACCAATCCGGATCGTGCGCCGCGGCTTCAGCCCCAGCGCCTGAATAATGCGCACCGCTTCCATCGCCGCCGCGACGCCCGCGCCATTGTCAGTCGCGCCAGTGCCCGAATGCCACGAATCCATGTGACCCCCAACCATCACGATCTCATCCGCTTTATCCGAACCCGGAATCTCGGCGATCGTGTTGTAGCCCATCAACACGTCCTTTGAGAATTGCGTCGCGAGCGATATCTTCATGCGCACCTGCTCGCCCGCCTTGATCATCCGTATCAAACGGTTGTACTGCTCGCCTGCAAGCACCACTTGCGGCACGACTGCTTTCACGTTCACGTCGTAAGGTTGCACACCGAAAAACAGACTCTGCAGCGTAGCAATCGGTGAAGACATGTCTATGTCGTGTGGTACGACGGCGGCGTCCACCCAGATCGTTCCACCATCGCCACTCGGAGAGACCAACAACGCAGCTCCCTCATCACTTAAAAAACGCAACTGCTTATTAAACAAAAGTCGAGCCTTTATGAATTCCTGGAATTCGGGACCGGCAAAGGGCGGCGTCGTATCCGCACTCCTCGGGTCACCCGCATCGGCGAGAGCAAGCAGCTCTTTCTCGCCAAGACGAGTAGCGCGCGGCTCGAACTGCGCGCGGAAATCACGCATTGGACCAACCAGCACTATCTTCCCGCGCAGCTTACCTTTGAAGCGCGCGAGATCGGCTTCGTCCTTCGCATCGAAGTACACAACGTCACCCAAACCGATATTGACCGGCGGTGACCACGCCCTCGGATAAGCAATCAGCGGAATTGCCTGCGGCTCAATAACCTCCGCAGAGAAACTCTTCAACGCCCAACCACGACCAAAAGGACCCCACTCTTCCAGATGCGCGTTTTGCAATCCCCACTTTGTGAGCTGATCGCGCGTCCAATCATTAGCGCGCTTCATGTTGGGCGAACCGGTCAAACGCGGGCCGATCACGTCCGACAGGTAGCTCAAGGTTTCCATCACCTGCGACCGCTTCAAACCTTCTTCCTTGATGCGCACGATCGGGTCGTTTGGATCGACCGCGGGCGGCGTTGGGGTGGGCTGTTGGGCCAGCACTGCCGACGCGTAAACGCAAATAATGACTATCAGGGGCTTGATACGGTGCATTGCTTGTGTCCTCTCTAATGTGAGCTCCGCGACAAGATAGCACCAACCAATCACAGAGACACAGAGAAAATCATCGACAGGCGGCCGCTCGACTGCGGTATCATGTACCGGGAGTTGATGCTCACATCGGAACCCGGAGAAAGGTGAAAGCTTGATGGCACCCAATGGAGAGGTCGATTTTTACGAAACACTTCAAGTAAGTGACACGGCTGAACCGGAAACCATCAATCGTGTCTATCGAATCTTCGCCCAGCGTTATCACCCTGATAATCGAGAAACGGGAAACGAAGCTCGCTTCCGCGAAATAACGGAGGCCTACCAGGTGCTCTCCAACCCGGAGAAGCGGGCTCAATACGATGCGACGAGCCAGAAGCGCCGTAAGGATCGCTGGCGGCTTGTTTCAGCAGGCAATGAGGCTGAGAACGATTTCGAAATGGAGCAGGTCGTACGTCTCACAGTGCTCGAAGCTCTCTACACAAAACGCCGCCTCGAACCGCACGATCCGGGTATCTATTTGCGTGAGCTCGAGAGAATGATCGGACGCCCGCGGGAGCACCTGGAGTTCACGGTTTGGTTCTTGAATCAGAAGAAGCTGATCAGCACCGACGACTCGCGCATGTACCTGACGGCTGATGGCGCCGAGTATCTCGAAGAGAGCTATCGCCACAATCAACACCGCAAACGATTGCAGTCACACAACGATTAGTCAGTACGGCCTTGCCTCGAAAGTCGAAAGTCATTGTTGGATACGGTCAGTACCGTAACGCGGTAGCGTCGGGTCGTACGTGAGTCTCCTAATTTGCTAAGAATTTCGTATGTTCGAGACTGACCGGACGCTACCGCGTTACGGTACTGACCTCCTCCAAGTCTGAATCGTGACTTTTGAGGCAAAGCCGCCCATTGTCGCTGGTGAAGATCACCAAAGCTCTCTCTCTCGATACCCGCGACTCTCACAGCATCCGTCACGCGACTGATCCCGTCGCAACATCTCCGCATACAGCTTGAGCGAACCGAATTGTGCCATGGTCGCCGGCTCACTCGCTTTATCACTGGCGGAGCCGTGTAATGAAGACTGAGATAGAAAGGTGCGGTTCGACGGACCGCATAGATTTTTTACCTCGGGCCCTGATATACATTGAACGCGCTCAATCTTCAAAGTTAAAATCACCGGCAGTTCTTAGGGCCAAAATCACAAAGTCGCCTGATCAAGGGGGCCAGAGGGTGCGCAATTCGCTTAAAAATTATGGGCTGGGGCTGGTCGCGGTAGCAGTCTCGGTGTTACTCCGTTGGGTGCTCGATCCGCTGATGGGCGACACGCTACCCCTGGTTACGCTCTTTGGCGCGGTGGCTGCGGCCGTGTGGGTGGGCGGGTACCGCGTCGCGATCCCAGTCGCCCTTATAGGTTACGGTGCGTGTCACTATCTATTCATCGCACCTCGCGGCACGTTTGATATAACTGACGTCACCAATGTCGTCGGATTGATCGCATACCTCTTCACTTGTTCTCTGATCATTGTCTTCGGCGAAATCGCGCGTGTCGGTAAAACGCGCGTCACTCAGCAGCGCGAAGTCTTCCGAGTTACATTACGCAGTATCGGCGATGCTGTACTGACGACTGATACTGAGGGACGCATCACCTACATCAACGAGGTGGCCGAATCGCTAACAGGATGGTCTCACAAAGACGCATTGGGCCGACCGCTCGAGCGCGTGTTTCAAATCCTTAATGAGGTCACGAGAAAGCCAGTCGAAAATCCGGCAACGAGAGCGTTGCGCGACGGCGTCGTCGTAGGCCTCGCGAACCACACCGTGCTCATCAAGAAAGACGGCAACGAATGCCCGATCGACGATAGCGCGGCGCCGATTCGCGACGAGCAAGGATACGTATCGGGATGTGTACTGATCTTTCGCGACGTTAGCGCACAGCGTTTGATCGAGCGCGACAAAGCAAACCAACTTCTGACGGCTCGCCTGCTTGCATCGATCGTCGAAACTTCAAACGACGCAATCATCAGCAAGTCGCTCGATGGCATCATTCAGAGCTGGAACGCGGGCGCGGAACGGGTCTTCGGCTTCACTGCCGAGGAGGCCGTCGGACGTCACATCTCGCTCGTGATCCCGCCTGAACGCTTAGCTGAAGAGGATCAGATCATTGCCAAGTTGCGCGCCGGGCAACGGGTCGAACATTTCGAAACCGAACGAGTGCGGAGCGACGGTCAACGCATAATGGTGTCTCTCACCATCTCGCCGATCAAAGATGCGGCCGGAAACGTGACTGGAGCTTCGAAGATCGTGCGCGACGTCACCGCGCGTAGGCGTACGGAACGCGAGCGCCAAAACTTTGTCACCGTCGTCGAGAATAGTACTGACTTCATCGGCATGTGTGACCTTCAGGGTCTTCCCTTCTTCATCAATCGCGCGGGATTGGAAATGATCGGTCTGGACGATCTCGAAGAGGCTCGCAACACGCCTATTCAGGAATTTTTCTTCCCGGAAGATCAGGGGATGATCATGAACGAGTTTTTTCCAGCGATCCTTGCGAACGGGCATGGCGAGGTCGAAGTTCGCTTTCGACATTTCAAAACGGGCGAGCCGCGCTGGATGGCTTACAAAGTGTTGACGCTAACCAACGCCGCTAACGAGCCCGTCGGATTTGCGACTGTCAGCCAGGACGTCACCGAACGCAAGCAACTCGCCGACGACCTGCGAAAATTGGCAGCAGACCTGGCTGAAACCGATCGGCGTAAGAATGAGTTTCTCGCGACGCTTGCTCACGAGCTCAGAAATCCGCTGGCGCCCATGAGCAACATGCTTGAAGTTGTGAAGCAGGCGGGCGATGACGCCGAGGTTCTGAAACAAGCCCACGACACTATCGAGCGTCAGTTGGGTCAGATGGTCCGGCTCGTGGACGATCTGCTCGACCTGAATCGCATCACGTACGATCGTCTGGAATTGCGGCGGAGCGAGGTCGAACTATCCTCAGTGGTCCAACAAGCGGTCGAAGTGGCGCGTCCACTCATCGATGCCGCGGGTCATGATTTGATTATCGATTTGCCTGACGAGCCGGTTTATCTGAACGCGGATCGTGCCCGGCTGGCCCAGGTATTTGGCAACCTGCTCAATAACAGCTCCAAGTACACGCGACCAAACGGCAGGATCTCGTTGAGTGCAAAGCGAGTCGACGATGAAGTGGTGTTGACGGTAAAAGACAATGGGGCGGGCATACCGCAGGACAAGTTAGACCGAATCTTTGACATGTTCATGCAGGTCGATCTGACGGCGGAACGATCGCAGGGCGGTCTGGGTATCGGACTGACGCTGGTTAAACGTTTAGTAGAGATGCACGCCGGATCGATCGAAGCGAGAAGCGCCGGCGAGGGTGAAGGAAGTGAGTTCATCGTGCGTCTGCCGGTGATTACGAAACCATCAGGTGCGGCGCAAACCGGTCCAGCAGCAGAGCCATCGCCGCAGCGCCGTATCCTGATCGTCGACGATAACCGAGATGCGGCTGACTCGCTCGCGATGCTGATGGAAATAACAGGCAATACGACCTACGTGGCGCACGATGGTATCGAGGCCATCGAGGAAATCGAAAAGCACCGCCCGGAAGTCGTGTTGCTCGACATTGGTTTGCCCGGACTGACCGGGCACGAGGTCTGCCGGCGCGTGCGCCAACAACCGTGGGGGAAGGACATCGTGATGATCGCGCTGACAGGGTGGGGTCAGGAAGACGATCGCCGCAAGTCAGAGGAAGCGGGCTTCAATGGACATCTCGTGAAACCAGTGGATTACGATAAACTGTTGGAGCTGCTGAGCTCGTTAACAAATGGCGAGCGCGTGCATAAATGAAACTTGTTCTGACGATTTGTCTGTTTCTGATTGCAACGCAGTCGCTTGCGACCGCGCAACCGCGGCGCACGTCGTTGACCCGGGCGCAAGTGAAACAAGCAGAAAGCCGGCTCGCGGATATGGGGTACTGGACAGGCGCCGTCGATGGCCGAATGGATTCGGGGACGAGTGCGGCAGTGATCTCTTTTCAGAAATGGGAGGGCCGGCGCGTCACGGGCCAACTCACGATCGAGGAGCTCGAAGCGATTCGAACCGCCGCGTCGCCGAAAGCCAGGGAAGACGGGTACGAGCACGTCGAAGTCGATCTCGATCGACAGGTGTTGTTGCTTGTCGACGATGACGGAAAGGTGAGAGTGCTTCCTGTCTCAACAGGCAATGGAAAGGAATTTTTCTACGACGGTCAGACGAGTGTCGCTTACACGCCGCGCGGCCGTTTCGTCGTCTACGAGAAAGGTGTTGGTTGGGAAAACAACGTGCCGGGATCGATGTATTATCCGAATTACATCAGCGGCGGCATTGCCATCCACGGAAGCCTCAGTGTTCCGAGCCAGCCGGCCAGTCATGGTTGCATTCGGATACCGATGTTTGCGGCGCGTGAAGTCAGTGAGCTCTTGAAGCTGGGAACGATCGTGCTGGTCTATGATAAGGTGTCGTTCGTCTCGGCGAAGTCGTGGGTTGAAAATCCGAAGCTGAAGGAAGCCGCGTTGGCTAACAGCGGCCAGCATTAACTAGTCGTCCAGAACGCGATCAGCGCGGGCACCAGCAACCAGAGCAGTCCCTTCACAAGGAAGAAGAGAAATCCCCAGAACCCGAGTCGTTTGATCCAATTAGCCGCCTTCATACCTGTTATCATGGCATTAAGGTCACGCGGAGATTGTGACCAAGAACGCTCGAAAATCAAAGTCCGGAAGGAGTGTTTCTGAATGTTCCCCCACATGAAGCAGACTCTTGTCGTTGTTCTGATCGTCGCCTTATTCTCAGCTCAACTCTGTGCAGCAGCACGATTAACTCACGCGGATGACGAAATTGTTCTCGCCGAAGGCACTGCGATCAACGTCGTCACAGCCGGCGATATAACGAGCAAAGCAGCCAAACCGAACGATCCGGTGAAGTTCACCGTTGCCGAAGACCTCGTGATCAATGGTCAGGTTGTCGTGCGTAAAGATACGACGGCTCTCGGCAGCGTCATCACCGCGCAGAAGGGTGGCTACATGGGCAACTCAGGCAAGCTGGCGATTGCGGTTGAGTCGACAACGACCGCCGATGGGCAGCCTCTGAAGCTGCGGGCCGCTAAAGGTAATGAAGGAGACGACAAGACCACCAGCACATTTGCGTTGGCGTCAGTCATCAGCCCGCTATTCCTTTTCCGGAAGGGCGGCGAAGCGAAGATCTCGGCCGGAACGCCGATTACGGTGTACGCGGGCGAAGAGAAGCGTTTTCGCGTTGAGGGCTCGAGCCTGGTAGGTGTCGCGTCGGAACCTCGAACGGTCAGTTCAGAACCGGCGACTGTTTTCATTTATCGTCCGAGCAAGTGGGTCGGCAGAGGTCTCGAGCCTTCTGTGTTTGTGGACAAAACGGAGTTAGCGCGAATGGACAACGGGCGGTTTTTCGCGCTCAAGTTGACGCCCGGGAAACACATCGTCCACATGACTGACGACGAGAAGGGCTACGCGATCGAGATGGGGCCCGGCGAAACGTACTTCTTTCGCATCGGCCTCGAGGCCGGAATGTGGAAAGGTCAGGGGAAGATCACACTCGACGATCGAGATCGCGCAGTAAAAGAGATCAAGAAACTAAAATTCATCGGCAAGGACAAGATCAAAGCCCCTGACGTCGTGGTCGAACTGACGCCGCCTACTCCATAGGAACCGGCGTATCCTCTGGGGGTGATTGCATTCCCATGTGATGCTCAGCGCGCATTTTTTGAAGTTGTTCTTGTTGCTCAGGTGTCAGGCGGTTCTTCAATCGTATTGCCAGACCGATGTGCAGGCGTTTGATCTCACGCTCGATGTCGAGCACTTTGTCGAGCTGAGTAAGCGCTTGCTGCTCGTTAACGACCGGCGCTTTCATGGTTTCATGGAGCAGCTCCATTTGATCCTGAAGTTTCCATTGTAGTTCCTGAAAACTTGCCGTCGTTTTTTGAATCTCACTTCGCATGAACGTTTTCTGGTCGTCCGTGAGACCGAGTTGACGAGCATGGCCCATGATCAGTTCTGGCGGAAACATGACGTGCGCCAGAGGATCCGGAGGAGGCGGAGGCTGCGGAGCATCTGGCGGATTCTGCGCGTGGGGTGGCATGTTTGGGTGAGACGGCGGCGGCGTGGGCTGGCCTGGTTGCTGGCCAACAACGACCGTTGCGATAAGAAGCGCTATTCCCAGCATGATTGCAAAGATGATCGGCAGTTTTCTCTTCATTGCTTGAACTCCTTCACGTCGTTGTTTGGCAGAAATGATTCCAATTCGCGCGCGGATTGATTGAGCTGCGGCAGCGATGTAAACGCTGGTGTCACTGGAGACTGTAAGAACGAAATCGTCGGTGATTGCCAGTTCGAGAGTATGGCGAGCTCTTGAACTGCTGGTTGAATCTTCTTTTGTCGCGCAAGTTTTTTCCGATGCTGCGGAGGCGGTTTTGTTTGGGTAACTTTGTCTTGATCCTGCACCGTCGTCGACGTCGACGGGTTTGACGGGTTTGACGGGTTTGCCATTGCGACCACGACCTGCGCAGGTGGAGTTGATCTGGATCGCGACCATAATGCGAACGAACCGATGGCGATCAGAGCAACGGTCGCGACAAGCAATACGAAAGATGTGCGTAAGCTGCGAGCCGAATCCGGTGTCGTTCTCTCCGCGTGACGCCACAGTTCCTCGAACCGAGGTGTCACACTCTCGTCTTCGAGTGACAGTTCACAGAACAGCGCCCGAATTCTCTTTTCGTCTCCAGCCCAGTCCATAACCGCCTTCCTTCTGATCCAGTGCTTCCCGCAAGCGTTTCTTTCCCCGCTCGTAATGTCGACGTGCGCTTCCGATTGAGACGCCCATGACGTCCGCGGCTTCGCGCAGACTCAAGTCTTGATAAAACACCAGGTGTAACGTCTCTTGCTGTCGCGCCGGCAAACATCTCAGAGCCTGTTGAAAACGACGCTGCATTTCCGAGCGCTCGAACTCGACCGCCGGTTGCGAATTCCCGTGATTGGATCCTGACGTCTCGACGACCGAGCTCAGTGTGCGCAACAACTGTTTGCGACGTTCGCTGATTGCTGTCTTTCGGATCACGGCAAACAGCCAGGTTCGCAGACTGGCTTCACCCCGATAACGCGCTTTGCCCTGCAGGATTTTCAAGTAGACAGTTTGCAGAACTTCTTCCGCGTCGCTCCGATCGTGACGGCAACAACTGAGCGCCCAGCCGAAACTGGAATCATGAAGCTTTTCGAGCTCTGCTTTAAGCTCTGCAGTGTCCATCCGCGGCAACTAGTTCTGAGTATTAGTCGCTCGAGCGGTGAGATTGTATGACAGGGGCTGTAATCGGCGGCTCATTCATATCTCAAAGCCACCAGCGGATCGACCTTCGTAGCGCGTCGCGCGGGTATCAAACAGGCCACCAATGCTACCAGCAGTAAAACCATTGGGACTGCTACAAACGTTACGAGGTCGGTCGGCGTTACGCCGAACAGTAGATTCGACATCAACCGCGTCACTGCGTAAGCACCTGCCAGCCCGATGATCGCGCCAAGCAAAACCAGCGACATGGCTTTTCGCAACATCAAACCCAGCACGTCTGTCATTTGAGCGCCGAGTGCGATTCTGATTCCGATCTCCTGTGTGCGCTGAGCGACGGTGTAGCTTGTGATGCCGTAAATTCCCATGGCGGCGAGCAACAAAGCCGTTATTCCGAAGATTCCGAACAGCACCAGACTAAAACGGCGCTGATCGAGTGAAGAGGAAAACACCTGGTCCAGCGTGCGAAACTTGAGCGGCAGTTGCGGATCGAGCGTTCGCACCACCTCACGCATCGCCGGCACCAATGTCGCAGGCTCAGTTTGCGCGCGAGCCACCACGGTCCAACTCGACGATGGCAAGCGCTGTAGAGCGTTGGCATAGATTGTCGGAGCAATCTCCTCGTCGACTCCGTAATCGCGCACGTCGCCGACCACGCCGACGATGTGTAACAAGCGCAAGTCGCCATCCATGTTTCCGAACTGAATCGTTTGACCGATCGGATTTTCGTTGGGCCAATATTTCTTCACCAGCGACTGGCTGACGACTGCCGCATTCGGCGCGTTCGGCTGGTCGGTCGAATCGAACGTGCGACCACGCAGCAGAGGGATCCCCATGGCAGCAAAATACCCGGCCGTCGCACGACGGTAATCGGCGTTTCCCTTTCTCGCAGGGTCATTGTTGATCAGGAAGGTTCCATCTGGTCCACCACCGGTTAACGGCAGTTGAGTGATGCTTCCGGCCGCGACGACTCCCGGAGTCGTGCTGAGTCGCTCGAGCAGTTGCGTTTGAAAAAGTCTCTGCCGTTCTTCTTCCGCGTTTAAATGAATGGTCGCGTCAGGCGCGATGCCCTGTTCCATCAAACGCCGGTACGAGTCCATGAGTTGTTTGTAGCGCTGCTCATCCATCGGCGGGTTGGGCAGTGACAACTCCATCGCCACGGCGCTCTCCGTTTGGAAACCCGGATCGATCTGCAAGAGCCGATAAAAGCTCTTGCCCAGCAAGCCGGCCGCTATCAGTAAGATCAATGTCAACGCCATCTGCGCTACCACCAACAGACCTCGCAGATGCTGGCCTGCATACCCGCGCACACCGCTCCCGGTCTCTCGCAACGTTCTTTCCAGATCCTTTGTAGAAAAACGAACCAATGGCACGAGTCCGAGGATTACGCCGATGAACAACGAAAGACCTAGCGTGAAGGCCACCGCCCGCGCATCCACGCCGATGTCACTCATGCGCGGCAGGCTTTGTTCATTCAAACCGAGTAGCAGATTGACGCCCCAGAACGAAATCAACACGCCGAGTGCGCCGGCCACCAGAACCAGCAACACGTTCTCAGTGATGAACTGTCGCGCTAGTCGCAAGCGAGTTGCGCCCAGCGCTGAGCGTACGGCAAAGTCTTTTTGTCGCGTCGTTACCTGGGCCAACAGCAGGTTTGCAACGTTTGCGCACGCCACCAGTAACAGGAATCCGACGGCCACGAAGATCAGCAGTAAAGCATTGCGAACATTTCCGACCATGTATTCCTGCTGCGGCACAACGGCGAAATCGACGGCATCCATGTCCTTGCCGTGTTCTTGTTTGAGTTGTTTCGCGATCGCGCTGATTTCGGTGTGGGCTTGTTCAGTCGATACGTTTGGACGCATTCGCGCGACGACACTCCAGTTGTGTGCAGAACGCGAAATTTCCGCCGGAAATAACTCGCGTGGGATCCAGATCTCGGCGTCTCTTGGGAAAGTAAAACCGGCGGGCATCACTCCGACGATCTTTACGTTCTGGTCCATCAACCGCAGCATTGTTGCCGCAAGGTCCGGATTTCCGCCTAACAATCGTTGCCAGAAACCGTAACTGATCACTGCGACCGGCGTACCGCCAGGTTTGCTCTCTTCAGGCGCAAAGGTGCGACCAGTAATCGGCTTAATGCCGAGCACATCGAAGAAATCCCCAGACACGATGAACGCAGGAACACGAACGGGCTCACTCGCGCCGGTGACGGTCGTTAAATCGCCGGCATATTGCGCAACGCCTTCGAACGCGCGACTCCGCGCGCGCACGTCGAGAAAATTGGGTTCAGTGAACGCCATCCTGCCGCCGCGCTGGTTCACCTCGCGAAGCTGCACGATCTGTTCGGCGTTTGGATACGGTAACGGCTTGAGCAAGACGCCATCGACGACACTAAAGATCGCCGTGGACGCGCCAATCCCGAGCGCCAATGTGATAACTGCGATTACAGTGAACCCGGGACGCTTTGCGAGGGTTCGAATGGCGTGGCGAATGTCTTTGAGTAGTGTGTCCATGGGTGTGATTCCTCCGCACGAGGGTTGGCTGCAAGCTGACTTTTATCACAGATTAGCTTGACTGTCGTATGGTATCCAACATCTGAATGAAATTACGTTTGCGTTTGTATTCGACGCGAAGAGCGGTAAGGTAGTCGGAGAATTCAGACTCGCAGTTAAGGCGTGAGGCGAGTTTGCGCATCTTTTTCAGTAACGTGATTGCATCGGCGTAAGAGGTGTTATTCGTCTGGTTAACCGTTGGACCAATCAACTCTCGGTAAACGCTATACGCTCGCTCGGGTTTCTCGGGCGCAATGCGGTCAGCCAATTCAAGCCAGAGATATGCGAAGCAACCGCCTGCGATTGCTTCTTCCCAGGCGTCGTCATAGTTGTTTTCCCAGAGAAAGATTTCGACCAACGTAGAATCATGACCGCGCGTCTGCCAGGTATTGGAAATGTCGATTTCTCGATTTCGTGATTCAGGATTTACTTTATTAGGCGTGAGTCTTTCGCGTAAAAATCGTAATGCCTCTGCACGCCAATGCTCCCATACCTCATTACTCTCGGGCGCCGAATTAGTGGAATGACTCGTTCGTTCACTATTGCGAACTGGTGACTTTACCTGCACTGCGTGTTCGTGCAGGTGCTTGTACATTTCCAGCCCGGGTCGCTCGACGAATTGCTCCCAGATCAACGTCATAGCTCTGTCGTGGAGGCCACGATGTTGATATTCCATGGCCATAAAGTTTGATAAACGAGAATCAATGCGTTCGAAAGAGTATGCCCCCTGCTCGGCCCATTGCAGCGCGAGATCGTGTTGGCCAGCCTCACGATAGAGTTCAGCAATCTGCAGAAATGAATAAGGATGAGAGAGATCACGTTCTCTGACGGCAATTAACTCATGGTAATTATCCCCTTGCGGTAGGTACGCCGCATGGGTATGATTGCCACAATACTGGAGGGCGTCAAGTATGACAAACTCCGGTTATTGGATAGAGAGGAAGTCCGCACGTGGATACCCCTATCGCGTGTGGCGCTGTAAACGCGTGCCCAAGATCGATCAACAGTTTCTTGATTGCAGTATTTATCTATACGAGTCCAAAGAAGCCGCAAAAGCAGGACAAAAATTCGGTGGCAGTGGATGCTTGGTATGCGTAGGGTCACAACCGATTTGGGATTCAGTTAAAAGAGTGGCGCTCAGTTTTCCGCCGCATGTCTACGCTGTGAGTAATGCACACGTTGCGAGGCAGTACCCGATCATCCGGCTTAACACTGTGGCTGGAGATACTGACATCCTTGAACCTGATCGGAATCAGTGGATTCAGCATCCAGATGGTGACGATCTTATGGTTGCCCCCCTGGATTTACCTCCGCATAAGTATGGCTACGCCGCAATCAGTTCCGAAAGTTTTGTATGCCGTGATGATACCGTAACAAGTGTAGGGGCGGGCGATGATACCTTCATGGTCGGAAGGTTTATTAATCACGCAGGCACTCAGCGCAACACACCGTCCTTGCGATTCGGCAGCATTGCAATGCTACCATTTGAGAAGGTGAAACTAGGAAACCATATGCAGGAAGCGTTTCTTGTTGAGATGCGGTCAATAAGCGGCTTTAGTGGATCACCCGTTTTTGTTTACCGACCAACCGCCGCTGAAATCGAGATACCACCAAATGATTATGATTCGGCTGGCGTTCCAATAACTAGATTCGCTCTTACCGTAGAAGACCTAATGGGTGAGATTGAATTTTTAGGTATTGATTGCGGTCACGTTCCGAAGTTTGAAAGGGTTGTTAATGGCGCGGGTACGCCTCATCCACAAGGATGGCGGATAGATACAAATACGGGAATGGCCGTTGTTATACCCGCGTGGCGATTGATGGATCTATTGAACACACCGAGGCTCGTCATGCAGCGAAAAGAGAAAGACGAACAGCACAAAAGAGAACAGGAACAGGAAGAAACTATCAGTCTGGACGTTGAGAAACCAGAGGCATTCACTAAAGAGTCTTATCAAGATGCATTGAGACGCGCCAGTCGAAAGGTTTCCGAGTCTCAGTCGAAGGATTCTGACAAATAGCAAGGGCGCTACGAGTAACCACCCTAGCGCCCTTTATGTAATTCCACCGATTGTTTTTAGATTCTGATCCCCAATTGCCGGATCAAGTCTTCTATGTCGGGTGAGAGACGGCCTTGGATAGCAGTCAGAAACAATTCGCGGCTTACGTTACGAAAGTCCGAATGCTCAAAGAGAGAGTCAATAGCCAGATCAATCGCGCTAAGGGCTTCAAGCCTCTTTGCGCCTTCGATCAGGCGTTTCAGTTCTGTCAGGTGAAAGCCAAGCTGAAGCGCGGCGTATGGATGCCCCTCGAATGGTTCAAAGGCGATTTGCCAGTCTTCTTCGTCAGGGTAAACACTTTCATTTTGAGAGTCCGTGTTAGGATGATTAGGCATGGTCGACTCCTTTCGCTTAACGGGGTTAGGAGTCGGCTGTGTAAGGGCTGGCGAGTGTTTGCGCACTCGCTGGCCCGCTCCATTTTGTGCGCGTCACTATATGCGCAAGATCTTCGCCTGTCAAAGAATTTATTGCGTGACGCAATAGTTTAGCAAGAACGCTGTGCGTTGAGTTATGAAGATCATTACCACAGTTGAGGCAGCGCGCAGGCTGGGAGTGACACCGAGTAGGGTACGCGCACTGATTGAAGCAAAGCGCCTGAAGGCGTTCAAGTACGGGCGTGAGTGGCTGATTGATCCGAAAGACCTTGACGCGGTAAAGAATCGAAAGGTTGGGCGTCCGCGTAAGGCGCGCAAGACCGTCAACAGTAAAGGCAAAAGCGGCGAATCCCGCTAAGAATATCGCCGCCGTGACCAACCCGCCTATAACCTCTTTGTGATTTGAAGTCTAGCACAAGGAGATGTGGACAATGGAGGGGACCGCAGAGCGACCGCCGACTGATAAGTTATCTGACTCACAAGATCTGGATGTGTTGGTTCGAGAAATAATCGAGATCATTCCATCTGATTATGATGATGACCGTGAGCTAAAGGTTAAAAGAGCCATCAATGAATATATCATTAGGAAACGTGGGGAGCATGTCCAATAACTGACCCGCCGCTTCGCGGTAGGCCCGAATAACATGCCTTTTGAGATAGATTTTGTGAAGACCGAAAAAGAAGCAGACATCATCAGAGTATTCAGAAACTAGCACGATGTCATGGTCTGGTTTAAACGGGGCGTGAGACACCTTGCCGTGTAGCACAAAGAACGAGGCTTTAATCCGGCCCGGCACAATGAAGTGGTTGTATATGTGGGTGTGGCACAACGCATCCCGAATGAACCTGATCAGGTCGGTGACATCGGCAATATTTGGCGTGACAACAACGTCATCCGTAAAGGAAACGCGTGTACCGTATTTTATGGCCTTTCGCGTCAAGTCGTTAACACAAATCATTAGCTCAGTGAATGCACTTTTTATTAGCGGATGGCCTATGTTTTGAACTTCAAAAATATCGGACTTAATGATCTTCTTGATACGGATTACATCTTGAAGAATGTCACCAGCGGTGAAGAAGTCGATATCATCCGGCAAGGCCATTATGACTTTTCCACTCTTTTCAGAATGGATTCAACATTGGAGTAACATCATGGCGACGGTTATATCTGAATGAGTATTCGTCAAG
The DNA here is from genome assembly GCA_035571655.1 of Pyrinomonadaceae bacterium. Classification (GTDB taxonomy): domain Bacteria; phylum Acidobacteriota; class Blastocatellia; order Pyrinomonadales; family Pyrinomonadaceae; genus PSRF01. Next base: position 15,933 of record DATNCH010000323.1, read on the forward strand.
GTACGTTTGCAGGTACTTTGCGCTCACTGAATGGTTGACGCCGCGCAGACCATTCTTTACGAGCGACCAAAAGCCTTCGATACCGTTTGTATGAGCATCAGCCCTAACATAGACCTTGGCAGAATGATGAACGCGCCTATGCTCATAACCGCTACCGGGAAGCGCATTGTACGAGGGCGCTTCGTCGGTATAGACCATCGTGCTAGGCAACACTCTCGCTTCAATGAACGGAATGAGCGTGTTGGCTTCCGTATCTGTTACGACCTTCGCGGAAACCTTGCCCTGTCTTTGCAGAACGCCCACGACGATGGTTTTGCCGCTAGCGCCAGGTCCGGTAATCTTTCGCGCTCGCACGTCCTTGTGCATGTTCTTCGCCTTGCCACCAAAGAAACTCTCATCGGCTTCGACACTGCCAGTAAACGGATCGTGATCTTCTTGCAGCATCTTTCGGATCTGTTTGAACATGCGCCACGCGGTTTTGTAGGTCACGCCCGTTTCGCGTTCAAGCTGTTTCGCGGAGATACCGCAACGAGTCGAGGCCATGAGATAGATCGCGTGGAACCATGTACGCATCGAAGTAGAGGACTTGTGATAGATCGTGTTCGCGGTCGGATGGACGTGGTGCCCGCAGAACTGGCAAGAGTAAGACTTGCGTGAGGCTACCTTATGGTGCTTCGTGATCGCGTTGCACGTCTCGCAAAAGATACCATCGGGATAAAGGTAGTTCTTAAGCCATTCAAGGCAAGCGTCATCGGTCGGGAAATCGTTCTCGAAATCCTTGAACGTGTAGCGCGTCATTTTCGGGCGTTTGACTTTCTCTTTTGCCATGCCCGAATACTACTAAATTATGTACCTACAGTCAAGGGATAATTACCTAACTCATTCAAGTCTCCCGATTGGCGTGCCAATGTTTCCATAATCGAGGTAATGCGAAAGCGATCACCATAGCGTTCGTTCTCATCGTCACCTGGTTTAAGCACCGGCACTTCCGACCAAACTTCTTCGGCGAGACGTCGATATTCGGATAGGCCTTTTTTGCCGAGCACGTCGGCATAGGTCGCGGCCGCGCCACTAAAAAGGTCCCACTCACTGTTCACTTCAAACTCAAAAAGCCGCTGCGCGAGCGAGACGGGATTCTCGTGGGCCAACTTGGACGCGGCGTGGTGTAGTTCTGTTAGTTCCGGAATGATCTCGCGGAAGTGACCATCGGAGTCATCAACTGTTCCGATAGCTTTCTCCAGACGCGTGAAAGCGTACTCAGTTAATTCCACCACCGCGGTGGCGTGGCCCGTTTGCAATAAACCGCGGATAGATTCGATGACGTCAAGTAGTCGTCTCGCGAAACGCGGCATCGAATAGTAATCGACGCCTGCGGTTCGAGTCGCGTTTGTGATGGCTTTCCTGAAGACCGACAGATTTGGGCCCGCTGGAACTGAGGACGCTTCTGCAAACTCGAGTTTGTCTCGCAGTCTGCGATTGCGCCAGGCTTCATTGAGAACGAGTTTTACAAACTGTTGGTGATCCATGTTCTCGAGGAAGCTCTCGAGTGAGGACTTGGACGTTGGTTTATCAACAGGCTGTTCCAACCACGCAAGGCCCACGGCGACACAGTGTTTGCAAAAGTTGCCGTCTTCACCAAACGGGCAGGTGCACTTATACGTCAGGCGGTTATTGGTACATGAGAGCCGGACGCGATACGTTTCGGTGCCGAGAACGCGGGCCGAGATAACTTCGTGATCGATGCTTAGATCAGTGACACGAGCTTCTTTGTGATACAGCTCACCGCGGGCGAACCCGCGCTCGCCGGCGAGTCTGCGGAGTTGGAGATGGGATATGCATTCGAGGGCCATTACCACAATTAACGAAAGAGCCCGCTCGAATTAGTAGAGCGGGATCAGAGTGGCGACATTTTAATGGAAGCGATCTTGTTATCTGTCGTCAACTCGAGTGTCAACGAAAGTGAGCTGCCGATGTCGGTCAAAAGATAACGACGAAGACGCCGATTGTTCGCGACCTTATGTTCGATCAATTCGCTCGAGTGAATAATGGCCACCGGTAAACTAAAACCATTCAATGCTTGCGCGATCTGTTTGCCTTCGGTGCCGAGCATCGCCGCACGACAGTCAGTCGTAAACAGTTGTTCATCAGGCTTACGTAGCGCCACTTGCATTAATCCGCGCCTTACCAGTGACGTTATTTGGGGATCAAGGTCCGGAATCGTTTTTACATCGGGAAGGGCAAAAGCCGGATAAAAAGCCGATGCGAGCCCGCGTGCGAATTTGAAGTCCCTCGTCTCCCATGAATTAGCGAGGAATATGATCGTCAAGTCTGTATCCAGAAAGCGAATAATGAATGTCTTAAACCCCTGCCAGGCGCCGCCGTGAAAGACCAACCGTCGCCCGTGATATTCAGCGAGATGCCATCCAAACCCGTAGTCTTTTTTCGTGCCGTCGCGAAGTCGTGCGGCAGTCCAAATCTTGTTTCGACTTGCAGCCGTCAGTGGACGATCGGTGTGGAGAGCGGCATCCCACTTCGCCAGATCCAAAATCGAAAAGTAGAGCGATCCATCTGCGGTTGAGTTTGTCGACGGCGATACCCAGTCCTGATTTTTCAACTCACCTTTGACGAGCCGGTATCCGGCGGCGCGATTCGGCACGATGTCAGCCTCGGAAATAACTCGCGCCGTTGTCATCTGGAGCGGTTCGAAAATTTTCTCCCTGATAAAGTCGCCGTAGTACTCGCCGGTGATCTTCCTAATCAAAATTCCGAGGATCACGTAACCGGCGTTGCTGTAGTTCCAGCTTGAGCCGGGTTGAAAATCGAGCGCAGCGTTTTTGAAGGATGCGAACAACTCGACTTCGCTGTAGTCGCGCTTCAGGTCGATCTCGGGCGGGTAATCGCCCAGGCCGGAGGTGTGGGTCAGCAGATTCCAGACGGTAATGTCTTTCCACGTTGCTGGAACGTCAGGGAAGTATTTCGAGATTCGATCGTCAAGCGAGAGTTTGTTTTCCTGGACCAGCAGCATCACAGCCGCAGCCGTGAACTGCTTCCCGATCGAACCCGACTGAAATACCGTCTCGGGTTTGACCGGCACCTGATGTTCGACGTTCGCGAGGCCATAAGTTTTCAGAAGAATGATTTTGCCCTTGCGCAAGACGGCGAGAGAGACGCCCGGAATCTTGTTTGCGAGCATTTGCTCTTTGACGATGTGATCGACCTTTACTGACGTCGCACGATCTGTGGTTTGTGCAAGGCAAGGGGTGGCAGCGAAGACGATTGCAAGTAAGGCTGTGGAGAGAGTTGTGTTCATACCTGCTGGGCCGAATTTCTTACGATGCGGATACTAGCAGGGAGTGTTTGAAAGCAAAAAGCCCGCGAGAACCTAATGCTCTCGCGGGCTTTTGTTAAATAATCCCGGCGACTTCCTACTCTCCCACACAGTTTCCCGCGCAGTACCATCGGCTCCAGCAGGCTTAACTTCCGTGTTCGGGATGGGAACGGGTGTGACCCTGCCGACAAAATCACCGGAAAACCGGTTCGAAAATCGAATAGCGACTGCCTTCTTACTAATCGTGGCAAGTCTCACGCGCAAGCGCGTTGCTTGTTGCTTGAGTAAATTTTATGGTCAAGCCAAGGGACTGATTAGTAGTGGTCAACTGAACGCATTACTGCGCTTACATATCCACCCTATTACCTCGTGGTCTACAAGGAGTCTCACTGGCAGGTCTAATCTTGGGTCTGGCTTCACGCTTAGATGCATTCAGCGTTTATCCATGCTCCACTTAGCTACCGAGCGCTACGGCTGGCGCCATAACTCGTACAC
>DATNCH010000324.1:0-18366 GCA_035571655.1 Pyrinomonadaceae bacterium
GCTTTCACGCCAAACCGTTTCTCAAGCTGTTCACTGAAAGCTTTTCGCGCGCGGTCCTCACCGTGCGTGACGATCGTACGCGGGCGCGATGGCGCCATCACACCGTACCAGTCGAGCAGACCATCTTGATCGGCGTGCGCACTAAAACCACCCATCGTGTGAATCGACGCACGCACAGGAACTTCTTCGCCAAACATCATCAGCGACTTCGCGCCGTCCACCAATTTCCGCCCGAGCGTGCCCGGGGATTGAAAGCCAACAATCAGCACTGCCGTCTCGGGGATCGGAAGGTTATGCCGCAGGTGATGCATGATCCTTCCACCAGTGCACATTCCGCTGCCTGCCATGATCAGACAAGGTCCTTTGACGCTGTTCAGTGCTCTGGATTCTCCAGGTTTCGAACACGCTCGAGCAGAGGCCAGACTTCGTCTCAGATCGCCCGATTGGACCATCGCTAATCCTTCGGCATCGAATAGCTCGTTGTTCCTCCGGTAAATGCTGGTAGCTTCAATTGCCATCGGACTGTCGAGGTAAATCGGAAACGGGGGTAGGGTCTTCTTCTTGAACGCCCCGCCTAACAGGTAGAGGAGTAACTGAGTCCGTCCGATGGCAAAGATGGGCACGATGATCTTCGCCTTGTTTTGAATCGCCTTTGCAATTATTTCTCTTCCTTCGGTCGCGGTGTCGTGCAGCGAGCGGTGTTTACGATCACCGTAGGTCGATTCCATGATCACTGCATCCGCCTCATGAAACGGCACCGGATCGTTAAGCAGAGGCGCGCCACGTGGTCCCAGGTCGCCGGAAAACACAACGACCTTCTTGTGACCGTTCTCGCTGACGGTTAATTCCACACTGGAGGATCCAATCACGTGTCCGGCATCTACCAGACGGGCCTCAATACCGCGAGCAACGGTGAAACGCTGGTTGTATTTGACCGATGCGACTAACGGTTTGAGCTTCCGAACGTCCGCTTCTTCGAATAATGGTTCGAGCGGCGGTAATTTTTGACGCGCGCGTTTTTGGTTTTGACGCTTTAGATCCTGCTTCTGAATAGAGAGCGAGTCTCTAAGAATGAGTGTGGCCAAATCCAGAGTCGGCTTCGTAGCGTAGACTGGACCTTTGTACCCATTGCGAGTGAGCAATGGTAAACGGCCAATGTGATCCAGGTGCCCATGAGTAACTACAACCGCATCCAGATTGCCACCTTCGATCTGTCGTGTGCGGCGGTTCTTCGCACTCACCTCTTTGCGACCCTGGAAGAAACCACAGTCGACAAGAATGCTCGCGTCTTTCGTGATTACCTGATACGCGGATCCGGTCACGTCACCGGCAGCTCCAAGAAAACGAATCCTCATAATCCCTCCGGCATTTTTAGAACTGCCACCGCCACTCAACTACGTCCGGCCTGTCGACTCCATACGCATGGGCGTACTGGCGACAGGAGATCTGCATGTTCCTGAACTTTTCCTTCGCATGCGCACCGATTGACTGAAGTTTCGGCACGCGATCGATGACGTCGATGGCCAGCGTGTAACGATCAATTTCATTGTCGATCGCCAACTCCATCGGTGTGTTGATGTTGCCGCGCTCCTTGTAGCCATGCACGTGAAGGTTCTTGTGATTGGTCCTGTTATAAGCGAGCCTGTGAATCAGCCAGGGATAACCGTGGAAGTTGAAAACGACGGGCTTGTCTACAGTAAACAGGCTGTCGAAATCACGATCAGACAAGCCGTGTGGATGGTCACGACAGGGTTGCATCTTGAACAGATCGATCACATTGATAAAGCGAATCTTCAGTTCCGGAAACTCCGTGCGCAGCAACGCAGTAGCGGCCAATGCTTCCTGCGTTGGGATATCGCCGGCACAGGCGATCACGACGTCAGGCTCATGTCCCTGATCGTTGCTGGCCTGAGCCCAGATGCTGATGCCTTTGGTGCAATGCGTGATCGCAGTATTCATATCGAGATACTGCAAATGCATCTGCTTATCGCTAACGATCACGTTGATGTAGTTTTCGCTACGCAGGCAGTGATCTGCGACCGAGAGTAAGCTGTTGACGTCAGGAGGCAGGTAGATGCGCGTGACTTCGGCGCGTTTGTTTACGACGACATCCAAAAACCCCGGATCCTGATGAGTAAAACCGTTGTGGTCCTGGCGCCACACCGTTGACGTAATCAGAAGATTCAGTGAAGCGATGTTGCGGCGCCAGGGGAGTTCATTGCAGATCGACAACCACTTCGCATGTTGATTGAACATCGAATCGATCACATGCGCGAATGCTTCGTAAGTCGAAAAGAACCCGTGGCGTCCGGTCAACAGGTAACCCTCCAGCATGCCTTCGAGAGTGTGTTCGCTGAGCATTTCAATGACACGGCCATCCGGTGACAATTCCCCGCCATCGCTATCCTCAGGAAAGTACTCTGCTATCCAAAACTTCTTACTGGCTTCGTAAATCGCGTCGAGCTTGTTCGATGTGTTTTCATCCGGACCAAAGACTCGGAACGAGTCCATGTTGAGCTTCATCACGTCGCGCAGAAACTTGCCTAGAGGCTTGGTGTTTTCTGCTTCAGTCTGGCCCGGGCGATCAAACTTGGCGCCGTAAGTCTTGAAGTCCGGTAGACGAAGATTCTTTTTTAATTGCCCACCGTTGGCATGCGGGTTCGAACCCATTCGACGATTGCCGGTTGGCGCCAGCTCGCGAAGTTCCTGAACAAGGCAGCCGTTGGCATCAAACAATTCTTCGGGCTTGTAACTACGCATCCACTGCTCGAGCAGTTGCAAATGTGCCGGGTTCTTCTTAACAGCGGAGAGTGGAACCTGGTGTGAGCGCCACAAACCTTCTACCTTGTGGCCGTCGACTTCGGAAGGCGCGGTCCAACCCTTTGGTGAACGCAGCACGATCATGGGCCAACGCGGACGCGTGGCTATACCCGAATTTCGCGCCTCCTGTTGCGCGGTACGAATACTATTGATGCAATGATCCAGCGTGGCGGCCATTCCCTGGTGCATCGTCGTCGCATCAGAACCTTCGACAAAGAGCGGCGTGTAACCGTAACCCTTAAATAGATCTTCCAACTCCTGATGAGAGATACGCGCAAGCAGCGTGGGATTGTTGATCTTGTAACCGTTCAGATTAAGAATCGGCAGGACCGCACCGTCTCGAATTGGATTCAGAAACTTATTGATATGCCACGAGGTGGCTAATGGACCAGTTTCCGCCTCACCATCGCCCACTACTGCGGCGATGATTAGCTCCGGATTGTCGAAAGCCGCGCCGCATGCGTGTGACAGGACGTAGCCCAGTTCCCCGCCCTCATGAATCGATCCCGGAGTCTCGGGTGTGCAATGGCTGCCGATTCCACCGGGGAACGAGAATTCTTTGAAGAAGCGAAGCAGGCCTTCTTCGTCCAAACTCTTTTCCGGATAAACTTCCGAATACGAACCCTCGAGATAAACAGGCGCCAGAACCCCCGGCGCTCCGTGGCCCGGCCCGGCCATATAAATCATGTCCAGGTCAAACGACTTAATCACCCGGTTGAGATGGGTATAGATGAAGGACAGGGCCGGGCTGGCCCCCCAATGTCCCAGCATTCGATTCTTAAGGTGTTCCGGCTTTAAAGGTTCTCGAAGGAGTGGATTACCGTGCAGGTAGATCATTCCTAAAGCGAGATAGTTGCAGGCACGCCAGAACGCGTGAGTCTTGCGTGCCTCAGCCTCGTTAAGCGGAGCACCTCCAACCGTTGCTCGTGCAACGCCAAAAGCACTGAGTTCATTCATCGCCGATCTGCTTGCGATCATTATGACCTCATGATTAAAAAGCGGCACAGGGGGTGAGGCCCTGCATTGAAAGATCGTTAATGGATCACGATACCGATACTCAAACGTAAGTTATCCTGACGCGTGCCCTGTATGACAAAGGGTGTCCCGACTGTTTGAACCGGAGTTGGCGCCAGCACGATCCCAGTCTGCTGATCTCCGCGATTGATGATGTTCCAGTCTATTTGAACAACTCGCACATCGAACCTGTCATTCAGCTTGATGTCGAGCCCGCCGCCAAAAGCCATCGAGAAGCTCGTCTCATTCGTGTGAAAGTCGCTAATGCCGAAGACCGCCGGCAGATTTGGACTATCGACGTCGACTTTCTGGACCGCGACACCGAAGAGAGCATGTCCAAACGGCTTGAATGTTGGTCCATCTTCAGCGTTGTTTTTTATTTGAATGCCACCGAGGAAGTTTTGCAGTGTCGTATCGACTGTGCCACTTCCAAGCGGACGCGAGAAATTGTCTTCACGCAGATGGAGCGAGTAGTCAAACTTAGCTCCGACGTATTTATGAAAGTTGTAACCCGCCGCCAAATTGAATCCGCGCAGGGTTTGCTTTTCGCCCAGCACGTCGTCGACTGCGGAACTTCCCGTATCGCCTGCGAGATTGTCAACAAAGAGGGCCGAATAGCCTCCAAAAAACTCGAACTTCTTGTAGTCGTCCTGCGCTAAAGCAGTTGCCGTTGAAACCAGAATCAGAACCGCCAACGTCACCAATCGCTTCATAAAACTTCCTTTCCTCCGGGTAACTTTCGGGGGCGATTTTCAGTGTATTGGCGGCCCCACTAATGAATAACTGTCAGTATTGACAGGTTGAGTGTGGACCACAGAAGTATGTTTTCCTTTGGTGCTTTTTTGTGGCTTCAACCGGTCAGTTGCGGCATTAAATAGAACATCATTGCAATGATCGCGTAGACCGTGATCAATTGGACGCCCTTGTACCAGTTCGATTCCCCATCGCCGCTCACCATCGCTCCGATCATGACGGCGATGAATAACGAACCGAGTTCCGCGCGACCAAACGCCAGCTCCAATGGTTGAGGGGCAACGAAGTAACTCGCGAGCACGAGCAGCGGTGCAACAAACAGAGCGATCTGTATACAGCTTCCCGCAGCAATCCCGACTGATAAATCCATTTTGTTCTTTCGGGCCATCGCGATTGCCGAACCACTTTCCGCTGCGCCTCCGACGATGGCAACGAACACAATACCGATGAACAACTGCGACATCCCCAGCGCCTTGCCGGTTTCCTCGGCGGCGCCGACAAGAATCTCACTCATCCACGCCGCCAGCACTGATGCTGCAAGCAAAGTGATCACAGCACGCGCCACCGACCACTGTTCTTCGTGATGGGCTTCGTGTCCAGAATCGACGCTTGCAAAAGCAGCCGTATGTGTTCGCAGTGAAAACAGGATGTAAAGCCCGTACGCGATCAATAACAGCACTGCGATTCCGACATTGAGCAATCGTTCCTGACGTATCACCTCGTTTGGTCCGAAGACGCGACTAAACGCACTCGGTACTGTCATGCTGACAGCAGCCAGAAACATCATCGTGCTGTACGCCCGCGCGGCCGTTGCATTAAAACGCTGCTGATGAAAGCGAAGACCGCCGAGCAGGAATGAAACGCCGAGGGCGAGCATCAGGTTGGCGAGTATTGCGCCGACGAGTGACGCTCGCACCATCTCGAGAAGACCCGCTTTCAAAGCCACGAATGCAATGATCAATTCCGGAGCGTTGCCGAAAGTGGCATTCAGCAAACCTCCGACAGCATCACCGGTGCGAGTCGAGAGTTGCTCTGTGGCACTCACGATCTGCGCGGCAATCGGAACAATCGCCAACGCCGCCATGAAAAACAGCACGGGGGCGGAAACGTGGGCCAAATGTTCGAGACCGACAGTAATTGGGATGAACAGCAGTAGCCAGTTCATCGGACTTCGCAGGAAGGTATTGAGAGGTGTCTTGGGTGATCCGACTTCGGTTACGTGTGAAATTGCCTCGCCTACTGTAGACATATCCGTCTCCTTGAACTAAAAACCGTAGACAATGGGCGCCAGCAACAGCACCACGAGTCCGACGATTAACGTCAGTGGAATTCCAACCTTTGAGTAATCAGAAAAAACATAGCCGCCGGGTTTTTGGACCATCAGGTTTGTTTGAAATCCAGCCGGATTCAGGAATGCGTGCGATGCTCCGCTCATCAGGACCATCGCAAATGGAAGAAAACTGACGCCGAGACCCGTCGATAACGACACGGCAACGGAGAACATCAGCACCGCCGCCGCCACATTCGTGATCAGGTTCGTCAGGAGAACTGTTCCGACGTAGACAGCCGCCAACGCCACCATCGGGCTTCGACCGCCGATCATTGCAAATAGATTTGCAGTCTCTCGCGCCAAGCCAGTTTCCGTGATCGCCGACTCCAATCCGACTGCGGCGCCAAGGACGACGACCGTCTGCCAGTCGACGCTCTGCCATAAACGGTCGATCGTCAAACATCCACTCAACAACATAGCCATCGCTGCCAAGAGTGCCGCGTTGAGCATGCTTGTGATCCCGGTCGCCGCCAGGATGACCATCCCAACTGTGATCACAATGGCGACGGTGGCACGATCGATTCGCTGCACGCGGAATCCCTCGAGTCTTTTTGTCAGAATGAAATCCAACTCACGCCGGTTCTCATAAAAGAATGCATCGTCAACTTCGACGACGCCTGCATCGCCAACCTCGAGACGTAAATCTGCGAGCGGCTCACGTGGAGCTTGACCATTGCGCGAAACGCCGACGAGCATCAATTGATAGGGACTATCGGGAAGCGGCAGATCGCCGACTCTGTGTCCGACAGCAGGAGAGCGCGATGACAACACTACTTCGACAAGTTGATGCTCGTGTCGCTGAGTTACCATCTTGGCCGCATAAGCAGGGACAAGTCCGATTGTGGTCCATAAACCAGGCAGGACGTCGGCCGGCGCAGAGAAAGTCAGCAGGTCTCCCGTATTGAGCACCGCCGCAGGAACCGGTTTCAGCGTCGTGCCGTTGCGGGCAACGGATTCAAGAGTGAAGCCCGTCGGGTTGGCCAAACCCACCTGCTCGAGTGTCTTTCCGTTGAGTTTGGAGTCTTCGATCCGGAACTCACTTCGATACGTTCGTTTTTCAACACCTGCCTGGTTTCCAGTTCGATCCTTCAGCAAACGCGAGCCGATCAAAATCATGTATACGAGACCCGCAATCGTCGCCGGCACCCCAATCCATGCCGGATCAAACAACCCAATCGGTTTGACAACAGCGAGTTGATTCTTGGCCACTGCATCTGACACCAATCCGGCGACGATCAGATTCACAGAAGTTCCAATCAGCGTGATCGTGCCGCCAAGGAGCGCGATGTAACTGAGACCCATAAACAGTTTTGAACCACTCAGACCGGTTCGGCGAGTAACGTCTCGAATAGCTGGGATCATCATCGCCACTAAAGGAGTGTTGTAGAGAAGCGCGCTAACGATTGAGACAGGACCGAAAATCCTTAGTTGGGCCATCCTGAGCGATCTCGGCAACCCGATCATCCGCTCAGACAGAAGTGAAATGGCGCCGGTTGAATACATGCCGGCGGCCACTGGATAGAGTGCTGCAACCGTGATTACTCCGGTGTTGCTGTAGCCTTTGAGCAATGCGGCGGGAGAGGCGAGTTGCAATGTCATCGCCACCGTTAACGTGCCGATAAAAACTAACCAGATGGGAAGCTTGTTCCACACCAGAAGAGCAAGCATTACAACCAGAAGTCCCAATGTGGTCCACGCGGCAATTGTCACTTTTTGCCTCTTTGCGGCTCATTCCGGGGATGGCATTCGACGCATTGAAATTGAGAAATATCCCCCAGATTTATCGGGTGTTTGAATGGTTCATTAGCCTTGTGGCACGTCTCACACTTCCGATCGGCGAGCACTCCAAGATCGACAGGGTGTTGAAATGATTGCGTCTTGACGGAGCCCGAAGGATTAGCTGAATCAGCCAAAACGGTGTGACAGATATTACAGTCGTTGCGTATCACCTTTCCGGTGTTACTTACGTGCTCGCCATCGTGACAGCGGAAACAACCGGTGAAGTAAAAGTGACCGATATTGTTTGGGTGTGTCTGCCAATCCGTCTTCATCTCAGGGAAAGTGTACGTTTGGAAGATTCGCTGTAACTCGGCAATCGAAGAGTTGATCGCCGCATTCTTACTCGCGTACACCTCTGCATAGTTCGTCCGGTAAAACTGGTCCAGGTGCGACGAAATCGCGCTCACGGCTTCCGCCGTTGTGTTATATGGTTTGCTGAGTGCTTCGACTGCGACTCGCTTCAGGTACGGTAGCGACGGATCGAGCTTACCCGATACAAAGGCCTGGTCCACGGTCACATCAGGCGGCAAGTAGTTGTGCGCAGGTCGATTGTGACAGTCAACGCAATCCATCCGCCGCTTGGTTGCATTATCAATTTGAGCTTTTGTTGGCGGACGAGTTCGGTCGACGTACTCAGTGATGTTTCCGGTGCGATCCTTGACGCGAATCCACGGAATAACCTGGCGCTGCGGGTCATCGGAAATGAACGTGACCTCGTTGGCGACATTCATGTGCCAGTGAATACCTGCGACGATCCCCGTCTTGGGACTTCCACCACCCACGTTGATGAGCATGCGCAATTGACGAAGAGAGTTCTGCTCGTCGTAGGCGTAGTGATTGAAGGTCTTGAGCTTTGAGCCGTGAAACTTCTCGGCCCAATGACAGTGCCCACACGTCTCATCGGCCGGGCGCAGATTGTGAACCGGAGTCGGAATCGGCCGCGAGTAACTACCACGGATCAGTGCAAAGAGTTGACGTGTGCCGGCCAGCTTCGATCGTGCATACCACTGTGCGCCGGAACCGACATGACAATCGACGCATCTGATCTGCGCATGCGGCGTCACCTGAAAGGTGACGAATTCCGGGTTCATGACGCTATGACAGGTTTGGCCGCAGAACGCTACAGACTCGGTGTAATGATATGCCTTGTAGCTGCCAAACGCGCTCATGGATACAAATAAGAAAGTAGCCACAAGAAGAACCGTTGCGATGCGCCGCTGGCGCGTGTCGTTCAAATCGATCTTCGGGTAAGCACTGATCTCAGATCCGGGCGAGTGACGACGGCGGCGGCGCTCAAGAATCGCTCCCACGATGATGATTACCATGCCGAAGATCAGCACCGCGGGAAGCAGTATGTATGTGACGATGCCGAAGTAAGGATTCTCACTTCGTTGAGTGAAATCGATCAGGACCAGCAGCAGGATGCAGGCCAGACTGGTAAACATGATTACCGACCCGACGAAACTCACATAGTTTCGCACCAGGCCGGAAACCTTTTGCACTGGCCTCAGTTCCTCACTCATCAGACCTGACCTACGGCGTCGCTTTTAAATGTTTCATGTGATCGACCAGGGCCTTGGCTTGCTCGGCCGTCACACCTTTTTCTGAGTAGGCAGGCATGTGCGGTGGTTTCTCAACCTTCTTACCTTTCAAGATGACTTCGACGAGCTGGTCGTCGGTGAGAGACGTATCGAACTTCTTCTCCGCTTTTTTCCCGTGGCACATTACGCATTTACCTTTGTAGTAGGCGGCCGTGTCTGACGGTTGGACGTCAGTTCGAGCAGACACTACAACGAGCATTCCAAGCGCGAGCGCAGTCAACGCCGCGCCTGTTATCGTTCTTATTTTCATCATCACGAATCACTCCTTATTCTTATCTTCAAAACCGCCACATCGAACCTTTGTGACAACGTGTACACACCGAAAAGTCGTCACCACCAAACGCCCTCTTGCCATTGTGGCAAGTCATGCAACTTAAGCCACGAGCCGGTGCGTGATGGTTCAGAGCGATGGGTGCAGTCACGTCGTTTCCTTGAGATTGGACCTTATGGCAATCACGGCATCCCAAAGACTCTGAGCTGTCATGATTGGCATGACTAAAACCTCTTCGATAAGCGACCGCGCGCTGTGAGTTCCTCACCAATGGTTCCGGCTTGTGGCAAACTCCGCATGAGGAAATATCTCTTCCGTCTACCTTTGCTTGCGGCGCATGGCAGTTAAAACAGGCGTTGTGCGCATTAGTCCCGCTCGGAACCGTGTAGGCCACACGACGATTCGCGGGGCGATGACAACTGCTGCACTTCGCGCCGATCGCGACATGCTTCGCATGATCGAACCCGTTACCAAAACTGCGCAGTGCCGGAAACGCTTTTACAGTTCCCTTCTGAGGATCTTCATGACAGATCGTGCAAATCGGTCCGGCGCCACTAGCAAACTGAGGCGCATGACAGCCGGTGCAAGGCGCGTGATTATCTTTTCCTGGTAAAGTTGGTTGGGCAGAATTCTTTTCGCGACGGTGACACAACAAGCAAGGCAGTCGCGAGTGATTCGGATTGCCGTGTTGGAACTTTGAAAAGTCAGGCTCGACCGGACCGCTCGAACTCGAAGCGGTGGCGATCCAGGTGACGGCAATCAAAGCAGCTCCCAATATTCCGTACTTCCTCATTTCAACTGGTTAAAAGCGCTGCCGGCTTGTGACAACTGCCACAGCTCTGCGGCAACGGCGCAAGTTCGCTTTCCTGGTTGTGACAGGTGAAACAATTGCTGTGTTTCATTTCTACCGGCGAACCCTCCTCCACCTCATGCTTGTCCTTTGGGAACAAGACTTTGAAATCTGAAACAAAGCCTTTCCCTCTTGCTGACGTCAGGAACGGTTCGCCAAGACTGGGGAATGGCCAGCGTGACGTATCTCGCGGACTCGCGTTGACGTGGCAATTGGAACAAATCTTCGGCGCCGGCCGTTCGCGAGCGAAGAATTGCGTACGATGACAGCCGATGCACGACTGGTGATCGGGAAACTCAGAAATATCAGGAAACGCGTTACTCTCTTTGCGAACGACTTTCCAGTTCGGCGAAGGAAACTTATGACACGTCTGACATTCGAGTTTGTGTTTCTCAGTAACATGTGAAAAACGCGAATAGTCGATTCGTTTTTGTGCTACTGCCTGAAACGCCGCAAAAAGACACAGAAAGCACAAATGGCTTTGCAGAATCACATGCACCTTTTGTGCTTTTTTGTGGCCCCTCATTCCTGACGCCCGAAGTAAAAACGCAACGACGTATACGGCTGGTGCGCGTGGTAATTTTGCGGTCTTGGACCAACGAGCACGCTCTCGTTGTAGTTGTAGTATTGATAACCAACGTTCCAATCCAATCGACGGTGCAGCCTTATTGCCAACCGGCCTTCCGGAGACTGAAAACTCATCGGGTATGAAGTGACAAGAAATCCGGGGTTGCCGGTAGGATCAGACACGCGCGTGCCCTGACCGTTGTCCTTATTTATTCGATAACCGATGAACAGCGTTGCGCGAGGAGTAAGTTGGCTTACGGTGTCGATATAAAAGAAGTTGTTCCTCATGAAATAGAGGCTGCGACCTTCCGGATGGTTGACACCGTTGAAGAAGTAACTAATGACGGCGTTGCTGTTGACCCAGTTGTAGTTGTAGCCCGTGTTGAGCGATAACCTGGGACTGACCGTCCAATCAACCGCCGAAGTGAACACTCTCGACTTGATACTGACGCCAAAATCCTCCAGCGACACTCCGGCGATCTCTGAAGGGTTCGCATTGTCTCTGGTAATTACAGCAACATTGAGGGCCAGCTTATTGTTTAATGCGTACCTGCTCTTCGCGCGAATGTATGTGTAATCGTAATTGCCGAGTCGTGAGAAGACGTTGTCGGCGGTACCGTGCTCGGCATCGAAATAGATGGTCCAATTATTGGCCGGGCGTGACTTGAATCCTCCCAAAATCGCGTGAGTATTATTCTCCTGTTCTGACTGGGTAGTCGCCGCTGGAGACGGCGCCGGCAACGCACCGTTCGATCCGAAATTGAAACCACTGAAAAACTCCTCGCTGTGACGGTTTCCATAACGGTAACCAAGGTGTATTGAGTGCCGGGAGTTAAAAGCGTAATCGCCTTCGATCGTGTTTTGGTATTTGCGATAACTCGTAATCACACTGGCGGGCAGATTGTTGAATCCGACAGTATCGGTTCTGGTGCCACCTGTTATCGGTCGAGTCAGGGAGAAGAAGTCGCTAAATGAGCCTAATCCGTTGATCTCAAAATCTTCCACGCGGAAGGTGTTGGAGATTCTCAGTTTGTCGGTTGCGAGCCAGGTTACGCCGAAGTCGCCGATGGTGTTTGGTCGTTCAACGTCCTGAGTGATGTTGTATGTGCCGATATTCAGGGTGTTGGGTGTCGAGTTCGGCGGGCTTGGGGGAAAGCCTGAGACTCGTGTGTTCCAGTTGACACCCGTATAACCTTCGCTGAAAAGCGAGTTAGATGTTGCTTTGCTGTAAACCACCCTCGCCGTCAGATCGAGTCGTTTAGCCACCAGGCTGTGCAAACTCAAACGCGTGTAATTGACCTTACCGCGCGTGGGCTCATCGCGATGGATATTGTTCAGCGCTGCTGTTGTTGGATTGACATTGATGCCCGGAGTGCGGCCCAGATCGATAAAGCTGTCGTCTCGGAAACGGCGGAACCCTTGCAGGAACGAATAATCGACTGGTCCAAGCCTGCCATCTGCTCCAAAGCGATAGTCGTCCGCCCGCGACCGCAACTCCGAGAGCAACATGAACTCATTTCCGCCGATGTGATAGTTCGTGAATGCAGGTCCGTTGTAACGTTCGGGCGAATAGCCCACGTTGAATCTGATCAGTTCGTTCTTAGGTAGGATCGTGAGATCAAAGTCGCCCAACTGCTGCCTGGTATCGAATCCATGCTCACCTGTAGTCAGCTTGGGCGGCACGCTGAACTCCGGTGGACTGAAAACCCAGTTTGGGTTCGCTAACGTGTTTAGGAACCGGAAGTATTTGAACCGGCGGTAAGAACCGTCGAATCGATACCATTTCGGATTCTCGGCACTGACCCGCAGTCGCCCGAAAGGATCTGCACCCCAGCCGGTTGAGGTAACCAGGAAACTGTCGAAGAACCCTCCGTCGTGGCCGTTTTGAGCTTTCAAAAGAAAACTCGTGTCGAATAAACGCGGACCGGCACTGTAGTTCAGATCGCTGCGATACTTGTTGTGATCCCCGTCGACGCTGAGACCACGATAGCCAAATTCAATACTTGAAATAACCGCATAGTCACCCAGCGTGTCTCCGTTTCCGTTGGTCGGACTTGGACTTGCGGCGGGCTGCTGCGCGTGGACCACGATCACACAGATCACAAAAATGAACCACAGATTACACAGATTACGATTCATCATCTGAAAAACACCGGACTCGTACGCGAGCCATGAATCTTGATGTGACAGTTAGTGCAACTGGCGTATTGCGCATTCTGGTTGTGCGTTGGACCAGCCGGCTCGTCCGCGCCCACACCATGGTCCACGCTGTGGCACGTCAGGCACAGATGGTTCACCGCACTGAACTTCAACATTCTCGGGTTAGCGGATCCATGCGGTGTGTGACAGACCGCGCAGCCGTCGGTTTTCACCGGAGCGTGTTCGAACGTAAATGGACCTTGCTTATCGGCGTGACACTTGATACATGCAGCATCAGCGCCAACTGCCAACCTTGTCTGTTTTAATTCGAAACCGCCGTGAGGATTGTGGCAGTCACTGCATCGCATGGCTCCTTCGAGAACCTTGTGATGAAAGGGCATGGTGAACTGATGTTTGACTTCAGTGTGACAACTCAGGCAAAGCTTGGGTTCGCTGATTTTTAATAACTTTATTGTCGAGAAGTCGGGCTTCTCGGCGTTTGCCGGGGTGATAAAAGTGTTAGAGCTCGCGAGATTCTTGCCTGTGATCGTGCCATGTGAAGAATGACAATCGGTGCAACCAACGTCGTTGCGCCAGTGTTCGCCTCGGCGGAAGTTGTTGTGTTCTTCTCTTCCCGCATGACAAGTCAGGCAAGTTTCTGAGATCTGCTTTGCGGGCTTGTTTTTGAAGGAGATGATCTTCGCGGGATCGCCTTCCTCTATGTGCGCCTTGCCTGGTCCATGACATGCTTCACATCCGGTTACCTTGTTTTTCCAACTGCTCAAGTTACCAAGCTTCGCATGTGAGGTTGGAACAAAATTCTTGAATTGCTCCTCATGGCAGTCTTTGCACGCCTCGCTGCCGACGTATTGATCGTCGTTGGCTGTGGTTCGGATGGAGTAATAACCGGAAACAGCCCACAAGACGAGCAAGAGTGAAACCACCATCAGCACCAGTCTGAATGCTGTCTTCATCGCAGTCTCTCAAACATGCCGACTTATCAGAGTGCGACGGCTTGGCGTCGCTTTGGCCCGTGAGCCCATATGAATCAAAGCGCCACAAGCCGCCGCACCCTCACCGAGAAGGCCAAATCGTAGCTGCCGCTTCACGGTCTTTACACTGGCAATTCTGACAGTATTGGTCTGAATCGGTGGGAGTTAAGCTGGCTCCCTACCTGTTGTGTGTACGGCAAATCGGAGGTAAATCATGTCCAGGAACCTCATCACAGTCGATGGGAATGAGGCCGCTGCTTCCGTGGCATTTCGGCTGAGTGAAGCGATTGCCATCTTTCCCATCACGCCAAGCTCGCCGATGGCTGAGTCTTGCGATGAATGGGCTAGCCACGGAAAAACGAATCTTTGGGGCGTCGCTCCGGAAATTGCGGAAATGCAATCCGAAGGCGGCGCCGCAGGCGCGATCCACGGCGCGTTACAAGCGGGCGCACAGGCAACGACCTTCACCGCCTCACAGGGTCTGCTGTTGATGATCCCGAACATGTACAAGATCGCGGGTGAGTTGTCGCCGTTCACAATGCATGTGACCGCGAGGACGCTCGCCGTACACGCGCTTTCGATATTCGGCGATCATTCGGACGTGATGGCGTGTCGCCAAACCGGATTTGCACTGCTCTGCTCAAACTCAGTACAGGAAGCGCACGACATGGCGGCTGTCGCACACGCCGCAACACTCGAGTCACGAATTCCCTTCCTTCATTTCTTCGACGGATTTCGCACTTCGCACGAAGTCTCAAAAATCGAAGAGCTCAGCGATGACGATCTGCGCACTCTGATCTCCGAAGAAGCCATTTATGCTCATCGACAGCGTGCGCTCACTCCTGACCGGCCCGTGCTGCGTGGTACAGCTCAGAACCCCGATGTCTTCTTCCAGGCGCGTGAAGCTGCGAACACCTATTACGACGCGACGCCCCGAATCGTCGATCGCTTGATGGCGAAACTTTTTGAACTAACCGGCCGGCAGTACGGCTTGTTCGAATACATCGGCCATCCAGACGCCGAACGAGTCATCGTCATCATGGGATCGGGCGCGGAAACAGCGCATGAGACGGTGGAATTCCTCGCCGGACGTGACGAAAAAGTCGGCGTGGTCAAAGTGCGTCTCTATCGTCCGTTCCTGCGCAAGGCTTTTATCAATGCGCTGCCGAAGAGCACACGGAGCATTGCCGTACTCGATCGGACGAAGGAACCAGGCGCGCCAGGCGATCCTCTCTATCTCGATGTGATTACGGCGCTTGCCGAAGCACGCGCAGAAGAAGAAACAAAACTCGCGCCAAATGTAATCGCTGGTCGCTACGGATTGTCATCGAAAGAATTTACGCCTGCGATGATAAAAACGGTCTTTGACGAGCTGAACAATCCAACCCCACGCAGGCACTTTACTATCGGAATCATAGACGACGTCACGCACACGTCGCTGGAGTGGGATTCTTCGTTTCGCTCTGAAAGAGAAGACGTTTCCACGTCTTTGTTTTACGGGCTCGGGGCTGACGGCACAGTCGGCGCGAACAAGAACTCAATCAAGATCATCGGTCACGAAACTGATCGATTTGTGCAGGGCTACTTTGTTTATGACTCAAAGAAGTCGGGGGCAATCACTGTTTCACATCTGCGCACGAGTCCGAGACCGATCCGCTCTGCTTACCTTATCGATCGCGCGAACTTTGTAGCATGCCATCAGTTTGAATTCGTCGAAAAGATCGACGTGCTGGAATACGCCGCGCCGGGCGCCGTCTTCCTTTTGAACGCGCCGGGCGAAGAGCAAGCCGTTTGGGATCGTCTACCGCGCGAGATGCAGGAGCAGATGATCGACAAGCGAGTTCGCTTCTTCGTCATCGACGCTTATGCGCTTGCCAGGCAAGTCGGAATGGGTGGACGTATTAACACCATCATGCAGACCTGCTTCTTCGGTATTTCCGGCATCCTGCCGCGTGAAGACGCCGTCGCGCATATCAAGAAAACGATCGAAAAAACTTATGGCAAACGCGGGCCGGAAGTGGTGCGGAGGAATTGCGAGGTGGTGGATCTCGCACTCGCTCACCTTCACGAGGTTCCAGTGCCGGAGACGATCAGCGCCACGAGGTCGCGGCCGCCACTCGTCTCGCAACTTGCGCCGGACTTCGTCCAAAAAGTCAGCGCCGTAATGATGGCAGGAAAGGGTGACCTGCTGCCTGTGAGCGCGTTCCCTGTAGATGGCACATGGCCCGTGGGAACGGCGAAATGGGAGAAGCGCAATCTCGCTCTCGAGATCCCTGTCTGGGATCCGAAGATCTGTATTCAATGCAACCAGTGCGCGCTCGTGTGCCCGCATGCGGCGATACGCGCCAAGGTTTATGAGGATTCGACGCTCGCGGACGCACCTGAGACTTTCAAGTCAACAGCCTACAAAGCCGCTGAATACAAGGGAAAGGCGTTCACGATTCAGGTGGCGCCCGAAGACTGCACAGGCTGCAACCTGTGCGTTAACGTCTGCCCGGCCAAAGACAGAACCAATCCAAAACACAAAGCCATCGACATGGCGCCCCAGGCGCCACTGCGCGATGCAGAGCGTTCCAACTACGACTTCTTTCTTAATTTACCTGAACTCGATCGAGCGGATGTCGTGCGCCTGGACCATAAAGGCTCCCAGTTTCTCGAGCCGTTGTTTGAATATTCCGGCGCCTGCGCCGGTTGCGGTGAAACTCCTTATCTAAAACTCCTCACACAACTGTTTGGAGACCGCTTACTGATCGCCAACGCGACCGGATGCTCTTCGATCTACGGCGGAAACCTTCCTACCACGCCTTACACAACGAACCGCGACGGCAGGGGGCCGGCTTGGTCCAACTCTTTGTTTGAAGACAACGCTGAATTCGGGTTCGGTTTTCGCCTCGCCCTCGACGCACATATCGCCGCCGTAAATCTCCTTGTGAAACAACTCGCACCAGGTATCGGCGAAACACTTGCGACTGAGTTACTCGAAGCGGATCAGGAAAACGAGGCCGGAATCGCAGCCCAGCGCGAAAGAGTCAAAGCGTTGCGCAGTAAATTGGCTGAGCTCCAATCACCGGAAGCACGACACCTCGAGACACTCGCGGATTATCTCGTCAAGAAGAGCGTATGGCTGGTCGGAGGCGACGGTTGGGCTTACGACATCGGCTACGGCGGACTCGATCACGTTCTCGCAAACCGGCGCGACGTCAACGTACTCGTGCTCGACACGGAAGTGTATTCAAACACCGGTGGACAGCAGTCCAAGGCGACGCCTCTGGGCGCAGCGGCTAAATTTGCCGCTTCCGGAAAGTCGGTCGGAAAGAAAGACCTTGGACTTCTGGCGAATATGTACGGTCACGTGTACGTCGCACGCGTTGCGTTTGGCGCGAAGATGCTTCAGACGGTTCAGGCGTTTCGCGAAGCCGAAGCTTATCATGGTCCATCTTTGATCATTGCCTACAGTCACTGCATCGCGCATGGCTACGACATGGCGCAGGGCGCAGCACAGCAAAAGCTTGCAGTTGAATCCGGAGTCTGGCCGCTATACCGGTTCGATCCGACTCGTATCCCCAAAGGAGAGCCGCCACTCAACCTCGACTATGGACCACCGAAAGCCAAAGTTGCTGATTACATGCGCAACGAGTCGCGCTTCCGGATGATTGAACGCGCCGACCCAGCGCGTTTCAAACGCTTTCTCGAAGAAGCCCAGGCAGCCGCTGAAAGACGCTACCTCGTTTACCAGCAACTCTCTGGGATGAAGGTGCCGGCATTCGGGATACAAGACGGCAATGGAAATGTCGACGGAGAGGAGAGCAAATGAATCTCGCTACGACTTACATGGGAAAGGCGTTGCAGAGTCCGTTGATAGTCGGCTCGAGTCCGCTCACTGACGATCTCGATTCCGTGAAGCGATTCGAAGATAACGGCGCGGCCGCGCTTATTCTTCGTTCTCTTTATGAAGAGGAGATCACGTGCGAACAGATGTCTGACTTCTTTTCGACAGAATCCTACACTGACTCTTTTCCGGAGGCGACCAGTTACACTCCGGAGCCGGAATCAGCTCCTGGACCAAGCGAATATCTCGAACACTTGCACCGTGTTAAGCAGGCCGTCAGCATCCCGGTGATAGCGTCCCTTAACGGGAGCACGCCCGGTGGCTGGATGTCGTACGCGCGCCTCATGGAGGAAGCCGGGGCTGACGGCATCGAACTTCATCTTTACCACGCGGCGAGCGACGCTAGCACCAATTCAGCCGA
>DATNCH010000325.1:0-14599 GCA_035571655.1 Pyrinomonadaceae bacterium
CGCTTGAACACGGCCGCATATTCAGTGAAATCCGTCGCGTAGTTAATCGTTTTGTAAGTGCCAAAAGGAACGTTGAAATCCCCTCCTTTATTAAAGCGGCACAGACCGTTGAAGCACGTGCGGTTTAGATAGTAGAACAACTGCGCCCCTTCCGCCGTGTACGCCTGACCGTCTCGAATGAGTTGATTGAACCGCTCGCGATGACGGTAGAAGAGTCGCTCGTCGTTGCGCATCGGAATGCCTATCTCGATCCCGCTTTGCAGGTGGCGATAAAAATTAATCAGGTGAGGATTGATATCGTTCAGTAACGCTTGCTGCGGCTGCAAACCGAGCACAACCGCAAGACCGCCGCAAAACGGCTCGACGTACCTTCGCTGCGCGTTTCGTTCCCAAATCGGTTTGAGGTGCGAGACCAGCCAACGTTTCCCGCCGGCCCATTTCAAGGGCGGCTTAAACATTACGCGCGACTCTCCGTAAAAGGGCACTGCTGTAGACCTTCGATAAACGCAACGGACGAAATGCATAGTACAGCGAATGCAATCGCGGAGGCAGTGCGAGTGCTTGCCAGTCGGAGAGGGTTGGGACGAAGAGAGCGCGACATGCGGAGAGCAGAGCGTCGCGTTTGCGATCCATGATGCGGAGGTTGTAGAGGTTGGTTTCGGTCGAGTGCGCGGGTCCGCCGGTTGCAAAAATCTGTTCGCGAATGTTTTGCGCCATTCGCTGCATGGATCGATCGGGGTCAACTGCGTTTGGAATCGGGGTGTGGCAGAAATTTTCTACCAGCCGCAGACCAAGCGCGAGAATGCGCGTCGCGTGTGCTTGCACGGCGCGATCGATAACGACGTCCCAGTTGATCGATGGCGTCGCGCGTATCGTCTCCGCGAGCGCCGTGATCCATTCCAGGCAGCGCCAGAGGTGTTTGGCTCCGTGCATCGCCTGGTAAAGCACCGAATCTTCAGCGCTGAAAGTTTCCACGACCGTTCCCGCGAGAGATACTGATTGCAGGCGCGACATCACCTCGTCTGCTTTGAGTTTGAAGACAAAACTTCGCGGCGCGAGATCCCAGTGCAGATCTACAACTGTGAACCAATCGTCGCGCACGAACTGAATCTCGCAATGGTTGTTCAGGTGTGACGCCAACTGCGGCGCAGTTAATTTCGGATACATCTCGTAGCCGAGAGATTCGAGCAGCGATCTTGCGCGAGTGAAGTGTTGACGGTGAATCAACACGTCGATGTCGCCGGCTTGGCGCAGGGAGAAGTCGCCGTAGGCCATCTGTGCGAGTAGTGGGCCTTTGAAGAGTGCGACCGGGATTTCGTTTTCTTTGAAGAGCTTGTAAACGCGCAGTTGTTTTGCGATCAGATGCAGGATCGATTGCGAGTTAGCGACCGATTCGCGTTTCAGGCGCGAGAGAAAGTAGAGGGGAACATCCGCTTTGCTCAGGTGCTTGTGGAGCAATGGGAGAAGTCCGTGGGCTTGTGCGGTGTTGAAGATGTAGTCCCAATCTAATCCAGCGCGTGGGTTGGTGAACTCGCGACGCGCGATGCAGAGAAGGAATTCGTTTTCGTGGGTTTTCGTCAACACAGATTACACGGATGCTGCGGATGTCATTTGTCGGGACCAGGATGTGGCATAGAGGCCGCTTTGATTCAGCAGCACGTGATGATTGCCGGATTCGATGATTCGGCCGCGGTCCATGACGTGGATTACGTCTGCGTGCATCGCGGTTGTGAAACGGTGCGTGATGATGATCGATGTCCGGCCTTGAGCGAGTTCGCGGAAGCGTTCGAGCCAGTCGGCTTCGGCCCACGGGTCTAACGCGCTTGTTGGCTCGTCGAGGATGATGATGGGCGCTTGGCGGAGGAAGGCGCGAGCGAGTGCGATGCGTTGCCACTCGCCGACGCTCAGTTCCGTGCCACCGGCAAACCAACGGCCGAGCAGGGTTTGGTCTTGCTGTGGCAAACGCGAGACGATCTCGTTTGCGCCGGCGGCGCTCAAGGCTGTTCGAATTTCTTCGTTGGATGGATCGCGCTTTAGATCACCATAGAGAACGTTTTCGCGCACCGTGGTGTTGTAGTGAAACGGCTGTTGAAACAGCACGGTGATCAGTCGACGCAGATCATCCGTGCCAAAATCCCTTACATCGGTCCCATCGATATCAATCGTGCCTTGATCCGCGTCATAAAAACGACAGAGCAGCTTGAGCAGCGTGCTTTTGCCTGCGCCGTTTGGGCCGACGATCGCGACGATCTTTCCACTCGGGATCGTCACGGTGAAGTTGTCGAGGGCTTTGCCGCTCGCGTCAGGGTAGGTGAAGGAAACACCTTTGAAGTTAATGCCATTTGTGATTTTGTGAACAGGGGACAACGCAATTCCGTGCGTCGAATATACCTTCGGTTGAAGCGAGAGGAATGCGAACAGGTTGCCGAGGAAGAGGCTGTTGCCGTAAAGCTGGCCTGCGTTTTCAAGGAGCGTCCGCATGAGGCCCTGGCCCTGGTTGAAAGCGGCGTAAATGAGAGCCAATTCGCCGAGGGTCAGGAAGCCTTGCAGGGCTTGCCACACCATCCACCCGAGCGCGCCGCCGACGATGACGAGCGCGATCACGCTTGCCCCGAGTTCGGCGAGACCCTGTTTTCGTCTCAGGTGGAAGCGTTCACCGCGCAGACGTTGTCGCAAACCCTGGTAGTTTGATTGGAAGTATTTGCCGAGGCCGAAGAGCCGGAGTTCGGCGGCGGCTTCGGCTGTCGTCATGATCCAATCGTAGTACCACGCGCGCCGCTCATCGCCCGTGGCTTTCTGTCGCCATTGATACTCAGCCAACGCGTAATGCACCACCACGAAGAACGCCGGCAGAGTGCTCAACATGAGCGCGAGCGCCAGCCATGGTCCAAGCGGGATCAGGATTGCGCCCATCGCAAGCAGCGTGATGCTGTTTTGCAGTAACGCGCCGAGGTTGCCGAGCAAAGCGACCGGGCGGTACCACGCTTCAGCACGCGCGCGATGCAGGTGATCGTAGTAATCAGAGAGTTCGTAGAATGCGAGATCGGCGGTTACTGATTTCTCGTGAATGAGCGCTGTGATGTGGTCCTGCAGCAACTCGGCCTGCACCCCGCGCACCCAATTGATGCCGACGCGAACGACTTCCATCAACAGCAGAATACCGCCCAAAATTGCTATCAGCGCCAGCACGTAACGCGCTTGCCTGGCGATTACGCCGTCAACCAGAAGCTTAGTTAGATAAACGATCGCGGCCGGCAGAAGCCCCTGCACGATCAGCAGCACCGTCCACGCGATGGTCCATGGTCGCGCCACGTCCCAGACGAGTTTCAGAGCACGAGGCAGGTAAGGTAATTGCGCCAGCGCGTTGCGAAGTTTTGTGCCGAGAATTTTGAACATCAAGCCACAGATTACGCGGATTTTTTACGGGCCTTTCGCAGGAGCGCCGGTGAAAGCGGCACGCCGAAGAACGTTGACTGTTTATAACTCACTTTCGGCTGCTCAGCGTCGCGCGCAAAGAAATCGGTGTCCCACCGCCAAACGTAATCGTCTTTGACCATGTTGGCTGCGAGTCGCAGTTTAATGCGGTCGCCTTCCATCAACTCAACCGGTTGTGAAAACGGAAACAGACCCTTGCCATAGATCATTTCAGGCGAGTTGGGATGGTTTGAGAAGCTAACGCCTTCCACCAGGTCCGAATCGAACCAGACGGCCACACCATGTGCCGTGCCGTTTCGCGCTGCTCGCCATGAAATTTCTGCCTGAATGTCGGGGCTATCCACTTCGTGGTAGTTGATCGTGGTCCAACAAACCGGTTCTACCAACAACTGCTCAGCTCGAATGCGTGTTTTGCGCCAGTTGTTGGTGATCAGACGTGTTCCCGCTGAAAGATCCAACTCAAAATCATTGTTCTCCCACGGCCCTACGAGCTCTTCATAGCGATCGTCAGCTTCAATAACTGCCGCCCACACCCGATCGCGGTGCGGAATGAGCACGCCCCCACGCGCCAAATGCCTTTCGCGGGCGTCAATAATCGACGGGATGTGTTGTTGAAACCAAGGCAGGACGCCTCGCAAGTCAGAAATGATAACGCTCGCCCGTTCGTCCAGCGTGATCTTAGTCGACATGCTTTCGAAGAACTGAATCCGATCTGCAAAACCGTTTGCCGCTGTGGCCTCGCGCGCGAGTCCGATCACGTTGCTGGGTTCGACCGCATACACGCGTCGCGCGCCAAGCTTGCACGCCAGCAGTGCAAACACACCTGGACCACTGCCGAGATCCATCACGACTGAATCAGATTTCACCACCTGGCGCAGTGCTGCCGCGTAAGCGCGCATGCGCACAGTATCGGCAATCATCTGGCCATAGAAGTGAAGGCTATACATGGCTTGTGGTTCGACTCAAAATCATCAAGGATGCTGTCGCACAACTCCGGAAGCCGGTCTGGATCGGAATGTGGTATCACGCGTCGCAACGGAACGTGGTTCAAGACTCGATTCAACAGTTCAAACTCCCGCGCTCGCATCTGTTTATCCATCAATTTCGTTGCGTAGGTGTTAGCCACCAACGACATCAAACCTTCCGCACGACTGAGTGGTCGAACAAACGGCGCGAGCGGATCGTCCCGGCGCTCGCCCAAAAGATAGACGGCTGCGAGTGGCAACGATTCGCGTTGAAACTGTTCGCGTCGTTGAGTCAGGTCGAGATAGCACTTGTCCCAGTTCGGAGTCAGTTTGGGTAAATGTGTTTCGTTTCCGTAAAGCGTCTTGACAGAAGCGGGCCACAAGCGAATGCACGGATAAGCGGGCCGCACCAGGAAACGATCCTCGCGGTCGTCCAGCGTCACCACATCTTCCGCGAGAATACTAACGCCCCGCTCAGAAAACGCCGCGGCTGTTGTTGACTTACCCGATCCTGCCGGTCCTGACAGAGCGATTGCATATCCGTCGATCGCGATAGCGCTCGCGTGTAAACAAAACACCCCGCGCAGTAACATGACAAAACCCATGATTGGACCAAGCAGATACGTCGTCGTGTCTTCAAGCGTCAGAGATTCAGGACACCTGGCCCAAACCTCGGTGCCACGCTGGTCCACGACAAACTCTGTCTGATCCGCATAACAAAACCGGTGATACTTACCTTCAAACAGCCGGAACACACGCAACACAGGATTACGGCATTCGTCTGTGTAGTCTGCGACGTAGGAAGTTTCGATCTCTGAGGTGCTGACATCGTCGAGCCATGCGGGAAGTGAGCCGAAGGTTATGCGAACGTCATCGCGTGCGACTGTCGCAGAGGGCACGCCTGGGATAGTTCGATTTGCGACAACTCCAAGGCCGTAGATCGAGCACCGGAAGGGCATGAATTGAGGTTATGCGATTACTGTTATTAAGTCACAAAAGGCACAACGCGGATCACAAATGAATTTTGTGAAGTTCTTTTTGTGCCTTTTTGTGGCTTTAAATCTGCCGACTCGATTCATTGGCCGGTTTTAGGACCAGCCGCCGCGCCGCCGCCACCGTCTAAATCACCTTTCGGACCAGTGTTGCGGGTGATTTCACGAATGTTTCCGTAAACGATGACTTCCGGCTTGTGGTATGGCTTCTTGAGTTGCCCGTCTTGTGCGTCGGTCTCTGGTTTACGCTCCATGAATCGTCTCCTACTCAGGCAGTCTAGGCGATTGAGGTTCGGTACGCGCGATTTTTGTTCACCTGATCGTCGCTCGCGTGTAGATCTATCGGCTGGGAGTGCGTGAGCCAATAGTTCAAACTAAATACACGTAAGCTGGCCCAGCGGCCGTCGGGAGTCAGTTCATTCGCGATCGATCTGCGAAGACTCAGGTTAACAAAACTCTTGAGCTGCGGATTGACCTCAAAACTGTCGAGCCATCTTACACTACCACGCCTAATCAATTGAAGAGTTGGATCGCCTGCGAGCGGTGTTTTAAGACGATTTATTACGGCCGCTGGTAAACGATCTTTCATCGCGAGCCTCAGGATGTGCTTGTTAACACACCATGGCACCGGTGGAATCGACAACAGATACTCGACCAGGCGCACGTCGATAAATGGATGACGCAGTTCTAAATTTAATTTCGTCGCACCGCGATCGTAACCCTCAAAGAGCGGCGCCCAGACTTTCGAGCTCAGTGCTCGCATCGCCGACGGTCGTCTTTCTTCCTTTGCGTCTTTGCGCCTTTGCGTGAGAAAACCTTCCTTGTACCGCTCACATAGATTCGTTCTCTTCGCAAACGACTCATCAATCCACTCGGGAAGCTCAGGTTCCGCAGATCGCTTGCGGACGATTCGCCTGAGCGTGCTTCTGATTTTCAAACGCCGCTGTTTCGGCTCGTTCATGAACGAGTCGCCGTCATAACCCGTAAACCCAATGCTGCTATGACTTTCGCAGAGTCTTAACAGGGTGTGGAACTGTGCTGTCAGTGGAGACAGAAGGAAAGGTTCGGGTTGATTCATGTCGCCGCGAACCTGTTCATCGAATAACGAATACCCATCGGCGACGACGTAACTGATCGGAATTCCGAGATGGTTGGCGGCGAGTGTCGCATAGTGACGCTCCTCGTCCGGGATCAGCTCGTCGTAAACAACGGCGCACGCATGTACATCGGCGCCTAAGTCACATGCGACTGCGGCGAGACTCGTCGAATCGAGCCCGCCGCTCATCGACACCGCGACGCGATCACTGAGGCGATCGCGGACTGCGCGCTTCAGTAGTTCATTGAAACGCTCGACGTACGAATCACGATCGCGGTAGCGAATTTCTTTGGACGTGTCGGGAGTCCAGTAACGACGGATCGAGAGCGAGCCGTTGTGGAGCGTGAGACTGTGCGCGGGCGGCAGACGTTGAATCTCGCGAAACGTCGTCGACGACAGATCCTGGTTCAACCCAAAAACGAGATAGTCGCCGATTGCCGTTTCGTTGAGCGTATCGGCGTGCGAGCGTAACGAATTCAGACTGGTGCTGAACTTCAAGGTGTTCTCGATACGCCTGAAGAAAAATGGCTTGACTCCGAAGTGATCGCGCGCCCCGAAAAGTCGTCCTGTGCGATCGTCCCGGATAGTGAAGGCGAAGTCGCCAAGCAAGTGTTTGACGCAGTCTTCGCCCCAGGTTTGATAAGCGAGGAGGATCAGTTCCGCGTCATCTTTCGTCTGTGGGGGGTGCGGCAGCTTAGCAATTAGATCTTCGCGTCCATCGATGCGTGCGTCGGCAGTAATCGAAAGGTCACGGATTTTCACTGATTGATGCTGATGATTCCGTGGGCAGCGAGGTTCTCGACCAGCTCGAGCAGGTCGTGACGTAGCGACTGGCCATCAACGTCATATTCGCTGACGAGTGTTTGATAAGCAGCTTCGATCGAGTCGGAGTTTGTCAGGACTGACAAGATGCGCGTGCCGACATCGTCGAGACCGAAATAGCGTTCGCTGTCGAGATTCAGAATTACAGACTCCTCCTGAAGCTTGGAGATCAGGATGTCGTCAGGTATCTTCACTCGATCCGAAAACGAAATTGACATGGCCGGGCATTCTAACATGCAAAAGGAGCGGCAATGCGAGCATTAACGAGATATCTCGCTGTGTTACTCGCAAGTTCTCTGGCGATCTCGGCACAGACCCCGTCACCCGACCTGACGAAGCAACCAACGCTTTACGTCGTCGCCTATGCTCACCTCGATACGCAGTGGCGCTGGGAGTATCCGCGTTCGATCAACGACTACCTCCCAAAGACGATGCACGACAACTTCGCGCTCATCGAAAAGTATCCGAACTATATCTTCAACTTCAGCGGCGCGAATCGTTATCGCATGATGAAGGAGTACTGGCCGGCGGATTACGCGCGCGTCAAACAGTACGTCGCAGCGGGTCGCTGGTTTCCGGCGGGCTCCTCGATGGAAGAGAGCGACGTCAACGTTCCCTCAGCGGAGTCGATATTTCGTCAAATCCTCTACGGCAACAGGTTTTTCCAACGCGAGTTTGGCAAGACGAGCGCCGAGTACATGCTGCCGGATTGTTTTGGTTTTCCCGCGTCGCTGCCGAGCATTCTCGCGCACGCGGGTTTGAAAGGGTTCTCGACACAAAAACTCACGTGGAATTCTGCGGCGCCCGTTGGTGGCCCAGGCTCGATTGAGGAAACGCCACGCGGGATTCCATTCAACGTCGGCTGGTGGCAGGGGCCGGACGGACGTGGTGTTGTGGCGGCTTTGAATCCCGGCAGCTACGGCGGGCAGGTGCGAGAAGACATCAGCAAGAGTCCCGCGCTCGCGAGTGCAAACGAGCGCAACGCGCCTGTTGATTGGCCGCGCCGCGTCGAGCGCAATGGCAAAGTCAGTGGACTGTTCACTGACTATCACTATTACGGCACGGGCGACACGGGTGGCTCTCCACGCGAAGACTCTGTGCGCATGGTGGAAGCGATCGTGACGCGAAACACGTCGCTCAGCCCCACGCCGGTTGCGAGTGTTGGTGATGGACCATTGAAGGTAGTGTCTGCGACAGCGGAGCAGATGTTTCTCAACATTCGGCCCGAGCAGATAAAAGGATTGCCGCGTTACGAGGGAGATTTGTTGCTCACGGATCACTCCGCAGGTTCGATAACTTCGCAAGCGTATCGGAAACGCTGGAACCGCCAGAACGAACTGCTCGCCGACGCCGCGGAGAAAGCCTCGATTGGCGCTGCGTGGCTGGGTAGTCGCGCGTACCCGCAGGAACGCTTGAACAACGCCTGGACGCTCGTCATGGGTGGACAGTTTCACGACATTCTGCCCGGCACTGCGACGCCCAGGGCATTTGAGTTTTCGTGGAATGACGATGTGCTTGCGATGAACCAGTTTTCAGGTGTGCTCAAGAGCGCGACTGAAGGCATCGTTTCGGCGATGGACACGCAGACCAGCGGGTATGCGATCGCCGTCTACAATCCACTCAACATCGAGCGCGAAGACGTTGTCGAGATGCGTAGCCAGATTTTGCACGGTGTGCCTGCTCGTGTGATTGGTGCCGATGGTCGCGAGGTTCCAACGCAGGAGATCGAAGACAGCAATGGCGTGGTGAAGTTACTGTTTCTTGCCAAGGCGCCGCCGGTTGGTTACGCGGTTTACGGTTTTCATTTGGGCACGGCAAGCTCGATACCTTCGACGCTGAAAGTTTCGCCAACCTCACTCGAGAATCATCGCTACCGGATCACTCTGAACGACGACGGCGACGTCTCGAATATTTTTGACAAGAAGCTCAATCGCGAGCTGCTCGACGCGCCGATTCGGCTCGCGATCAAGAACGACACGCCGGCGCAGTGGCCTGCGTGGAACATGGATTGGTCCGATCAGCGAAAAGCCCCGCGCGCGTATGTCGGGGGCGCTGCGCAGGTGCGTGTGGTTGAGAATGGTCCGGTGCGTGTTGCGGTGGAAGTCGTCCGCGAGACGGAGGGTTCGAAGTTTCGGCAAACAGTGCGTTTGTCGGCGGGCGATGCCGGCAATCGCGTCGAGTTCAGTAATGTGATCGATTGGAAGACGAGTAACGCCAATCTTAAGGCGACGTTTCCGCTCACTGCCGCGAACGCAAAAGCGACTTATAACTGGGACATCGGAACGATCGAACGCGGCAACAACGACGAGCGGAAGTTTGAAGTGCCGTCGCACCAGTGGTTCGATCTAACGGATCGAACCGGAAGCTTTGGCGTGACGATCCTTTCTGATTGCAAGTACGGTTCTGACAAGCCTGATGATAAGACACTCCGCCTGACGTTGTTGCGCACGCCGGGCATTGGACCACGCGCGGGGTACGGCGATCAGTCGACGCAGGACTGGGGCCGGCATGAAATCGTCTACGGGCTCGCAGCGCATGGCGGCGATTGGCGCCGTGAGCAGACTGACTGGCAAGCGCAACGTCTGAATCAACCGCTGATCCCGTTTGAGACTTCGCGGCATCCGGGAACACTCGGAAAAACGTTTTCGATTTTGCGAGTCAACAATAGTCGGGTTCGTGTGCTGGCGCTGAAGAAGGCTGAGGACACGGACGAAGTCATCGTGCGGATCGTGGAGCTTGACGGGCGCGCGGCGCCGGATGTGCGCGTAGGGTTTGCCGCGCCCGTGATTGCAGCGCGTGAAGTGAATGGGCAGGAGTTGCCAGTCGGGCCTGCGAACATTGTGAAGGGCCAACTCGTCACGAGCCTGGGACGTTTTCAGCCGCGTACGTTTGCGGTGAAATTAGCTCCGCCGCGGTTGAAACAGCCCTTGCCGCGATCGATCCCGATCAAACTGCCGTACGATCTTGCTGTTGCTGATCGCGATGGTGAAAGGATGAAGTTTGGTTTTGACGGCGAGGGATACGCATTGCCCGCGGAGATGTTGCCGCAGCAGGTTTCGTACGCGGGCATCGTCTTTAGTTTGGGTCCGGCAGACAAGGCGAACGCGGTGGTCGCGCGTGGGCAGGAGATTTCATTGCCGCCGGGTTTGAAGCGGTTGTACGTGCTTGCAGCGTCGGCATCAGGCGATCAGGACGTTACGTTTGGTGTTGGAAATCAAACTGTGAAGATGACGATTCAGCATTGGACCGGGTTCATCGGACAGTGGGACGACCGGCAATGGAAGCAGACTGAAGTTCAGCTTCAGCCACGCACGCCGCCACCGGATGTTCCAGCCGACATCGCGGCGGTGTTGCAGCGCCCGCGAACCAGGATCAACCCGTACGGGGAGATGACTGGCATCACGCCTGGGTTTATAAAAGATGCGCCCGTTGCGTGGTTCGCTTCGCATCGCCACACGCCGGCGGGCACTAATGAGGCGTACACATATTCCTATCTCTTTGCCTACGCGATGGACGTGCCGGGTCCGGCCAGAACACTGACGCTGCCGAAGAATGACAATGTGCGAATCCTGGCAATCACGGCCACGGATTTGATCCGTCTCCATCAGTGAAGATCCGCGGTATTCACAAGTCGTTTGGACCAACGGTCGCGCTCGACGGCGTCGATCTCGATCTGCGCGAAGGGGAAGTGCATGCGCTAATCGGTGAGAACGGCGCGGGCAAGAGCACGTTGATGAACGTCATCGCCGGCTCGCTGCGACCTGATCGCGGCACGATGGAGATACACGGCCAGGTCTACGCGCCGGCAAATCCTCTCGACGCACGAACGCACGGCATCGCGCTGATTCACCAGGAGCTGTCGTTATGTCCGCACCTCAGCGTCGCTGAAAACGTTCTCATGGGAATCGAGTCGTCGAGTTTTGGCTGGCTCGACCGCGACAAACTCATCGCGCGCACGAGCGAAGTTTTGAAGACTTTTCATCACGCGGACATCGGTCCGGAAAAACGTGTCGGCGATCTCTCAGTCGCTGCACGGCAAATCGTCGAGATCTCCCGCGCGATCGCGGCGCAGGCGCGCATCATTTTGATGGACGAACCCACGAGCAGTCTGCAACGCGAAGACGTCGAGCACCTCTTCACATTGATTCGAAAGTTGAGCTCCGAAGGGATCTCGGTGATCTACATCAGCCACTTTCTCGAAGAGGTGCGACAGATTTCAGATCGATTCACGGTGCTTCGGGATGGTCGCAGCGTCGCGACGGGTGACATCGTGGCGACGACGGATGACGAGCTCATCGCAAAGATGGTTGGCCGCGCGCATCAGAACCTGTTTCCAGTTCGCACACCCGCACCCGGCGACACGATCCTCGAAGTGCGCAACCTTGCAGCGCCGCCGTTGCTCAAGAACGCGAGCTTCGAGCTGCGGCGCGGTGAGATACTCGGCATCGCGGGTCTGATGGGATCGGGCCGAACTCCGCTGTTGCGCACGATCTTCGGACTCGAGCACGCCGCGAGTGGAACGATCGAAGTCAATAAGAAGAACCTGCCAAGTGGACGCGCCACGCCGGCGATGCGTCTGATCGAAGGTATCGGTTATTTGAGCGAAGATCGGAAAGGCGACGGTTTGACGTTGAACCAGTCGGTCGCAGACAACGTTACCGTGACGCGCTTCGATTCGTGCTCGCGCTGGGGCTGGCTGGATTTGAGTGCGCAGCGGAAACAGGCGGAAAAGCTCGTAAATGCACTGAAGATCAGGACGCGCGGCGCGCAGCAGGAAGTCGGATCGTTGTCGGGCGGCAACCAGCAGAAGGTGATCGTTGCGCGGCTGTTGCACCAGGATGCGGACGTGCTTTTGCTCGACGAACCGACGCGCGGCATCGATATCGGCAGCAAGGCGCAGGTTTACGAAACGATTGCGGCGTGTGCGGCGCAGAACAAAGCCGTGTTGATGGTGAGCTCGTATTTGCCGGAATTGTTTGGCATGTGTGATCGACTTGCCGTCATGAGTCGTGGATACTTGTCTGAAGTGCGCTCGATCGATCGATGGACTCCGGAGTCAGTGTTGCAAACGGCGATCGGGTCCACAGATCGCACAGATGAGGAACGGATATGAGGGTAGCGATAATATTTGTGATTTTGTGTACCGCGGTGATCGCACAAGCGCAGACGCCGCTCGAGGAGATGGTGAAGACGGAGCAGGCGTTTTCGAAGATGGCCGCGGACAAGAACACGCGCGAGGCGTTCATGACGTTCATTGCCGACGACGGCCTGCTGTTTCGTCCGGGCGCCGTGAACGGAAAGAAGTGGATGCTCGAGCATCCTGTGCCGCCGTCCGATAAGAAACCGTTGCTCGCGTGGCAGCCCAACTTTGCCGGGATGTCCGCCTCGGGCGACATGGGTTTCACGACTGGTCCATGGGAAGCCAAGCCGGACGTGAACGATCCGAAGCCGTCGGCCTACGGTCACTTCGTGACTGTCTGGAAAAAGCAGCCGGACGGCACGTGGAAGTTCGTTGTCGATCTCGGTATCAGCCATCCGCAATCAGGTGGACCACAAACGCTGTGGCATCCCACCGAAAAAGTGGAACCGTCAACCACCACTGTTGAATCGGCAAAAGCAGTCAAAGCTCTCGTAGACCGCGATCGCATTCTCTCGTTAGCAGCGTTGGAATACGGTCTGGCAAAAGCGTTCGAATCGCATGCCTCGCCCGACGTCAGAGTCTACCGAACCGGCAATCTTCCGTTCATCGGCCGCTCTGCGTCAGAAGAGGCTTTAAAGAAGATCAGTGGAAAATTGAAATCGCAGCCAATCGGCGGCGACGTATCCCACGCCGGAGATCTCGGTTACACGCACGGCACTTACGAGATTTCCGACGCTGCTGACAAGGTGGTGGAGCGTGGCAGTTACGTTCGAATCTGGCGGAATCAAGGTGGGGCGTGGCGTGTTGTGCTCGATGTAACTAATGTTCATTAACAACGACGACACGCGCGTTTTTCGAGCACCGGGCCGAGTGAATCTGATCGGTGAACACACCGATTACAACGACGGCTTCGTGATGCCCGCGGCAATCGATTTCTACACCTGGGTGCGTGTCTCACCTCTGGATACCCGCAAACTTCGCATTAAATCACAGAATTACGGCGAGGAAGTCGAGGTTGATCTCGACGATCCAAACATCGCGGCGCGCGGGCATTGGAGCGACTATCCGATCGGAGTTGCGGTGATGCTCGAGCGAGCGGGCCATCGTTTACGCGGCGCGCACCTGGAGATTCGCGGCGAAGTGCCAATCGGATCGGGACTGAGTTCGTCAGCGGCGATCGAGGTCGCGACGGCGTGTGCGTTGACCGCGATCTCCGGTCTGGAAATCGATCGACGTGAACTCGCGCTCATCTGTCAGCGGGCGGAGAACGAGTTTGTAGGCGCGCGCGTCGGCATCATGGACCAGTTTGTGTCGCTTTTTGGCCAGGCACACAAAGCGCTGTTGCTAGATTGTCGTTCACTCGAATTCAAGTTATTGCCGGTGCCCGACAATGTTCGTTTGATAATTTGCAACACGATGGTGAAGCACGTGCTGGCGTCGAGCGCTTACAATGAGCGGCGAGCGCAATGTGAAGCGGGCGTCAAACACCTGCAACGCGCTGTTCCGCACGTGAAGGCTTTGCGAGACGTGACGCGGGAACAGCTCGAGCAGTACGGCCGCGATATGCCCGAGGTGGTCTACCGTCGTTGCCGGCATGTGATCACCGAGAACGAGCGAGTGTTAGCGGCCGCGAACGCGTTGGAGCGGCGTGATCTAAAGGAGTTTGGGACGTTGATGGCTGAATCACATCGCAGTCTGCGCGACGATTATGAAGTCAGCTCCGCGGAACTCGATCTAATGGTCGAGCTGGCGCAACCCATCGAAGGCGTCTACGGCGCGCGGATGACCGGCGGCGGGTTTGGTGGCTGCACCGTGAATTTAGTGGCCGTGGAACAAAGGGACGAATTTCGCGCGCGCGTGGCTGACGGTTATGAGCGGGCAATGAAGATAAAGCCTGAGATATATATTTGCACGCCATCTGATGGAGCGGAGGAAGTTAGACAGGATTGACAAGATTTTTCATGATTTGCAAGATTCAATCCTGAAACATCCTGTAAATCCTGTCAAAATTATGAAGCTAATCATTCTAGCCGCGGGTTACGCCACGCGCCTTTATCCACTGACACTAAACCAACCCAAACCGCTGCTTCCGGTCGCCGGCAAGCCGATGCTCGAACACGTCCTGGACAGGATCGGTGGCATTCGCGAG
>DATNCH010000326.1:0-10636 GCA_035571655.1 Pyrinomonadaceae bacterium
CTTCTCCTCAAACGCGCGCATCACGGCCCGCGCCATTTCTATCTGGCCCGGTCGAAACTCATATTCCGGATGCGCCCTCGCGATCAGCCCCTCGGGCCCAAAAACTTCAAGCATTTGTTTTGGAGAATAACACGCGTGGCAAGGCCACAAAGAAGCACAAGAAATCACCTATAAAACTTTGTGCCGTTTTGTGGCTAAGCAGAGGCGGAACGCTTCAGTCGTTTCGGATACAACGGAAATTGAGCGGTGAGGTCGGCGACTTCACGTTTCACTTTGTTTCGTACCTCTTCAGACTCGGGGGCGTGAATGACCTCCGCGATCAAACGACCAATCGCACGCATCTCCGGTTCTTTCATGCCGCGCGTTGTCACTGCGGGCGTGCCGATGCGCAGCCCGGAGGCGACGAAGGGTTTGTTTTGATCGAAAGGAATCGTGTTCTTGTTGACTGTAATTAACGCCGCTTCGAGTGCTTTCTCGGCGTCTTTGCCGGTGATGCCCTTGCCGTCCATCCAAACGTCGACGAGCATCAGGTGATTGTCCGTGCCCCCAGACACGAGTCGCAATCCCTGCTCCTGCAACTCACCGGCGAGCGCTTTCGCGTTCTGCAAAACCTGGCGCTGATATTCTTTGAAGTCGTCACGCAGCGCTTCACCAAAGGCGACTGCTTTCGCGGCGATGATGTGAACGAGGGGTCCGCCTTGCACGCCGGGAAAGAGCCGGCGATCGATCTCTTTCGCGTATTCCTCGCGACAAAGGATCAAACCGCCGCGTGGGCCACGCAGCGTCTTGTGAGTCGTGGTCGTGACGTAGTCAGCATGCGGCACGGGCGACGGATGAAGGTCGGCGGCGATCGGTCCCGCGATGTGAGCGATGTCGGCGAACATGCGTGCGCCGACACTGCGCGAGATCTCGGCGATGCGTTCGAAGTCGATCGTGCGCGGATACGCTGAAGCGCCACATACGAGCAGCTTCGGTCTGTGCTCTTCGGCGATCTTCTGTAACTCGTCGTAGTCGATCTGTTCCGTGTCACGGGAGACGCCGTAGTCGGCGACTTTGTAACTCAGACCTGAGAAATTCAACGGATGACCGTGCGTGAGGTGACCGCCGTGGGAGAGATTCATTCCGAGAATCTGATCGCCATACTGGATCGCCGCCAGATAGACACTCATGTTTGCCTGAGCGCCACTGTGCGGTTGCACGTTGGCATGATCCGCGCCGAACAACTGTTTGGCGCGATCGATTGCTGTCTGCTCGACGACGTCCGTCCATTCACACCCGCCGTAATAACGCTTGCCGGGGTAGCCCTCAGCGTACTTGTTCGTGAACACTGAGCCGGCGGCTTCGAGCACGGCCTCGCTAACAAAGTTTTCGGAGGCGATAAGCTCGAGGCCGTTCGCCTGGCGCGCGACTTCGTTGTCGATAGCGTTGGCGATAACCGGATCCACTTCCGCGAGTGATGCGTTTCTGCTCATTGATCTCTTCTTTCCACCTCAGAAATTTTTGCAACGCGTGCGGCGTGGCGGCCGCCGTCGAATTCAGTCGAGAACCAGGCGCGCACGATCTTCGGGATATCGTCAGGTGGCGTGGTGCGAGCGCCGATCGCAAGCACGTTGGCGTCGTTGTGCTGTCGCGCGAGGCGGGCGACCTCTTCTGACCATGCGACTGCCGCGCGAACACCCGGAACTTTGTTTGCGGTGATGGCCATTCCGGTGCCGGAGCCACAAACGAGCAGGCCTTGTTCGACGCGACCGGCGGCAACCTGTTCGGCGACAGCGCGCGCGTAGTCCGGATAATCGACTGACGCTTCAGATCCCGTACCTAAATCCTCAAACTCGACGCCGAGATCAGAAAGGATCGCCTTCAAGCGCTCCTTCTCGGCGTAACCAGCATGATCGCTTGCGAGCGCAATTCGCATCTTAGGGAACCTTCGTGGAGTGATGTTAAAGAAGCGTGATGTTAACACAGCAGGGGAGAATTTTTAGCCGCGCAATCTGCGGCTAAAAATTCTCCCGAAGTTGCTTTACCGCTAGTTGCTAAGCGAGAATGCCAAGGATATGCGCTGGTCACATTACTTTATACCAACCCTCCGTGAAGACCCGGCTGATGCCGAGGTCATTTCGCACAAGCTTCTCTTGCGCGCTGGCGTCATCCGCCAACTGTCGGCCGGAATCTATTCATTTTTGCCGCTGGGCCAACGTATCGCACGCAAAGTCATGCAGATTTTGCGTGAAGAGATGAATGCAATCGGCGGCCAGGAGTTCTTTCTGCCCGCGCTCCATCCGGCTGAACTCTGGCAGGAGTCGGGTCGCTGGCAGGCAATCGGCGACGAGATGTTTCGTCTCAAAGATCGCAAGGGCTCGGACATGTGCCTGGGCATGACGCACGAAGAAGTCTTCACCGACATCGCCCGCAACGAGATTCGCTCCTACAAACAACTCCCACAGGTCTGGTACCAGATTCAGATCAAGTTTCGCGACGAAGCACGTCCAAAATCCGGCTTGATCCGTATCCGGACCTTCATCATGAAAGACGCATACACGTTCGACGTCGATCGCGCCGGCCTGGATAAATCGTTCGGCGATCAACGCGAAGCTTACAAAAAGATCTTCACGCGTTGCGGCATCCGGTTTTTGATCGTAGAAGCGTCGTCGGGTGCGATGGGTGGTACGGAGTCGAACGAGTTTATGGCGCGGACTCCCGCCGGCGAGGATCTGATCGTCCATTGCGAGAGCTGCGGTTACGCCGCAAACCTCGAGAAAGCGACTTCGCGACTGAATGCGATTACCGATGACGCTGGTCCAAACGCGCCCGAAGAGTTTCCGACGCCCGGCGTTCGCACGATCGAGGATCTGATCGCATTTCCCGGCGGAGCGGAAGCAGCGCGCCAGATCAAATCGTTGGTCTTCTTCGCCACGCTCGACGGCGAACAACGTCCCGTGCTGGTGTTGCTGCGCGGCGATCATCAACTGCACGAAACCAAGCTGGCGGACAGTTTGCGCGCGACCGCAGTGCGACCGGCGCATCCCGAGGAGATTCGCAACCTGCTCGGCGCGAGCGCCGGCAGTCTCGGCGGCGTGGGTGCGAAAGCGAAAGCACGTGCAGCGAATTCCGATTTGCGCATCGTTGCTGATTCGTCGTTGAAGAATCGTCGCAACATGACCACGGGCGCGAACAAAGACGATCACCACCTGCGCGGCGTTGACATCTCGCGCGATATTCCGGTTGACGAGTGGTTCGATGTGCGCACTGTTGAGTCAGGCGAGGGTTGTCCCAGGTGCGAAAACGGCGTGCTCGAAATCTTCAAAGGAATGGAGATCGGCCACATCTTCAAACTCGGCACCAAGTATTCGGACACGATGGGCGCAACCGTTTTGAACCAGGAGGGAAAAGAAGTACCGATAGTCATGGGCAGTTACGGTATCGGTGTTGACCGAATCATGAGCGCGGCCGTCGAACAAAACCACGATGAAGATGGAATCATCTGGCCCAAATCGCTGGCGCCGTTTGATGTGGTAGTGACCATCACAAACATGAAACAGGACGACCTGCGTCAAGCCGGCGAGAAGCTTTACGAGGAATTGCAACACGCGGGTCTCGACGTGCTACTCGACGATCGCGACGAACGCGCCGGCGTGAAATTCAAAGATGCGGATCTCATCGGCATTCCATATCGCATCACGATCGGGAAAAAAGTCGCTGAAGGCGTGGTTGAGTTATTCGATCGCAGCACAAAGAAGAGCGAAGATGTTAAAATCGGCGATGTCGCGAAGCACGTACAGCGGCTTGCGTCAGCATAAAGATGAAATCGCTCTGGCTCTTGTTATTTCTACTCACACCGGCGCCTCTAACGGCATCACAGGATCTTCTTCCCGATCTCGTCCGTCGCATCAAGCCTTCCGCAGTCGCAATCGAGACTTTCGACTCGCGCGGCGAGAAGTTGTCGCGCGGTAGCGGCTTCTTTGTCGAAGCCGATCGCATAGTCACCAACCGCCACGTGCTCGAAGGCGCTTACCGCGCCGAAGTTCATTCGTCCACCGGAACAGTCTTTCCAGTCAGAGGCGTTCTCGCAGTCGACGCCGAAGGTGACCTTGCTTTACTGAAGATCGACACTCCGGCAACTCAAGTTCGACCATTACCACTCGACAAGACGTCGCCCCAGGAGGGAGAGAGCGTCGTGGTGATCGGCAACCCACTCGGGTTGGAAGGCAGCGTCACGAATGGGATCGTGTCTGCCGTGCGCGACATTCCGACG
This sequence comes from Pyrinomonadaceae bacterium, assembly GCA_035571655.1. Lineage (GTDB taxonomy): Bacteria > Acidobacteriota > Blastocatellia > Pyrinomonadales > Pyrinomonadaceae > PSRF01. The sequence continues at coordinate 4,253 of DATNCH010000326.1, forward strand.
TTCGGCCGCATCATTCAGATCACCGCGCCGATTTCGTCTGGGTCGAGCGGAAGCCCTGTGGTGAACATGCAGGGACAGGTGATCGGGATCGCAACGTTGCAAATCACTGGTGGACAGAGTGTGAATTTCGCGATTCCTTCGGAGCGTATTTCACAGCTTCAGGTCGCGTCGATGATGTCTCTCGCCGATTTGGTTGCGACCACCGGGCGTAACAAACGAGCCAAGGCTGTTCAGTTCTTCCGTGATGGGTTGAGTTTTCTTTCGAAGGACGACTGCGAGAAGGCGCTGCCTTATTTTGAGAAGGCGGTCGAGTCTGACAGCAACTACGCCGAAGCGTGGGCGCAGAGTGGGTTTTGTAATGAGAAGCTCGGCCGGCACGCCGAGGCACTGGAAGCTTCGAAGAAGGCAGTGAATCTGCGGCCGTCCGCTGAGTCTTACTTCAACATCGGTCTCGCGAGTTTTTATCTGAAGCAATACAAAGAGGCCGCGGACGCCTATCGACAGTCGATCAAACTCGATCCCTACAACGCCGCCGACGCCTACTATGCGCTTGGGTTGGTCTATCGCGATTGGGGCAAGGCTGATGAAGAGATCCAGGCATACAAGCAAGCCCTCAAACAGCGACCTGATTACACTGTTGCGTACGAGCGGCTTGGTTCGCGGTATTTGCGGTCGAAGAAGTTTAACGAGGCGGTGGAGGTCTTTCGCCAGCTTGCGGCATTGAAACCCGGCGACGCCGTTGCGCCGAACAACATGGGTGAGGCTTATCTCGAGTTGAATAAGTTGAACGAGGCATGCGAATCGTTTCGCCTGTCGATTCGCCTAAAGCCCGACTACGGCAAGGCCTACTACAACCTCGGCAAATGTCTCCTCGCCAGCGGCAACCGTGACGCCGCCCTCGAGCAGTACACAATACTCACAAACATCGATCCGGATTGGGCGGAGAAGCTCAACGCGCTGATAAATCCGTAACACAGATCACACAGATTAGTTCATCACTTCGCCGACGATCGCTGTCAACGCATTGTCTTGCAGAGACTGGTTGCGTGGGAGGTTGCCGTGGAGGTCGCAGCCGAAGACGGCGTAGTTTGAAAGCGTAAAGCCGGTTCGCGGGTTGTGGGTCCTGAAGATCGTTTCGCCGAGTAAAGACGAACGTGTCACACGACCATCGCCCGGCGCATACATGGCTTCGGTGACTTGCTTTTTCGAGATTTTCTCGCCGCTTGACGTCCGGAATTCGCGCGGGCGTGTGAGCGTTACCCAACGATTCCGTTTCTCATCACGAAGAATCACCGGAGAGTTCAACGTCTCCTCACAATCACCGCCGATGGCCAAAAGAACAACCGGCGACCTGGAAGTATCGACAGAATCCAGCGCCTCGTGGAACCGCCGCGCGCGTCTCAGAGTCGCCGCGAGATACGCGTCGAGCTGGTCGAGACTTCCATCCGTGCCTTTCTCTTCCGCAAAGTGACGGCGAAAATCCGGCGAAGAATAGATCGCACTCCATCCATATCGTTTCCACACCTCAGGACCGTAAAGATCCAGTTCGACAGGTTTCAAATTCTCGTCGAGAAACCTCACCGCGCCGGTATGTGGCAGAAGCTGAAACACAGACGGAGTACGCACGACGTCTTGAGCCGTCAGCTTGTTAAGAAGAGGAACACGCCGTCGCAAGCCCTCGGTAATCGAGTAGCCTTCGATCAGAGTCGCAAAAGCATCAGCGGATCCTTCGTTCGGCACGCCAATCATCACGATCTTAGCGATATGCGCGGCTCCGGCCCACGTGGGTTGAATCGGCCCATCGCCAGGGGGCAAATCCGCGTCCCCATACATCGACGCATATCGCGCGATCAACCCACCCATCGAATGCGCGACCACGTTGAACTTCAAATCCGGACGTTGCAGCCTGGCTTTCAAACGCTCGATGCGTCTGACGAGCTCACGCGCGTTCGCGACATTGTCCTGCCGCCAATCGTATGGAAACACATAGAACGTGTCCTGGTAACCATCCGCAGCAGGATTCTCCCAATCGCCCTCGTGATAACCCGCATAACGACGCAATGCTTCGAGCAGATCTCTGTAGACGTAAATCTCCGGCAGCACACGCGCAAGTTTGACGGTTTCGAGGATCTTTCCGGGCCTCAGATCGTCATGGTTCGCGGCGAGGTCGGAAGTGATCGGCAGACCTTCCTGAGAAGTGCGAAAAGCGGAAGGCCAAACCGTCTCGCCCGTTTTGGAATTGATCAATTCGGTTCCGAGAATGCCGGGAATCACGATCACGGGACGTTTTCCGGTCCTTGACCGCGCGGATGCGAAGATGTGTTCGAGATTAGGAGAACGGCGCGCCGAGATGCACGCGCTCGATACGACCGATAAAGCGACGAGACTGACGAGTAGATGCCGGGAACGCGCGAGAGCTGATCTATTCAACTGGCACCGTCCAGCGACGATTGATGAGGCTGGCGACAAAACCTGCTCCGAATCCGTTGTCGATGTTTACCACGGTCACGTTCGAAGCGCACGAGTTCAACATACCAAGCAGCGCCGCGACACCTCCAAAGGATGCGCCATACCCGATGCTGGTTGGCACGGCGACCACAGGCACGCCCACCAAACCTCCAACCACCGACGGCAGCGCTCCTTCCATTCCAGCCGCGACGATAACGACGCGCGAACGCTGCAACAAGCTACGCTCCGAAAGTACGCGGTGGATGCCTGCGACGCCCGCATCCCAGATGCGGTCTACGGCGTTTCCCATCGTTTCGGCAGTCAACGCTGCTTCTTCTGCGACGGGAATGTCGCTCGTGCCCGCAGTCACGACTGCGATCGATCCGACGCCCTGGTTAGTCTTATCCCGCCGGATTCTGACGAGGCGCGCCGATTCATGCCATTCGGCGTCAGTGACAACGTTGCGGATCTCGCCAAACGTGCCCTCGTCAGTGCGTGTGACGAGGATATTCGGCGAACGTTGCGCGAGCTTTTCCACGATTCCCACAACCTGTGCGCGCGTCTTGCCGCCACCGAAAACAACTTCGGGAAAGCCCTGCCGAACGGCGCGCGAATGATCCACACGCGCAAACCCGATATCTTCAAAATGCAGGTTCTTGATGCGGTCGACAGCCTCGCTGGTTTGCAGTTCGCCAGTCTTGTAGGCGTCTAAAAGTCTCGCCAGTTCGTTTAGATCCATTACGTGCAGCATGCCACAAAAAGCCACACAAAGCACATTAGCAGAACCAGATAAAGTGATCGTTTGTGAAGAAATTATCGTTTGTCACTTGTGAAGCTTTTTATGGCTTAGTAGGATTGCACCCACCGTGTCGACCGTACTCAAAAACACCCGCCTAACGCTGGAAATGATCAAGATCGAGCACACGCTGTTTGCGCTCCCGTTCGCGTTTCTGGGCGCGGTGCTCGCGGCAAATGGGCTTCCGACGGCTTGGCAGGTTTTGTGGATCGTCGTAGCGATGGTCGGAGCGCGGTCCGCGGCGATGGCTTTCAATCGCATCGCCGACCGGAACTTTGACGCGCGAAATCCGCGCACTTCGTCGAGAGCGCTGCCGGTGGGTTTGTTGTCAGTCGGTTTTGTTTGGGCGTTTACGGTGGTTTCGGCGGCGCTGTTTCTCGTCGCGGCTGCAATGCTGAACCGTCTGACGCTGCTGCTGTCACCGGTAGCCCTCGGGTGTGTTCTGCTTTACTCTTTCACAAAGCGCTGGACGCAATTCTCGCATCTGGTACTTGGAGCTTGTCTTGCAATTGCTCCGACAGGCGCTTGGATCGCCGTGCGCGGTGAGATTGGAAGCGCTGTGCCGTTACTGTTGTCGCTGATGGTCCTTTTGTGGACCGCTGGCTTCGACGTGCTTTACGCTTGCCAGGATTACGATTTCGATCGCCGCGAGGGTTTGCGGTCGATCCCTGCTCGCGCCGGCATCGGCCGCGCGCTTTGGATATCACGTGCGCTTCACGCCGGCGCGTTTCTCGCGCTGGTCTGGCTGTTTGTGATCACTGGACTTGGACCAATCGCATTTGCGGGAGTGGTTGCCACTGGCGCACTGCTCGTTTACCAGCACCGGCTGGTTCGCGCTGACGATCTCAGTCGCTTGAATGCAGCGTTCTTTACCACTAACGCGTTCGTGAGCGTCATACTGCTGGTGACCTTCGGCAGCGCGGTTTTCCTTCATCGATAATCGAAGAGTATTCAAATGACTTTTTCACATGACGAAAAATTAAATGAGATAGCGACGCGCGTCGCCGCCGGCGAACGGCTCTCGGTTGCAGACGGCGTAGCGCTCTACGCGACGACTGATCTTCCGGCGCTCGGCAAACTCGCCGATCTCGAGAGACGGCGTCGCCACGGTCGCACGACGTATTTCAACGTCAATCGCCATCTCAACCCGACAAACATCTGTTACGCCGATTGCAAGTTCTGCGGTTTCTTCCGCACACCCAGGCAGCCTGATGCGTACACGCACAATATCGACGACAGTTTGAAAGTTGCCGCCCGCGCGGTTGCTGAAGGCGCAACCGAGTTGCATATCACGGGTGGATTAAATACGAAACTTCCTTTCAGTTACTTTACCGATTTGCTCGCCTCGTTGAAGAGACAGTATCCGCAACTGCATCTGAAGGCGTTTACGATGGTGGAGTTTGACCACTTCGCGCACTTCTACAAGATGCCGGATGAAGAGGTCATTCAAAAGCTGATTGAAGCCGGGCTCGATTCGTGTCCGGGCGGCGGTGCGGAGATCTTCCGCGAACCAACGCGCTCGATGATTTGCGCTCACAAGTGCAATGCGGAACGCTGGTTGGAACTACAGGGAAAAATTCACGCCGCCGGGTTGAAGACGAATGCGACGATGCTCTACGGGCATATCGAGTCGATAGAAGACCGCGTGGACCACTTCGTGAAGCTGCGCGAGCAGCAGGACAAGTCAGAGGGTTTTCAGTGCTTCATACCACTGGCGTTCTATCCGCCTGACACGCAACTGGCGCATTTGCCCGGTCCATCCGGTGTCGACTCTTTAAAGACGATGGCCGTCGCACGCCTGATGCTCGATAACTTCGATCACATCAAGGCTTACTGGGTGATGCTTGGCAAGCGTCTCGCGCAAGTCGCGTTGCACTACGGCGCGAACGATATCGACGGCACGATCACGGATGGCGGCGAGCTGACGACCAGCTACTCCGTGGAAGCAAACAACGAAGTGAAGATGAGTAAACCCGAGCTCATCGGGCTAATTGAAGAGGCCGGATTCGAAGCCGTTGAACGTGACACGGTCTACAACCGCGTCGAAAGAGATTTATCGTCGGTCATTTAAGATTTTTCATTTGTTATTTTTTGTGCTTTTTTGTGGCCTATGTCTGAAACCATCACACTCGCACATTCACCAGACTCCGACGACGCATTCATGTTCTATGGTCTGGCGACGAATAAGCTTGACACCGGCGATCTGAACTTCCAGCACCTGCTGAAAGACATCCAGACGTTGAACGAGGAAGCGATGCGCGGTACGTACGACGTCACAGCCATCAGCTTTCACGCTTACGCATACATCCACGACAAGTATGCATTACTCCCGCATGGCGCTTCGATCGGCGACAACTATGGTCCAATCGTCGTCTCGCGTGAGCCCGCCACGCCGGAAGACATCCCGAACCTGAAGATCGCGATTCCGGGAAAGTTGACGAGCGCGTTCCTTGCGCTCCGGATCTTCAATTCTGACTTCAGGTATGAGGTCGTGCCGTTCGACAAGATCATCGACGCGGTGCAGGAAGGTCGCTGTGATGCGGGATTGTTGATTCACGAAGGCCAACTGTTTTACCAACAAAAGGGTCTATATAAGGTTCTCGATCTTGGCGAGTGGTGGCACGAAAAACACGGTCTGCCGCTGCCGATGGGCGGGAACGCCATCCGCCGCGACCTCGGCGCCGACCGTATCCGGGAGGTTTCACAACTGTTGCGCGAGAGTATCAATTACTCGCTGACGCATCGCGACGATGCGCTTCAGTACGCTATGCAGTTTGCGAGAGACATGGAGCCGGAGCTTGCGGACCGGTTCGTAGCGATGTGGGTGAACGATCTGACCCTGGACTACACGGAACGGGGCCGGGAGGCGGTTCGGCTATTACTGGACGAAGGGTTCAAGAGGCAGATCATCCCGCACCCGGTGCAGGTCGACTTCGTGGACGGCTGAAGACGGCCAAAAACCGTACACAGATTTCACAGATTTTTGATTTGATTGGTTTAGCTGGGGTGTGCGCGGTGATTTTATTAAGCCACCCCGCCCAGAAGGGGCAGCTAATCACCGCGCACATCATCGGCCTCAGACCACGTAAAACCAAGCTCCTCCCAAAGCCTGGTTTATCGCCCGCGCCGTGTAAGCAACG
>DATNCH010000327.1:0-9207 GCA_035571655.1 Pyrinomonadaceae bacterium
CGCAACTACTCCATCGGCGACGCGCTCGCATGGTTCAAACGCCTCCAGGGCTTCAACGTAATGCATCCCATCGGCTGGGACAGCTTCGGCCAACCTGCGGAACAGGCTGCGATCAAGCGCGGTATCAATCCGCGTGACTGGACCGAAGAGAACATCGTGCACATGCGCGGGCAGTTTAAGCGTCTCGGCCTCAGTTACGACTGGTCACGCGAAATCGCCGCGCACCGGCCTGACTACTACAAGTGGGATCAATGGTTCTTCCTGAAGATGCTCGACCGCGGCCTCGCATATAAAAAGGCCTCGCAGGTCAACTGGTGTCCGAAAGAAGAAACCGTGCTGTCGAATGAACAGTCGTCGGGCGGCGTCTGCTGGCGCTGCGGTACGACGGTCGAGAAACGAGATCTCGAACAGTGGTTTTTGCGAATCACAAATTACGCAGAACAGCTCGTCGCCGATATCAAGCAGATCGAAGCAGGCTGGCCCGACAAAGTTCTGAAGCGACAGAGCGACTGGGTCGGTCGCAGCGAAGGTGCCCTCGTCGATTTCCACATAAAGGACAGCGACGAGGACGTGCGTGTGTTCACAACTCGCATCGACACTATCTTTGGCGCGACGGCTATCGTGTTGTCACCCGAGCACCCGCTGCTGTCCAAATTGCCGGAAGGGTCCGCACTGAAGAGCGACATTGAAGCGTTAGCGGAAAAAGTAAAAACCCAGCGAGCGGCTGGTCGCGACATCGGCGAAGAAGAAAAGGAAGGAGTGAACACGGGTTTACTCGCCATCAATCCCTTCAGCGGCGAGAGTGTGCCCGTGTGGGTGGCGAATTATGTGCTGATGGAATATGGCACCGGCGCGGTAATGAGTGTGCCCGCACACGACGAGCGCGACTTCGAGTTTGCGCAGAAGTACTCGCTGCCGATACGCCAGGTGATTGCTCCGGTGAGTCACGAGCAAATGACGGCTGAACCGATGCCGACCACCGGCGGCGATGCATCGGCTGAGATGAAACACGCGTTCACGGATTACGGTGTTTTGATCAATAGCGGCGAATGGGGTGGAAAACTTTCTGAGGTTGCGATCGCAGAAATGGGTGATTACGCCAGGCAGCACAGAATCGGCCTGCCCGCGGTGACGTATCGCATCCGCGATTGGGGGGTGTCGCGCCAGCGGTTCTGGGGTGCGCCGGTGCCTGTGATCTATTGCGACAAGTGTGGGATGGTGCCGGTGCCGTACGAACAGCTTCCCGTGGTGTTACCCGACAAGGCGCAATTCACCGGAACCGGCGAGTCGCCGTTGGCGGGCGTGCCGGAGTTTGTAAACACGACATGTCCGAAGTGTCATGGTCCAGCACGGCGTGAAACCGACACGATGGACACGTTTGTGGATTCATCGTGGTACTTCTTCCGCTACCTCGATCCGCGCAACGATAATGAAGCCTTCGACAAGGAAATCGCGGCACAGTGGACACCGGTGGACCAATACATCGGCGGCGATTCACATGCGGTGATGCACTTGATCTACACGCGGTTCTGGACCAAGTTCATGCGCGACATCGGTCTGGTCAACTTCGACGAACCCGTGAAGCGGTTGTTGACGCAGGGCATGGTGACGAATCGCGTCGAGGGGACGGACGAATGGAAGGCGATGTCGAAGAGTCTCGGCAACGGCGTCGATCCTGACGAGATGATTACGGCATTCGGCGCCGATGCCACGCGGCTGTTCGTGTTGTTTGCCGCGCCGGTCGAAAACGAGTTGCGCTGGTCTGAAAGTGGAATCGAAGGTGCGGTTCGATTTTTGAGACGTGTGTACACGATGGTTTGGAAGTGGCGAGAGCGTCTGTCGAACTCCGATGGCTCAGCGAGCGAGTTTGGACCAGAGGCACGTGCATTAAGGAGAAAGACGCACCAGACCATCGCCAAGATCACGAGCGACTTCGAACAGTTGCACTTGAACACGAGTGTGGCTGCGTTGATGGAGTTGTTCAATGAACTGTCAGACTTCAACGCCGATCCGTCGAGGGCTTCGGAGGCGGATGTTTTTGCCGTTCGCGAAGCGCTCGAGTCGCTGGTGATCATGCTCGCGCCCTTTACGCCGCATGCCGCAGAGGAAATGTGGGAAGGGCTGGGACACAGCGGAGGTTTGCTCAAGGAAGTACGACGGTGGCCCGTCGCCGATCCGGAGCTGGCCCGGCGGGAAGAGTTGGAAATACCGATCCAGGTTAACGGAAAACTCCGTTCGCGCGTGATTACGTCGCCGGATGTTTCTGAGGAAGAGCTGCGTTCTTCCGCACTCGCCGACGAACGCGTGCGGGCTCTCATCGATGGTCACGAGTTAGTGAAGGTGATCATCGTCCCGCGTCGCCTCGTAAATGTGGTCATTCGCTGACCTCTGCGGCCCTCTGCGTACCTCTGCGATCTCTGCGTCAATTCGCCCTTTTAACGCAGAGATCGCAGAGATACGCAGAGGACCACAGAGAAATCCGTGGTAATCTGTGTATCCGTGGTCTCAGAATAAATGAAAGAGTGTCCAGTCTGTAGGCGCTGCTACCCCGACGAAATCAATCACTGTCCTCAGGATGGTGATGAGACTACGCCGTCCCTTTTGGGCGAACCTACGCTCGACGCCCGCTACCTGCTCGAACGTCGTCTCGGACAAGGTGGCATGGGCGTGGTTTTTGAAGCGCGACACATCTTTCTCAAAACCAAGCACGCCATCAAAGTGATCTTGCCGGATCTTGTCGGCAACGATCCGATGCTGACCACGCGCTTTCGCCAGGAAGCACTCGCAGCCGCAGCGATTCGTCACCCAAACATCATTGCCGTTACCGACTTCGGCGTAGTGCGCAGCACGATGCCCTTTCTCGTCATGGAATTCGTGAAAGGGCGATCGCTTCAGGACATACTCACCAGCGAGGGTGCGATGCCGCCGCAACGTGCGTGGGAGTTCATCAGCGCGATCGCGGCAGGCGTCGGCGCCGCCCATCGACAAAACATCGTGCATCGCGATCTGAAGCCGTTGAACATCATGGTCCAGGACGACGTGCCGGTTGCGGAAGGCGTCAAGATCCTCGACTTCGGTTTGGCGAAGATCAAGTCAGGCGAGTTGCTCGGTTCGTTTGTGCAGGCGCAAACGAGCGGGTTGATGGGTTCACCTTTTTACATGGCCCCGGAACAGTGGTCGGATGAAGAGCCCGATGCGCGCGCTGACATCTACAGTCTCGGAGTGATTCTCTACCAGATGCTTTCCGGCGAGGTTCCTTTTAAAGGATCGTCGATCCCGTCGATCATGAAGAAGCACCTCACGCTGTCGCCGCCGAGTTTTCATTCAAAGGGAGTTTCGGTACCACCAACAATCGAGGCGGTTGTGCGTCATGCACTCGAGAAGGAGGTTGGAGCGCGAATCGATTCGATCCCGAGTTTCCTGCGAGATCTTCACGCGGCATTGAACTCGGCGCCGGTTGCGGCGGCTGGATTGCGTGAGACGGTGGTGATGGATCCGAACCAGACTGTCGCCTCGATCCCGCCACCAATCAGCAAGGCTCCTGACTTTTCAACGACGTCGGCGCAGTCACCGAAGGCGAACGACACGAACGTTAACCTTGCCCGCGACTCGATCGTCGGCGTCAGCGACGCCGCGCTAGACAAGGACGTCCAAAAATCAGCACGTCCGACTGTGCCGTTGCACGTGGACCAGGAGCGAGAGCGTCGGGAAAAAGAGCAACAGGACAAACTCGAGCGCATGGCGGCACAGGCGAAGGAACTCGAAGATCGACTCGAGCGACTTTCCGGCAGCATGCCGCCCGGTCTTGATCCTGAAGCAACGCGCATGCAGGGAGGCGGGACTTCACCCGATGTTGCCGCGAGGGGTTATGCCGCGCAGCCGGGTGGTCCAGCTAAAATGATCGTGGACTTTGCGCCGAAGCGCAAAGCTCCGCCTCTCCTGCTGATCGGCGCAGCCGTGATGGTATTCGTGTTGGCAGGAGTGGGCATCGGCGCTTACATAATGCTTCGTTCCGAGCGTTCGTCTGGTGCACCGCCGGCGCCTTCACCTGCACCTTCTCCAGTGGCTACACCGGAGTTGATGGCGATCGTTGGCGGGACGTTTCTGATGGGACGCAATGGTGGTCCACGCCAGGAGACGCCGGCACACGCGGTTACGGTTGAACCGTTCTACATGGACCGCACAGAAGTTACTAACACCGAATACGCGGAGTTTGTAAAAGCCACGAGCCACGCACCGCCGGCACACTGGATCGGAACCAGGCCGCCGTTTGGGCAAGAGCTATGGCCTGTGGTCAACGTCTCATTCGAAGATGCAAACGCGTTTGCGGGGTGGCGGTCCAAGCGCTACAACGCCAGTTATCGTTTGCCGACTGAAGAGGAATGGGAGTATGCGGCGAGGAACGGTGACAGGAACGACCTGTATCCCTGGGGGCCGGCGTGGAAAGAGAACGCGGCTGTGCTGCGGGACGCGACGCCCGCCGCCGTTGGTTCTCGTCCGGATGGTAAGAACCGTTGGGGTGTTTCTGATTTGATAGGAAACGCGTGGGAGTGGACCTCGTCGAGAGCCTCGGTATATCCGGGTAATACGGCAGTAGTGCCGCGAACAATGCAGGATTGGGTTACGATTCGAGGCGGGTGTTACGTTAGCGATCCAACGCAGGCCGATGCGCCGCCGGTGTCTTCTTGTTTGCGTGAATTCGTTCCCCCCTCGACCAAAACGACGCTCCTGGGATTCCGGCTCGTCCGCAGCGGCCCGTAACACCAAAGCGACTTTTGAGGCAAGATTCGTAAACGCCGAAGGCGTTGGCTAATTTCAGCCCAGCAATGACTATCGACTTTTGAGGCAAGATTCGTAACGCCGAAGGCGTTGGCTAATTTCAGCCCAGGGTTGCTTCAACCCTGGGTAAACCAAACCCGTTCTTTTCAACCCTGAAAGGGTTAATACCGCACATCCCTAAACCCTTTCAGGGTTTAATGGCTATTTAATGTTCGGATCCCAGGGTTGTCGCTGCGCTCCAACCCTGGGCTGGAATTAGCGAACACCTTCGGCGTTTAGATCAATGTTCGGATCCCCGGGCTGGAGTTTAGCGAACGCCTTCGGCGTTTTAGATCATCGGGCCAAGCTGAGCTACAATCCGTCGTAGTACGACCCGACGCTACCGCGTTACGGTACTGACCGTATCCAACAATGACTATCGACTTTTGAGGCAAGATTCGTAAACGCCGAAGGCGTTGGCTAATTTCAGCCCAGGGTTGCTTCAACCCTGGGTAAACCAAACCCGTTCTTTTTCAACCCTGAAAGGGTTAATACCGCACATCTGGAGTTAGCGAACGCCTTCGGCGTTTAGATCATCGGGCCAACCTGATCTACAATCCGTCGTAGTAATTCTTCAGTGATCCATAAATTCTTGTGTTGATACATCAATCGGCAATGACGGCAGGGAGAGTAATGATGCGAACTAACGCAATACTGCGCGCAGTTTTTTTGACTTTCGCCGCGCTTGGGTTGACTTTAGCTTCTTTCGCGCTGGTGTTTGCCCAGGACGTAGGCGCCGATGTGGGCGGCGGCGCAGGAATTTTCAGAGCCAAAAATCCAGAGACCAAGAAGAACGCAACCAAACCCACCCCAGGTGTGAAACCAACCGGCCGCGCCGCTAACACCACCCGCCCCAAGGCCTCCGCCGCCGTCGCCGAACGCGTCGAAGACCTCCTCGACAAAGGAAATGCCGCTCGTGACGGGCGAAAGTTTGCCGAAGCTGAAGACGCGTACAAGGAAGTTCTCAAACTCAAACCACGCGACGCGCGCGCAGCTTACGGCCTGGGTAACGTTTACTCCGATCAGCAACGTTGGGACGACGCGGAAGCAGCTTACCGGAATTCAGTGACGTGGGCCCCGACAGACGCGGACGCTTACGTCGCCTTGAGTGTTGTGCTGGTTCAACCTCGTGTGGACGGCGACAATGCGAAGCGCCTCGCCGACGCGGAGACATTTGCGCGTCGCTCGGTTCAGATCGACCCGAAGAATGCTATCGGCTGGGATCGGCTCGGAGTCGCGCTACAATCGCGTGGGCTGGCAAACAGTGAAACGGAACATTCGTACCGCCGCGCGATCGAATTGGATCCGCAGTTTGCTGCTGCATACGCACACCTCGCTCGTGTGCTCAATCGAATTGGCAAGCCGGCCGAGGCCGCACCGCTGTACCAGAAAGCGATCGAACTCGCGAAAGATCCGGCGACGCTCAACCTGATCGCCGAGTCGCTTCAGAGCGAGCAGTTGTGGCCGCAGTCAGAGCCGGTGTTGAAGAGTGCACTCGCGCTCGATCCGCAGAACCCGACGTCGCTCTTGTTGATGGGCCGTCTGTTGATCGTCTACCGCAGGTTCCAGGAAGCCGAACCCTATTTGAAATCGGCCACAGAAGTCAGCTCGCGTGCATTTCAGCCATTCAATCTACTGGCGCGTGCGTACCTCGGCATGGATCGGTTCGGCGATGCCGAAGCCACTTACGAACGTGCTTCCGCGTTTGCAGGCACGGGCGAGAAAAAACAGCTCGCCGGGCTTTATGGCTTTGAAGGCGTCGGCGACGGTTACCTTAAATCCAACCAGAAAGACAAAGCTGTTCGCGCTTATCAACGAGCGGTCGAACTTGACCCGAATAATAGCGGCGCTGCCCAGAAGCTCGCGAAAGCTCGTCAGAACTGAGTGTCCAAATCGAATCTGATTCCCGGTAAAAGAGGTCCGCGTGTATGAAGAGTTGCCCCAAGTGTAATCGTACGTTTCCGGATGAAGGTCAGAAGTTTTGTACGTTTGACGGTGGCTTGCTGATAGCACCGCAAACGTTCGATCCGAATGCGACGATCCGTGCCACGTCAATGGATTTGAATGCGACCGCGGAACGACCCACCAGCCGCGACCTTCCGGATCCGAACGCAACAATCATCGAGAACTATCCCGCTACGGTTGCACTGCCACGCACGACTGGTCCAACCGGACCAAACACAGCGGACATCGCGAAACCGCCGGCAACGACGCCGCCGGCAACCGTTCCACCCCCTGCGCCGCCGCCGCCACCACCGCCAGTCGATTTAGGATCGACGACAGCAGAAGTACCACCACCGCCACCGCCGCCCGTTCAGCCGCCAGCGCCGGCTCCTGCACCAGCAGCAGCAGTGTCTGCGCCTTCGGCTCCGTTACCTGCGCCTGCGGCGAAGAAAAAATCAAAAACCCCGTACATCATCGCGGGTATTCTCTTATTTCTCCTTATCGGCGCCGGCGTGCTCGCAGCAGCGTTCTTCTTTGTCGTCAAACCTCGTTTAGACGAGATGGCCCAGCGCAACATCGAGCGGCCACCGGCGAACGTAAACATCAGCACTCCAACTCCGGCCGCTTCCGTCGAGGCTCCGTCGCCAACACCCGAAGACACTTTTCAACCGCCGGCAGACGCGGTACAGTTCGTCAATTCAAACACCAACCTCGACGGCAAGTTGGCGGAACATTATTTCGATTTCTCGTTTTATTACCCGAAGTCATGGGTCCGCGATCCGAAATCGGGAGTACCGGGCGCCACTAACTTCGTAAAGGTTGACAAGACGCTGCCGCCGGATTTTACTCAGGAGAATTTTGCGGTAGGCTGGTACACGAGCACGGGCACGTTTGTCGGGGATATGCCGGATTATCCGCGGCGAGTCAAGGAATTCAGCGACGCGCTGGCGAAGATTTTTCCTGAATACCAGAAGGTGTCGGAAGGTCCAACCAAGGTAAACTCGATGGAAGCTTATGAGTTCCGTTGGCAGGGCCTTGCGAAGAACACTGACCGCGGTGACCTTCAGTTATGGGGCCGCGTGATTTTCGTTCCGACCGGGCACGAAGGAGATACGGCCGGCGCAACCCTGACAATGCTCACGACGTCCCTTGCGCCGGAACTGTCATCTGTGGAAGATGTAGGGGAAAGAGGCGAGGCTCCGGTTATACTCCAGTCGTTCAGGTTTGGTAAAAAGCAGTAATTTTCGACATGGCAAAAAAAGTACTTAGCGAAGTGAAGTTTTGGACACCGCTCCGGTTGGCGGCCACGGTCGTGGTGCTTGGGCTAATCGCAGCGTTTGGTGTGTCCAGTTGTAATTCAAACGATCCGCCGGCCGAGGTTACTGTAAAACGCAATCCGAATGGCGCTAATGGACCGTTGGCCACGTTGCCGCGACTCGTCCTTGACGCCGAAAACAAGGCAGCGAGTGGACCACCGATCAAGCTTGCCGATCATTCCGGCAAAGTTTTGCTCGTCAACTTGTGGGCCACCTGGTGTGGACCATGCCGATCGGAAACTCCCGAGCTCGTAAAACTTTACAAGGAGTATCAGGGCCGCGGAGTGGAAATGATTGGACTCTCCACTGAAGACCCGGATGCTTCCGCGCAAAGCGTGGCGAATTTCGTGCGCACTTACAACGTGGATTACCAGATAGGATGGGCGACGCGCGAAGTGGCCCTGACACTGATGCAGGGCCGCACGTCTATTCCGCAGAGTTTCATCATCGCGCGGGACGGACGCATCTTGAAACGGTTTATCGGTTTCAATCCGCAATCGACGCCGCCACAATTAAAGCAAGCGCTCGAGGAAGCGCTGGTCGAAAAGGGTTAATCCCCCTCGTTCTGAGGGTCGCCCTGCTTGTTCAGTCCCTCAGCCACATCTCTCTTGGCTTTATCTTCCAGTTCCTTCATCTCGCGTTCTACACGTTGCTCGGCTTGATCCATTGGCGCGGGTTCGTTTACTTCGTCCTGGGTTTTAATTTTGTTTTTATCGATACTCATGTTTTACGTTTCTCCCGATGACTTAAGCTAACAATTCACCCGTTACAGAAGTACTGGGTTTTAATTACGATTCTGCTGCGATACAGGTCAGCGGTGGATCAGGCTCACGTACGACCCGACGCTGCCGCGTTACGGTACTGGCCATATCCAACAATGACTTTCGACTTTTTAAGGCAGTTGTCTCGACAAAGATTTCAGAGCGAGAGTAGACTTTGACGACATGCCTCCCCAAAATTTAAGGAGCAATTTTTATGAAGAAGAAGAACTGGTTACTATTCGGCGGTATTGCAATACTCGCGGCCGTGGCGCTGCTAGTCGTTAATTCAGCCCGAACCGACAAATCCAACACTGCAGCGAAGCAAACGCCCACGCCCGCGCACAACCACGAGCACGCGCAAACTGCCG
>DATNCH010000328.1:0-9268 GCA_035571655.1 Pyrinomonadaceae bacterium
CAGAGAAATCGGTTGGGAAGAGAATGTTTCTAAAGGGAAACATTACCCGAACACTACCATCAGCCCCGCATCCTGTAAATTCGTGTCAAACTGGTCTTAAGGATTTACAAGACTCGGAAATCCATGCCAAACTCCGCAAGCTTTCCCAACTGCAAGTCAGAGTAATCGAAAATTAACTCCCGGAGGCGAACACCTTGCTTCAAGGAATTTTTCGTACCAAGAGTCTTGACGAAATTCTCGCTAGCGTTGGCGGGCCGCAAATATCGCTGAGGCGCACGCTCACCGCCTTCAGCGTCACGCTCATCGGCATTGGAGCAATCATCGGCGCCGGAATCTTCGCCACTGTCGGCACCGCTGCCGCCGGCACACCCGAACGCGCCGGCGCGGGTCCATCGCTCATGCTCTCGTTCGTCATTACGGGCGTCGTTTGTGGTTTCACTGCGCTCTGTTACGCCGAACTCGCGTCGATGGTTCCGATCTCAGGTTCGGCTTACACCTATTCATACGCGACGCTCGGCGAGCTCGTCGCCTGGATCATCGGTTGGGACTTGATCATCGAATACGCGATCGGCAACGTGGCCGTCGCGATTAGCTGGGCCGAGTTTTTTAATCGACTGATGCGCAATCTGGGGATTCACATTCCCGATTGGTTGACGTCGAACTATCGCACCGCGACTCCGGAAACACTCGCCGCCGCGCCTCATATCGGTGGCGTGCCGATAGTTTTCAACATTCTTGCGTTTGGAATTGTTGCGCTCATCACGATCGTGCTGGTTTGGGGCATTAGAGAGTCGTCGGCCTTCAACGCGATCATGGTGCTCATCAAGATTCTCGTGCTGCTGTTCTTCATCGGTCTCGCGCTTTACTACGTTTCGCCCGCACAAATGACGGAGCATTGGAAACCGTTCCAGCCTCAGGGATGGATGGGAACACTGACTGGAGCAGCAGTCGTCTTCTTTGCTTATATCGGCTTCGACGCCGTGAGCACCGTCGCGGAAGAGACTAAGAACCCCTCCAGAGATCTCCCCGTTGGGATCATTGCTTCGCTAATCATTTGCACGATTCTTTACATCGCGGTCGCTGCTGTGTTCACGGGAATGGTGCCGTGGAAGACGCTTGTGGGTTGGACCTCCGCGCAGCGAGGTGAGTCGCTCACGATGGCGCTCGAAAGCGTTGCGCCACAGGCGTTGTGGCAAAACACGGTCATCGCTTTCGGATCTGTCGTCGCACACACGGCGGTGCTGCTCGTGTTTCAACTCGGTCAGCCGCGCATCTTCTTTTCGATGGCTCGCGATGGACTGCTGCCCTCGGTGTTCGCGAGTGTGCATCCGCGTTTCAAGACGCCACACGTCACGACGATTCTGACGGGCGTTGCTGTTGGCGGCATCGCGGCGTTTGCGACTGTCGATGAGATGGTGAGTTTGACTAACATCGGCACTCTCTTCGCGTTTGTTCTCGTCTGTGTCGGCGTGATGGTTTTGCGGCACAAGGATCCTGCGCGACCGAGGCCGTTCAGAGTTCCGTTGGGGCCGTACTTATTGCCGGGATTAGGCGCGGTATCGTGTGCGTTGCTGATCTATTTCCTGCCGGAAGGTTCGTACTGGCGGTTTGTCGGCTGGCTAATGCTGGGTCTGGCAGTCTATCTTTCGTATGGATACACGCGCAGCGCCGTCGGGCAGAAATTGGGGCGGCCGTCGCTCACGCCCGTGGGGCTGAAGTTCGCGGCGATCTGTTTCATGCTGGTGGCGGTGGGACTCTTCGTGATTCCGCACGACGTCGCGCCGCGAGAACTTTTTTCCGAGGCGTTCAATGCGAGCGCGGAGAAGCATGATCAGACTTTGTACGGACTGCTGATCATCATCGGCGGCCTGCTCGGTGGCGCGATCGGCATCGCCATCGGCACGCAGAAGAAAGAAGAAGTTTGACAGGATTTACACGATTTTTTTCAGGATTAACATGAATATGTAAATCATGAGAAAATCTCGATAATCCTGTCTAACCTGTCTAAAAGATGAGCGCGCTTCCAATCATTATCGGTGCACTTTGCGTGATCGCGATCTCGTATCGCTATTACTCCGCCTTCATCGCCGCGAAAGTCCTGGCCCTTGACGATTCGCGCCCGGTGCCGTCGCAGACCATGTACGACGGCCACAACTACTATCCGACGAACAAATGGGTGTTATTCGGTCATCACTTCGCAGCGATCTCCGGCGCGGGACCGTTGATTGGACCGGTACTCGCCGCGCAGTTCGGCTTTTTACCAGGACTGTTATGGCTGGTCATCGGCGTTTGTCTCGGCGGCGCCGTACACGACTTCATGATCATGGCGGGCAGCGTGCGGCGCAAAGGCAAGTCACTCGCTGAGATGGCGCGCACCGAGATCAGTCCACTCTCCGGACTCGTCGCCGGCATCGCGATTCTGTTTATCGTCGTGATTGCACTCGCGGGTCTCGGCCTGGTTGTCGTCAACGCGCTCGCCGAGTCGCCGTGGGGAACGTTCACCGTCGGCTTCACGATCCCGCTCGCGCTTCTGATGGGTTTGTACATGTATCGCTTCCGCAAAGGAAAAATCGCAGAAGCGAGCATCATCGGAATTGTCGGACTGCTGTTTGCCGTCTGGCTGGGCGGTAGAATCGCCGACTCATCCTTCGCTCAGACGTTCACGCTTTCGCGAAACAGCCTAATCGTGATCATGGCCGCGTACGGTTTCATAGCTTCCGTGCTGCCCGTGTGGATGTTGCTCTGCCCGCGCGATTATCTGTCGTCGTATTTGAAAATCGGAACGATCGCGTTTTTGATTCTCGGAGTGATTATCGTCGCTCCACATCTCAACATGCCCGCGTTCACTCCGTTCACTGCCGGCGGTGGACCCGTGATTCCCGGGAAGCTCTATCCCTTCGTCTTTATCACGATTGCTTGCGGCGCCATCTCCGGTTTTCACGCGCTCGTCTCTTCGGGCACAACGCCGAAGATGATCGCCAAAGAGACTGACACGCGCATCATCGGTTACGGCGGCATGTTGATGGAAGGCGTCGTTGGCGTCGTAGCTCTCATTGCGGCGTCGTCGTTGTTCCCGGGCGACTATTTCGCCATCAACACGGCACAGCGCACGGAGGCTCAGAAGTCAGCATACGTGCAACTGGTCGATACGCACACTGCCGAAGGTTTCAACCTCAAACCGCAGGAGATCGATCGACTCGAACAGGAATCAGGCGAGAAAAACCTGCGTGGCCGCACTGGTGGCGCCGTCACGCTCGCACTCGGCATCGCGAAGATTTTCTCAGGCATACCAGGCTTCGGCGGTTTTATGAAGTACTGGTATCACTTCGCGATCATGTTTGAAGCGCTGTTTATCCTCACGACGATCGACACGGGAACGCGCGTCGCGAGATTCCTCGTAGGCGAGTTTGGCGGGCGGTTCTACAAGAAGCTCGAAGAGCCAAACTGGCTCCCCGGTTCCGTGGTTACGTCTCTGCTGGTTGTCGCAGCCTGGGCGGCGTTCATCTGGTCAGGCTCGATCTCGAC
The DNA here is from genome assembly GCA_035571655.1 of Pyrinomonadaceae bacterium. Taxonomy (GTDB): domain Bacteria; phylum Acidobacteriota; class Blastocatellia; order Pyrinomonadales; family Pyrinomonadaceae; genus PSRF01. The sequence goes on from DATNCH010000328.1 coordinate 3,526, forward strand.
GATCTGGCCGATGTTTGGCATCGCCAATCAACTGCTGGCCGCTGTCGCTTTGTGCGTCGCGACCACGATTGTGATCAACTCCGGCAAGGCCAAATATGCGTGGGTGACGCTCTTGCCGCTCGTTTTTGTGAGCACCACGACGCTCGTCGCCGGATTCGAATCAATCACCGACATTTTCTGGCCGCTGGCGCAAAAACCGGAAACTTCGCTTCAGGGCATCATCAACACGAGCCTGACCGCAATCATCATGTTTGCCGCGGTTGTGATCATGCTCGACTCCATCCGTCGCTGGCTGGGAACGCGAAAGGGCCCCCAAATCACACAGCTTCAAGAGCCCCTCTTTGAAAAATCTGTGTAATCTGTGGATAATACGCACTTTCGTTAGATTAACTCGCCATCTTCTAGAAGAATCGGAAAGGATTTCAATGGTGGAAAACGTACTTCGGCGTGTCGCAATTTGTCTGAGCGCCGCCCTCGCGACCCTGGCCTTCGCCGTCCCAACTTATGCGCAGCATCGTCCCGGGGGCGAAGCAAACCTCGAGCTTCCGGACCTGACGCGGGTGCCCTTCTTTAACGGGATTAGCGGTCACAATTTGCTTTTGTTTGGCATCGCGGTCTGCGTTCTGGGCCTCGGCTTCGGTCTTGCGATCTACATGAACCTGAAGAAGATGCCGGTGCACCGCGCGATGCGCGAGATCTCGGAACTGATCTACACCACCTGCAAGACGTATCTCACGACGCAGGGCAAGTTCATTCTAATTCTCGAAGCGTTTATCGCGGTGATCATCGTTCTTTACTTCGGCGTGCTGCTGGGTTTCGAGCCGTTCCGCGTGGCGATCATCCTGTTTTTTAGTTTGGTTGGTATCGCGGGAAGTTACGGCGTCGCGTGGTTCGGCATTCGCGTCAATACCTTCGCGAATTCACGCACGGCATTCGCGAGTCTCGAGGGCAAACCATTTCCACTGTACGCAATTCCGTTAAAAGCCGGCATGAGCATCGGCATGATGCTGATCAGCGTCGAGCTGCTGATCATGCTCTGCATCCTGCTGTTCATTCCCGGAAGTTACGCGGGCCCTTGCTTCATCGGTTTCGCGATCGGTGAATCACTCGGCGCGGCTGCGCTGCGTATCGCGGGTGGCATCTTCACGAAGATTGCTGACATCGGTTCCGACCTGATGAAGATCGTCTTCAAGATCAAGGAAGACGATGCGCGTAACCCCGGCGTGATTGCAGACTGCACCGGCGACAACGCCGGCGACTCGGTTGGACCAAGCGCGGACGGTTTCGAAACCTACGGCGTCACTGGCGTCGCGCTGATCACGTTCATCCTTCTCGGTGTCTCAAACCAAACAGTGCAGGTGCAGTTGTTGGTGTGGATCTTCGTCATGCGCGTCATGATGATCATCGCCAGCGCGTTGTCCTACTTCATCAACGACACGATCGCGAAGGCGCGGTACAAAAATGCGAATTCGATGAACTTCGAAGCGCCGCTGACGTCGCTCGTGTGGATCACTTCAGTCGTATCGGTCGTGATCACCTTTGCGATTTCTTACTTGACGATTCCTACGCTCAGTGGCAATCCGACGCTCTGGTGGAAACTCGCGACGATCATTTCGTGCGGCACGATCGCCGGCGCGCTCATTCCCGAGCTGGTGAAGATCTTTACCTCCACCGAATCGCGGCACGTCAGCGAGGTTGTTACGTCGTCGAGAGAGGGTGGGCCATCGCTGAACATCCTGTCGGGTCTGGTTGCAGGCAATTTCTCGGCCTACTGGCTCGGCATCAGCATCGTGGGCTTGATGGCCATTGCTTACTTCTTCACTAACCTCGGTGCGGCGGCTGGTTTGGGCTTGGGCGCGTTGATGGTGGATCCCGTGGCCGCGCCGGTTTTTGGTTTCGGTTTGGTGGCGTTTGGCTTCCTCGGTATGGGTCCGGTGACGATCGCCGTCGACTCGTATGGACCAGTGACAGACAATGCGCAGTCGGTCTATGAGCTGTCGCTGATCGAGCAGGTGCCGGACGTTGAAAACGAAGTGAAGCGGGATTTCGGCGTCAACGTAAACTTCTCTCGCGCGAAGCACCTGCTGGAAGAGAACGACGGCGCCGGTAACACGTTCAAAGCAACGGCGAAACCCGTGTTGATTGGAACGGCGGTGGTAGGTGCGACGACGATGATCTTCTCGATCATCATGGCGCTCACGGAAGGTTTGCGGGTCAACACGGAAGGCTTGTCGCTCTTGCACGCTCCGTTTGTGCTCGGACTGATCACGGGCGGCGCGGTTATTTACTGGTTCACCGGCGCGTCAACTCAGGCGGTTACGACTGGTGCATATCGTGCGGTGGAGTTCATCAAAGCAAACATCCGGCTGGAAGGCGTCGAGAAAGCGTCAGTCGAAGACAGCAAGAAGGTCGTGCAGATCTGTACGCAGTACGCGCAGAAGGGCATGTTCAATATCTTCCTGACCGTGTTTTTCTCGACGCTGGCGTTCGCGTTCGTCGAACCGTTCTTCTTCATCGGGTATTTGATCTCGATCGCGATCTTTGGTCTGTACCAGGCGATCTTCATGGCGAATGCCGGTGGTGCGTGGGACAATGCGAAGAAAGTCGTCGAAGTCGATCTAAAGATGAAAGGCACTGCACTTCACGATGCGACCGTCGTCGGCGATACGGTTGGCGATCCGTTCAAAGACACGTCGTCAGTGGCGATGAATCCGGTGATCAAGTTCACGACGCTGTTCGGATTGCTGGCGGTTGAGCTGGCGGTTAGTTTGACGGCGCGCAACAACGGCGACCCGACGTTGACGCAGATACTTGCCGCGGTGTTCTTCCTCGTGTCAGTTTTCTTCGTCTGGCGTTCGTTCCACGGAATGCGAATTGGCTCGATGGCACTGGAGCAGCGACCGGTGGAAACAGAAGTTGTGAAGAGCGCGGCTGGAGATTAGCCACAAAAAGGCACATAAGGCACACAAATGAGTACTTATGATAAGGCAGACACGTTAATGGAGGCGGTGCTTGCGCCGCTCGACTGGACCCGTTCCGCGGGGCTGGTGATTGTTTTTAGTTTGTTCATTGCGGCTTTCGCGCAGTTCACGATCCCGATTGGACCAGTGCCGATCACGGGACAGACGTTCGCAGTGCTGCTGACTGGTGCTTTGCTCGGATCGCGGTTGGGCGCGGCGGCCGTGATCGCTTACCTGATCGAAGGCGCGGTTGGTCTGCCGTTTTTTTCAGGTGGTGGCGGAGGGATCGTGCGGTTCTTTGGTCCAACCGGAGGATATCTCATCGCGTTTCCAGCGGCGGCGTTTGTCACCGGCGCATTTGCTGAACACGGTTGGGACAAGAACTACTGGAGCGCCATGACGGCGATGGGTATCGGGTCGCTGATCATTCTCTTCGTCGGCGGTGCGTGGTTTTCAGTGATCACGACGACTCCGCCTGATGTAGCTTTCCAAACCGCGGTTTGGCCTTTCCTCCCGGGCGACTTAATCAAGATCGCTCTCGCGGCCGCCGTTTTGCCGACCGGTTGGGCGTTGTTGAAGCGCAAAGCCTCTGGTAGTTGAGATGTATGTTCTAAAGGTAAAGTCGCATCAACGCGAAGAGCTGGTTGAGTTCACCCACGCAGTCACAGAAAAGCTGAAAGAGTCAGGCGCGCGCGAAGGTGTGGTGGTGCTTTATGTGCAACACACGACGGCAGGTCTGACGATCAATGAGAACGCCGATCCGGATGTGCCGAGAGACATGTTGCATGCTCTGCGCACGTTGATTCCGCAACACGGAATGGGCTTTCGTCACGGCGAAGAGAATTCGGACGCACACATCAAGGCGAGTTTGACCGGACCATCCGTGACGATACCGTTTCAGGATGGAAAGTTGCTGCTCGGGCGCTGGCAGGGGATCTTTCTTTGCGAGTTCGATGGGGGACGCGAGCGCAAAGTGATAATGGTAATTCGTTGACAGGATTTACAAGATTTTTCAGGATTTAATCGTGTGAATCCTGAAAAAATCGGTCAAATCCTGTCTAATGTGGATCCAAGCCTTTCAGTATCTCAGCAAACTTCTCTACATCAGCCCTGGTTTGTTCCATCGCACGACGGCTATCGAGATACGCCGTCCATGTCGGGGTTTGCGTGAGGGCTTTGGTTGTGTCTTCGTCGAGCACCTGGGCCATCAAAGCGACCAGGTCGCTAACGACCCGCGTATGCTCGATCAACCGCTCGATAATCGAGTAGGCCAATTGCGCCTGTTGGAAATCGATGTCTTCAGCCATTGTCCTCGTACCAACTGCCACGTATGAACGGAAGCTCGGCGGTCGTCGCCTCGATTTCGGGATCGATCACGACGATCGTTCCTGGGTTTAGATATTCGTACCGCACGTAGCCGAGCGCGATCGTTGCTTCAAGCTTCGGCGAAAACGCAGTTGACGTTAGTTTTCCAATCTCTTTGCCGTCGGCGGATTTGATAACTGATCCGGGTTCGACGGGGCCGGCGGTTTGGAAACGCAGCCCGGTGAGTTTCTTCGCCACGTGACCGCGATGCTTTATGCGCACAATGATCTCCTGGCCCACGTAGCAACCTTTCGTGTAGCTCACTGCGTCGTCGAGATTCGTTTCCGTGACGACGTTCGTTTCATCCATGTCGCGCCCGAAACGTGCGATGCCGGCTTCGATTCGCAGGATCTCGAATATCTCCGCGCTAACGGCCTGTGCATCAGCGTCGATGAGGGCTTGCCTCAGTTGCGCGCCGTGAGCTGAGTCGATCAGAAGGTCAAAACCATCTTCAGCCGTGTGCGTTGCGCGAATAATCGTCACCGCCGCGTCTTGCCACTGCGTCTCGAAAACACCGTCGCGCGGTAAATCTGACAACGACGTTCCAAACACATTTTCAACGACTTCGACCGCACGCTTCCCCTGGACCGACACGAACGCAGTTTCGCTTGTCAGATCCTTAACGTGAAAATCGCCGGCGAGCGTGAATCTCGAAACTGTTTTCAAAACCGCTTCATGCGACTCCGCATCAGTGTCGATAAGAAACCCGCTCCTTTCACGCACGACCCGCACCGCACCGATCAATCTTCCCTGCACCGTCGGGAATGCCGCCGGCATCCAGCGGTTTTCGCCGAGCGTTTTCATGTCGTTCGTGATCAGCCCGTTGAGAAACATCGTCGCTTCCGAGCCGCTCACCCGTAAGCGACCACGGGACGAAAGATCTATCAACCCGGCCCCACCATCACGAACTGCTGCGTAATCAATCATCCTCTTACTGCCTTCGCCACCACCTGGTAATCCTGCAACTGCTCCGCTTCTCGCCGGTGCGACGCCAGCACCTGCGGACTCGGATGGTAAATCGGCACCAGCACTCGATTGTTCCACGACTGAATCTGTGCCGCCGACTCTTTCAAATTGAACTCATGATATTGAATGCGCTTCAGCGCCTCGAGCGCAACCGAACCCAGCGTCACGATCACGCGCGGATTGACGACTTCGATCGTTCGTCGCAGGAAGCTCGAACAGTTTTTGAGTTCTTTCTGTGCCGGCCGGCGGTTTGCGCCAGACTCAGACCGTGGATTACAAAGCGCGGCGCTCGTGATGAAGATTTCTTCGCGAGTCAACTTGATCGAATCCAGAAAGCGATCGAGATTCGCACCTGACTGGTCACCTGAGAAAGGCACGCGCGTCCGATCGGCGCCTTTTCTTCCCGGTGCCTCGCCAATGAACATCACACGCGCTTCCGGCGAGCCGTTGCG
>DATNCH010000329.1:0-20773 GCA_035571655.1 Pyrinomonadaceae bacterium
GTGACGATTTTTTACTTCATCATGGGGCTGTGTTTGGTAGTTGAAAGGACCAATCAACAAGCGACGAATTCAAGTGTTCGGTTCTGAGGGATGCTGGTAGCGTTCGATGTCGTCGCCGTCATAAGAGCCTTTATGAAAGCAACTCGAACACTCGACAACGTAAGTCGCCTTGATCTTCGCCTCACCTCGGGAGAGGTCGGGAAATAGAATCTGTTTGGCGTTGCAGTGCTCGCAGGTGAAGCGGAGATACCATTGGCCGGGGGTCAACGTGCGCATGCTTTTGGGTCCTCGGTCGAATTACATAAATGGGCGAGGAGGAACGGGGCTAAAAGTGACTCTTCTTATAAGGCGAGACGTCGCCGGGCGTCAAGGCTTCTTAAAAGGTTTCCTTGCAAAGGCGCAAAGGGAGATTTGGGTTTTCCTTTGCGCCTTTGCGTCTTTGCGCGAGAAAACCACTATTTTCTTCCTGGCCCCACAGACACAATCTTTTCGATCACCTTCGGATCGTCCGGCAGGAGCCCTGACTTCGGCAGCCGTGGCGTCAAAGTCATCCAGTTTCGATCCATCGCAAACACCTTCCGAAACAGCGGCAGAGACTCATCCACACGGCCCATATTCACCAGCGCGACCGCGTGCCAGTAGATCATCTCCGCACTGTCAGGCACTAACTTCTCCGCCGCGGAATACTCGCGCAACGCTCCCTCGTTGTCTTTCTTCTCTACTGCGAGGTCGCCGGCGTTCATGTGATTGTACGCACGCTGTAACTTCACGAGGCGACGAAGCTCTACCAGCGGCTGCGGACTATCGTCAACTCGCAGATCAAAAGTCCGATCTTTCCACGCCTGTCCCGTCGGCTTTCCGGTTACGACGACCAGCGCCGCTGACTGCCGGCCGCGAATGTCGCCGCCAACCGCTTGCGCCGCATCGAGTGCAGCCAGCATGCGCTCCGCGAGATCGCCTTTCGTGTTCTCGAAAGCGCGAGCCATCGCCGGCCAAACCTTGTCGTTGAGCATCAGGTTCGCCTGCACGGAAAAATTTTTACCGACGATGTGTCCTGCTGCCTGAATATCATTCCTGCCGGTCCATGCTTCAACACGTCCCTGCGCGTCGATCATCGCGACTTGCCTGACTTCTCTCGCTTCATCTTTTCCGAGCAATTCTTTCAACACGTCGGGCGCGCTTTTGCCGGCGCGCATCATTTCGAGCCCGTTCTTTCCATAACTCGGATCGACAAACGACTGCGTCGCCACTGCCCCGACGCCGGCTTCAGCCCACGGAACAATCGGTCCGACTGAAAACCAGTGTGATTGCACCGCCACACCCAACTCGCCCGTGTCTGGATCGCGCGCGACGATCGAAAACGTGTGAACGGGTCGCTGTTGTGCGGCAACAACCATGCAATTGATCAGTAACAGAAAGACGAGGCTGATGCGCATGGGACCTCCTGTAAACGGAAACTCACGAAACAAACGGATAGAAAGGCGTGTTACGGAAAATCCAAAACGAAAGCACGACAAAGAATATCGCGTAGATGTATGAAGCGGGCAAAGCATTCGGCCGCGGCACACCGCCGCGCAGAACGGTCACGGTGTAGCGAAGAAACGCAAACAGCATGAACGGCAGCGCGATCATGAAAAGCGGATTGAGTGTGAAGGCAGTCAGAAAATGACCATGAACAATTTGATGCAGCGCGCGAGTAGTGCCACAGCCCGGACACGTGAAACCGGTGAAAAACCGAAACATGCAGATTGGAAAGAGACCTGTCTTCCCAGGCTCAAACACAAACAGGTAAGCAGCTCCCGCGGCTAAGAACGACCAAATTGCGATGACTGTCGAACGCCGATACATGAGTTGAAAGACTCTGCGGCCCTCTGAGTATCTCTGCGTCCTCTGCGTTAGATCTTTCTTTAGCACAGAGGACGCAGAGATACGCAGAGGGCCGCAGAGAAAACTAGAACCAGCCCTTCTTGTTCTGGATGTAGGTCCTGACGAAGTCTTCGTCTGACTTGGTCAGATAAATCACACCCTCGATGATGCTGAGAATGTTTGTGAGCCCACAAGTCAAAACGCCGAGCACGAGCTGTATGACGCCCTCAGTCGTGTATCCGAGGATAAACTTGTGTACTCCGAGCCAGCCGACGAGAATCGCGCAGATACCGGCAGTAATCTTCTTGTCGGCGCCGAGTGCTTTCCAGTCGGTCATCGCGCCGGGATGAACAGACTGCATCGGTTGATATCCGCCGCCGCTGTCACTCACAGATGTGAGTGGGGCCTGACAGGTCGTGCAATACTGAGCCAAATCATCATTGACGGCTCCGCATTTTGTGCAGTATCTGGTCATCTTTTTGAGATCTCCAACGGGCTCGCAGCGACCGGGCTAACGGAATCAGCCCGGCGCATGAATCGGTTTAGCTGAGAAGCTTAGTGACCGGAGGTGTGCAAGACGACGCGCGCTCGCGCAGACTACATGCTATTACTCAGGCCCATGCCCACACCCATGATCACCCAAAACAGCACGTAGCAAATTGTTCCGGCCAATCCCAAACCGATCGCGATAAAGGCAAACATCTTTGCCTTCTTCGAGGCATCGAGTGCACCGGCCGTGTCGCCGGCTGTAACCTTGCCATTAACCTGCGCCGCAAAGATCACGGCGACGATTCCCAGCGGCAAGCAACAGAACAAGGAAATGATAGCCGGAACGAGGTAGTTCGGAACGCTGCCGCCAGTAGGCTTCGGGCTGGGCGGGGGAGTCCATTCTTGAGACATTCAGTTTCTCCTGAAGACTAGTTTTGAAAGATTCCGGATAAGATAAGACAATAAGAATTGGATTCAGCCGGCGTCTATGCGGCGTATCCTCCCGGACCTCCGCCAACGGGCCCGCCGACGTTAATCGGAGCTGATGGCGGTGCGCCGCCTTTGCGCTTTTCGAAAATCACGACGCCCAGAAGACCACCGATCAATGCGAAAACAAAGAGCAGGACAGCCAAGATCAAACCTTGAATAATGTGCGGGCCGATCGCATCGCCAGCGACTTCAAACTGTCTGCGCATAAGCTCTGCCTGCTGCGGGTTCGCGTTTTCAACGAGGCGAAGCAGCAGGTTTCTCATCGTCGGACCCATCGCATAGCCCACCGGAATGCCGATGACCACGTATATCACTGCGCCGACGATCCCAGCCAAAGCGCCCACGACAGCGCCGTCCCCCGCATTTGCAGGTACCGGCGAGCTGTTTATGTAGAGCTTCGCGGCCAGCATGCCGCCTAAAATCGCCCAGAGGCAGCAACATACGTTGCCGGCGCTGACGAATGGTATGACGGACAGTATGCCTAAAACGACGCCACCAATCAGGGCAGGCTTAAGTTTATTGTTCATCGAAGTCGAGTATCGATCTTTGGATTGTCAGGGGTGCACGCAGCGCCCTGAATAACTAACAAACAGGGAGGGGATTGTCAATAAAATTGAGGTTTAACAGGGAAAATCAGCGGGTGATTTCGATGCGGTCTCCGGGTTGGAGTTTGGGATCTTCCGCTGCGCCTGACTTAATCTGCTTGACGTTGTATTGAATCGTCACGAGCCGGCGGTCTGTGCCTTCGCGCGAGATCTCGACGCGATTGTCCTGGCGAGTGGAGCCTCCGGCCGCGAGAATGGCCTGAAGTAATGTGATTCCGGGCTGGAAGAGCTTCTGTCCGGGATAACTGATGCGTCCGGCAATGTAATAGAACTCCTGCGGCCGGTTTGTAACCGTGATCACGTCGCCGGGTTGAACGTTGAGGTTTAAGGTGGCTGAATCGCTCAGGTCGTAAGGTTGTCCGGACAAACCGCCGCGCATTATCACCACGCGCCCAGCGTCATTCCGCAGTTGTGATTCAGCCAGAACAACGTACAGCGGAATTGTCTCGCGTCGCAGGAATCGGATGCCGGAGTTCACGACGAGACCGGTGACCGTCACTGAATGGCTGAGATACTGGCGTACGCCGACCGACACTTTCGGGTTTTCTTCGACGGCTCGCCTTTTCAGCTCTCCGGCAATATGCGTTTGAATCTCGTCAGGCGTGAGTCCGGCAACTGACACCGCACCGCCTGCGAGGGGCAGGTCAATTACACCGCCGCCGATGACCGTGAACAGCGTCGATTTGCTGTTGGCGGAGTTCAGCAAGCGAATGTCGAGCACGTCGCCAACGCCGACGCGATAGATTTCAGTTTCCTGCGCGGCCGCACATAAAGCGGAGGCGAGTACGAGAGACACGAAAAGGGCGATGGAAATGGGGCTTCTCATAGGCTGGAGTATCAAAAAGCCCAATAACAGGATATTTCCTGATTTCTATGCGGTCCTCTGCGTATCTCCGCGCTCTCTGCGTTAGCATTCCTTTGACGCAGAGAGCGCGGAGATACGCAGAGGACCGCGGAGTCTGCTATAGTTCATCGTTTCGAATATGTACGAATTTGCCGTCACACCAGCAGTCACAAATATTCGCCGCCGAGGGGTCGAAATCTGTGAGGTGGCGCCCGAGAGTCTCGGCGCCGAAATGGATCTCGAAATCGGCGATCGGATAATCAAAGTAAACGGGCGGGTCGTTCGCGACTACCTCGATTTCCGTTTTCAGACTGCCGGCGAAACGGAGCTTGTGCTCGAGGTGCGCAAGAAGAGCGGCGAGGATTGGGAGCTCGAACTCGAGCGCGCGGAGGGCGAAGATTTCGGACTCGGCTTCGAAGCGATCGTTCCACGCCAGTGTGCTAACGAATGCATCTTCTGTTTTTGCAACGGCAACCCCGCAGACGCAAGACCGTCGCTCTTCATCAAGGACGAAGACGTTCGCCTCTCTTTTCTTTACGGTAACTACACCACGCTCACGTCGATCACAGAAGATGAAATGCGCCGGATCGTTGAGCAACGATTGTCGCCACAATACGTTTCTGTGCACGCGACGGACACGGACGTTCGCGCATACATGCTTGGTATCGACAAATCCCGAGCTGACATCTCGAAAAAACTTCAACGACTGCTCGACGCCGGCATTGAAGTGCACGCGCAGGTTGTGTTGTGTCCCGGAATCAATGACAACGAGGTGCTGGAAAAAACTATTTTCGATCTCGCTGCTGAGTACCCGCGAATAACAAGCGTCGCGATCGTGCCGCTTGGTTTGACGCGCTACAACACCGACGCACGACTCACGCGCGTCACGCCCGAGTTTTGTCGCGACGTGATCGATCAGGTTGTCGCGATTCAAAAGCAGCTACACGCGAAGCTCGGAACCAACTTCGCACTCCTGGGTGATGAGATCTACTTGCGAGCCGGACGTCGCATCCCAGGCAAATCGCATTACGGCGACTATCCGCAGATCGAAGACGGCGTCGGCATGGTCAGGTCGTTCGCAAACGAATTCACGCGTCTCATGCGACGACTCGAACGCGACGAAGCGACTAATTTAACTAAGATGCCCGGTACGATATTCACCGGAACGCTGTTCGCCCCCGAACTCGAGCGAATGATCGACAAGTTGAATACGCGATTCGGAACGAGACTCCGCGTCGAGTCGCTGGAGAACGGTTACTTCGGCGGCGACGTTTCCGTCGCGGGTCTGCTCACGGGCCAGGATCTTCTGCGCGCGCGTGAAAGAGCGACTGGCGAGTTCGTCGTAATACCAAAACAGATGCTCAAGAGCGATGAAGCGATAATGCTTGACGGAACGAAGCTCGACGAGGTCTCGCGCGCCCTGGGCCAACCGGTTCACGCCGTCAACTTGCAAGAGCTGGCAGCTCTACTAACAGCAAATCATGTTGGGTGAGGTCAGTATCGTAACCCAGTGGTCTGAGGTGTCGCGGCACGACTACGTATGAGAGTTCTTGATGTTGGCTGTGGACAAAACAAATATCCCGGCGCGATCGGCATCGACGCGAATCCGCGAAGCCACGCAGATGTCATTCACGATCTCGGCACCTTTCCTTATCCATTCGGCGACGATCAATTCGAAGAGATCATCTGTCGCCACGTGATCGAACACGTTCCCGATGTTCTCGCTTTCGTGAACGAACTGCATCGCATCACGAAGCCTGGTGGCAAATTAAAGATCCTGACGCCGCACTATTCGAATCCCGATTGGGCCACAGATCCAACGCATCGCAATCACTTCAACAGTTATTCATTCACGTGCTTCATCCCATCGCGCACGCCGTTTCCGTTTTACACTGCGGCGGAGCTCAAGCCCATTCAGACTCACGTCAGTCTCGCAAATCTGTGGCGCGCGTTGGGACTCGAGTTCCTCGTGAACCTCGATCAGCGTTGGCCATCTTTTCGCTTCACGAGAAAGTTTTGGGAGTTCTATCTGTCGAGCATCTTTCGTGGTAAGGAATTGTATTTCGAATTGGAAGTCGTGAAACCGGTCTCCGCCCCGCACGTTTAATAATTTGTATACTTATACGAAAACGTGTAAGATTCGCCGCGTCTCGCCTGATGAAATGAGCCAAAACTGAGGCTTAGTCACCAGCCTGGTTGGGCTCACTAATTACCTCGAGTTGGGTACACACCCGATTTGAGGAAGTGCGGGCACTCCTAATTCATACCTGAAAACTGTAGTAAACGGTCGGCTTTCTTCTTAGACGAGATGCTGAACAGCGCTGTCCCTTTGCGGACATGAAGCAGCACCCTATTGGCTTGATTCATTAATTTGCAGAAAGATCCAAAAATTCCAATGAGGCCACAGCCAAACCTGTCAAAAACCGGGCAAAAACGCGCAGTGGTGATTGACAATAACGGCACGCCTCTTGCCGAAGTGCTGTCGAACCGTTTTGTTCTAAGTCTGTATTACCAAACCGCTCGCGACCCCTCTAGTAGGTTTAAGTAGAAACTCGGAGAGTACCGGCGTGCTCGATCCCTGCGAGCATGGCTGGCGCCCTAACTCAAAGAAGGAGCCCATGATGAGAAGTTATAAGCTTCCCGCGAATTTTCTCTTTAGGGTGCTGCTTAGTACGCTTGTACTATGCGGCACCTTCTCTATCGCACTTTCGCAGACCACCAACACCCGAATCAACGGCACCGTGAAAGATAATGTCGGTGCGACTGTGCCCTCGGCGAAAGTTACCTTAATCGACAACACCACTAAGGAACAGAAATCGGCTACCACGAATGACGAAGGAACATTCGTGTTCGCTGACGTCCGTCCCGGAACTTACACGGTGATCGTCGAAGGGACCGGATTCAAAAAACTTCAGGTGAGCAACATCGTGGTTCACGTGGATGCGCCCGTTGTCTTGAATTCACTGACGTTGGAGACAGGAGGTATTACGGAAACTGTATCCGTGACCGCCTCTGAAGCGCAATCGCTTATTCGTTCCGAAGACGCAAAGCTAAACACCACGATTGACGTCAAACAAGTTCAGGATCTTCCGCTTAATGGTCGGAATCCTATTAACCTCGCCGGCGGCATGGCGGGCGTTAACACGAATACCAACACACGTCAGTCAGTCATCAATGGAATGCGCGGTTCCTTCTCAAACATTACCTGGGATGGAATCGAAATCAACGACAACCTCGTGCGCACCGACGCCCTATTCGGCGTAAACACGCCGAGCGTCGCCAGTGTGGCTGAATTCTCTGTTACGACTCAGAACGCTGGTCCTGATGATGGGTTGGGCATTGCGCAAATCAAACTTACTACTCCTCGCGGTGGTTCCTCTTATCATGGTGAGGTTTATGACTACTACCGCAACGATAAGTTTGATGCGAACACGTTCTTCAACAACACCACTGGGCTCGCGAAGCCCGAACTGATTCAACATCAGTATGGTTTCAACGTCGGTGGTCCTTTTGCACTTCCACGATTTGGCGAAGGCGGTCCGCGTTTGACGGAGAAGAATAAGCTCTTCTTCTACGGTTATTTCGAATACATCGACACCAAGCAGGACTTCACTCCGAATCGGACTGTGCTGACGGCGGCAGCGCGAACGGGTAGCTTCAGTTATCTTCGTACTGACAATAACCAGCTCCAGACGGTTAACCTGTTGGCGTTGGCCTCGGGTCGGACGCTTGATCCGCGGATCCAGGAGTTGCTTGCGCTTACGCCGACGCCAAACAACAGTTCCCGCGGCGATAACCGCAATTCGGGAGGCTTTCGCTTCAACACGCCAAACGGCAGCACCGGCAGGAACATCGGCTTCCGTCTCGACTACGAGATCAGCCAGAAACATCGTGTTGAGGGCATCTATTCTCACTTCCTCTCGAAACTGCCAAATGATGTTCAGTTGAACGACATCGGCGAACAATTTCCGGGGTTACCGGGTGGTGGACAGGAGTCCAGCCGGCCGCGTTATGCGTTGGCTTGGATCTCAAATCTGACCTCGAGTATTACCAATGAATTGCGTTTTGGCTTCTCTTCGAGTACGCCGACATTCTTCAATCGTGAGACGTTTGACGTTGGATATCGATTGACGTGGCCGAATGTTGGAGGTAACACTCTTACCAATCCAATTCAGAACTTCCTGCAGCAAGGTCGCGCTCCGAGAAACCATGACCTCATTAACCACACCACATGGGTTAAGGGAAGTCACGTATTCAGATTCGGAACTACGGCACGGTTCGTCAGGATTCTTAACTTCAACGATGCCGGGATCGTTCCACAGTTCACGGTTAATTTTAATACCACTACAAACCCGACCCCGCTCCAAAACAACACGACCAACTTCCCCGGCGGACTCTCAGCCACTCAGTTTACGACCGCCAACAATTTGCTCGGTTTTCTCACCGGGGCTGTTAGTACAGTTGCCCAAACATTCAACGTCGCTGATCGCACCTCCGGTTTTAGTCGGGGTCTTGGTTCAAATCGCCACCTCGACTACGACACCGTGGCTTTTTATGGCGGTGACACCTGGCGTGTGAAAGAGAATCTATCTTTGAACCTTGGATTGCGATGGGAGTACATCGGCCCACTCACTGAAAGAGATGGGTTGGGCCTGATGCCGGTGGATCTGTCGTTGGACGTCCTCAGAGATCCCAATGCCCTCCTTGACTTTGCTGGCAAGGGCACAGGGCGAGAATTCCTGGCGAAGGATCTCGACAATTTTGCGCCAAACTTCAGCTTTGCGTGGGATCCGTTCAAGACAGGCAAGACGTCGATTCGGGGTGGTTTTTCAATTGCCTATGCGATCGATAATAACGCAACAGTGCTGAACAACTCCTCGGTTGGTGGAAATGCCGGATTACAGTCAACGAGGACAATCAATACTCTTGGTGGCACTGTCAGCGGCCCTGTTATACAAGGCAGCAGCCCAAGTTGCGCTACGTCTGGGGGCAATCCGACCTGTTTTGGGCTTATCAACGTGGCTACTGCCGATTTCCGAGTGCCTCGCACGTTGGTCGATCAATTGAGCCTGAGCCAAACACCTACTTTGTTTACCACTGAGTACAACCTGAAGACTCCTTATGCCGAACAATGGAACTTCGGTATCGAGCGAGAAATCTTCAAAGACACTGCCGTCTCGGTCGGTTACGTCGGTAATCGCGGCGTACAGTTGACTCGCGGTCTGGACACCAATCAGGTGCGGATCTTTGAAAACGGTTTCCTCGCCGACTTCATTCGTGGGCAAGGGAATCTAGCCGCCGTACGGGCAGAGAGAGCGCGGATCGCAGCCGACCCGACGCTGACTGCAGCCCAAAGGACCGCTGCTCTGGCCTTACGCCCCGTCAGCGCTGCCTTTAACAACCTGGTTCCCAACAGCCTCGCCTTGACTATTTTCCCGCGACTCGGTCAGCAAGGTAATCTGGCTAACGGTACGATTATTAACCTATTCGATACGGGTCAGGTAGGAGAGCTGGTGTCAAACTATGTTTCGTCACGCAATACCTTCCTGAGCACTGCGCAACCTTGCGTGCAAGGCGCCACCGGGCCGATATGCCCGAGCTTCTTCCTACCGACCAACGGCAACGCCTTCGTTACCGACTATATCGGCAGTTCAGGCTGGTCCAACTATCACGGCTTGCAGGCCGAGATACGCAAGCGCTTCAGCCGCGGTTGGTACTATCAGATCAACTACACCTGGAGTAAAGCGTTTACTAACGCCGAACAAGCTCAAGCTGAGTTTTCGCCATATCTCGACAATGCAGCCGGTGATGCTTTGGAGAAAAAGCGTCTCAACCAGGACGTGCAGCATGTGTTTAAGGCAAATGCGGTCTACGAACTGCCGTTTGGTCCAGGCAAGCGGTTCTTTGACCAGGGTGGATTTGTCGGCCAGTTGATGGGTGGCTGGCAACTTAGCGGTATCGCCCAGTTCAGAACGGGACGGCCAATAAGTTTCGGTACCGGCGATGGTACTGCCAATTCATCCCGTGGAACACTCAATCGTGCAGCTCGTTCGGGAAACAACACACCGAACACAACGCTGACATTGCCTCAACTGCAAGAGAGAACAGGATTGTTTTTTGATCCCACAACCGGCCTGCCGCTCGTGATACATCCGGATTTGATCGGATCTGACGGCCGCGCCAACCCCGCTTTCTTCACGAATCCAACGGCAGGAACAGTCGGTAGCCTGAGTCTGACTCCGGTCGACGGACCTGGATACTGGAACGTCGATATGGCGCTTATCAAGAGAGTCAGGTTCAAGGAACGCCTTGGTGTTGAGCTGCGGCTGGAGGCTTTCAATGTCTTCAACCACACAAATTTCCAGGTGCCCAACCAACTGGATATAAACGATCCTACTTTTGGAAAGATAAACACCACTTTCGATCCACGCATTCTCCAGTTAGCGTGGAAGTTTACGTTCTAGCAACTCAAGCACGCGGGAAACTTTCAGGGTTTACAGGACACATTTTACGTCCTGTAAACCCTGTTATCCTGTAAACGGCTTTGCCCTAAAAGTCTAAGATCCAACCGACTTCCGAGTCAAAAGAGAGACTTTTGGGTCAAACCCTTTTCACATTACGTAATTGCCATACTCGCAGGGGTAGCCATTTGGATAGGTGACGGACTGGACAAAACAAAATTCCGTTTGCCGCTTTTCGTTAAAGATGTCCTCGTAAACGACTTTCCCCCAACAGTAGAAAGCCAGTTTTCCATCTTCAAAGGCTCTGAAATCCTCTATCGAGTCAAAACCGATTCGCGGCGTCTCAATAACCTGATAACTATCCTTGGGGGCAACAACTCCAAGGCGAGTAACGTAAGGGCCGGGATTGTTCCCAATCAACAGTCCGTCAGGTGTTTTTTCCCACGGTGGATTCTCCCCAAGGCCGCATCCGTAAATAACGACCAACTCGTTGGCGGGAGTATTGCCACTGTTCTCTATTCGAAGTCTCATAAGGAACGTGTCGAGTCGTTTCGTTACGCTGGTAACACTCCGAATTTTTGCTGTGACATAGGCCCGTTGTGCGTAGATAGAGTTCTTTTCGTTAGAGCTAATACTCTGTTTGGTGAGTTCAATAGCAGTATCCGAACGGCTGAGACTGTTTTCCATGATGGCCCACTGTTTCCGATAAATAACAGCCTGAGCAATAACAGCAAAAGCGGTAACGAGTACCCAAAGAGTCCCAATAAAGAATTTCAGGCGCTCAGTCATGTTGGGCCAGAAGATCGCGATCAACAAAAGACCGACAAACGACCAAGTCCCGATGATGTAAACCCAATACATTTCTCCGTAAGGACGGGCATTATTCTGACCGTCATT
This sequence comes from Pyrinomonadaceae bacterium, assembly GCA_035571655.1. GTDB lineage: Bacteria > Acidobacteriota > Blastocatellia > Pyrinomonadales > Pyrinomonadaceae > PSRF01. Next base: position 11,652 of record DATNCH010000329.1, read on the forward strand.
GGCTTGATCAGTGTTGTTGGGAGTTTGATTGCTTTCCACCACTGGTTCGACCTCTATCTGGATAGGATTAAGGCGCAGAAGTCTCACGACTCCTGCGCCCAAAAGGTTGGCTCAATGCCGAATTCAAAAATGGATTGAATAAGGCAGCAGATATTGTGACAAAGAATTTTACAAAGAGCTTCGTTAACTTGCGCCGTTTTGGTCTTACTTCTAAGGCTGTCTCCGAACTTCGCCTTGATCATGCTGAACGTGGATTCAACGTTGCTGCGCTTGTGGTATTGCTGCAAGAACCACGTTTGATTGAATTGAAAATAGTGGTACATGCGCCGCCACAGATCGCCCCTTGCCTTTTCCTTACGGCGGCGGTTTGCCATGCGCTCCGGGCCAAGTCTGCCCATTACGGGGGCTTCGTGTTGACCTTGAACGGGATGTAAGGCATGGCGTGATGGGCTACTACCGTTTGCAAATTGTCTTTCGACAAGTACGCCTTATCAGCAGAGACTTCCGCAAGCGCGAAGTTTTTAGCAGTGGCGTCAACCAAAGACTTGAAATGCTTAGTATCCGCCGCGAAGCGATCTGTAACTTCGACAGCCGTGACGATGTTCGTCTTCACGCCGCAGATCAGGTGGACCTTCACCCAATCGCGTTGCTGCATCAGTTTCGGATTCTTGTACTTCGCATCAACCCATTGATGAAAGCGACAAGTCGAGAAGCCGGAAGAGTCAACGGCAAAGTCCGATTCAATCGCTTGCAGCGGAAGACTGCTCGCCTCGATCAACGAGTTGAGCAATGGAGTCAACGTTTCGTTTTCCAGATAACGCGAGATCGAGTTGTAGTGCGCGGCCTTGCTGAGAAAGCCCTTGTTCTCCGCGTCGCGCAAGTCGGACATGAAGCGGCGACCGGAAACGCTGGAGTAGACCTTAAACGTACTGGCGAAAATCACGTCGCCAAGCGGCAAGCGCGGACGGCCCATCTTCTGCTCTGGTTCTTCTATGCCCTTGCACAACTCCGCGAGCAACTCGACAAACTTCTCTTTCTCGCGGCTCTGCGCTTGGTTGTACGCAGTCCATTCCTGTTTGTAGGTCTGTCTAACAGTGACTGTCTCAGTAACCGTTTCCACGTTGCCGTCGTTCGTGTACTCACGTTGGACCGTGAACTCCACGGCCCAAAGATGCTTGCATTTAACTTGTCGTGTTTCGTGGTCCGGGCAAGTGCAGGTAGAGTTGTCCGGCCTAACGATGTAGTGATTTCCGCTATTCGTGCGAGTGCCACTCTGCGACGGTACAAACCATCGATCACCGTGGCGCTCGATTCGGGCTTTCGCTGCAATCTCAAGACCTTTTTGCTCTCTGGCGTCCATGCTGTTTCTCCTATCTTGGAAAGGCACAGCCAAAGCGCATATAATCTCGGATGCTTAGGCCGCATAGCTTCGACTGTGCGGTTGAATGTCTCGGTGGGTGTTGACGCCTCACCGGGACTGCAAAATTGGCGGCGGGGGCGGGATTCGAACCCGCGAAGCCTTGCGGCTCGACCGATTATAAATCGGATGCACTCGACCGCTATGCGACCCCGCCGTTAATTAATTCTCAAAGAACCCTGCAAATTTTATTTAGCCGAAGACCGCTTCGTCTTCGTTTCCACCTTCTTACTTCCCGCTGTTTCCTCCGACTGGACTTCGTTAGCCAGTTTCGCCATCAGTTCCTTGTCTGGGTCTTTCAGTCTGTATCCTGTCTTGCCATTGATGTCGAGGGTTTCAGCCTCACCGCTATCGACAAACCTTTTCAAAATCGAGTGGATGGAGGCGAGTGGGTTAGCTTGATCCCCAAAGTCGTATTTTACGTGTTCCAGCATATCTCGAACGACGATGGGGGTGCTGAAACGATCTCTCACGGTCAGGATTACCCGACAGGCATCAGCAAGTCCCAGCCCCTTGACATGTGCCGCAACGATGTCAGGGGGAGGCAGCGGTTTCTCGCCACTCAGCAGGGCAAGGCCCGAGATCGTATCTGTCAAGCTACTAATCCGCTTGTTCAGTTCGGCACGTTGATTGTCAAGCTCTTTAAGCTGGCGATTGAGCTCAGACTTTTCCATTCGGGCGGCAAAGAGGGCTTGCTTGTAAAGTTCGACATCCATGGGAGGCATTATAGCGATGGCAAGATATTTGTCAAATGATTTAAGCAAGAACTTGCGCAAGTCCCCATTATCGTCTCAAACCAAATGGGCTGAGGCGGTTAGGGATACTGCTCAACAGGTTAGGGAAACAAAAATCAGGCTCGATCAACTCTTATTGTCACTTGAGCACTTCAAGCGGATGAGGGATTCTGGCGAGCCGTGGCCGGAATCTGTTGGGGCGAGCGTGGGTGAGCCGAAAACGGAAACCCGCCGTTTGCTTCACGAGTGATTGAAGCAAACGGCGGGAACTGGAAAGCGGCGGGATTAGATTTTGACTCCGAGCGCGTTCAGCATCTGTTCTTCGTCAAACGTTAGGTTGGCATCGGTGTACTTGAGAAACATCTCAAAGGATGCTTTGTGAAAGTCGGTATACGGAAACAAAACTTCCATTGCGTGATCAAGGGCTTCCATGACCCGTCGGCTTTTGAACAAAAGACCGTCAAGATCATTTCGCAGTATCCGCAGATTGACCGCCATTCGGAGCGCAGCAAAGGCGTGGCCTTCGAGCGGCTCAAAGGCGAGTTTCCAGTCGCCACAATCGAGCGGTGGATTGAGAGCGAGATCGTCAACTTCGTCCGTGTTAGGATTATCTTGCATAGTCGATTCCTTTCTCTTAACCGGGTAGGATTCGGCTGTGTAGGGCTGGCAGGTGTTAGCGCACTTGTCAGCCCGCGCCGTTTGTGCGGGCCACTATAGGCGCAAGATGTCCGCTTGTCAAAGAATTATTACGTGACGTAATAGTTTTGGCCGAATGTTAAAATTGTGAGCCATGAAGATCATCACCACCACAGAGGCAGCGAAGCGGTTAGGAGTGACGCCTACCAGAGTGCGCGCGCTGATTGAGGCAAAGCGCCTTAAAGCGTTTAAGTACGGGCGTGAGTGGCTGATTGATCCGAAAGACCTTGACGCCGTAAAGGTTCGCAAGGTGGGCCGTCCGAAAAAGGCGCGCAAGGGAACCAAGTGACTTTTGGGTCAACCTTCAAACTTTTGGGTCAGAAGTGACTTTTAGGGCAAAGCCCCTGTAAACTAAAACGCCATGAAAACCTTCTTCTCCTGTGCCGTCCTGGCAGGCATCGTTTTCTGCACGGTTCACGCAAAAACCGATACCAAACTCACTCCGGCCGAAGTCATTGCAAAACACCTCGAATCAATCGGCTCTGCGGAGGCGAGAGCTCGCATGCATGGCACACAGATTAAAGGCAACGCCTCGGTTACAGTCAGGCTATGCGGAGAGGGGCAGGTCGATGGCCAGGTTTTGATCGGTTCGAGCGGGAAGATGAACCTGATCGATATGAATTTTGATACTGCGGCGTATCCATACGAGCAGCTCAGATTCGATGGCAAGAGCCTTCATGTTAGCCAGTACAGACCTGGCTCCCGCACCTGTCTCGGCCAGTTCTTCCTGTCTCACGATGATGTCTTCAAGGAAGGTTTGGTCGGGGGAACGTTGACAGAAGCGTGGCCCCTGCTAAACGTGGAAGAAAGGAATCCGAAGCTTGAATATAGCGGCCTGAAAAAGGTTGGAGACAAGCAATTACACGCTCTCAAGTACACTCCGCGCAAGGGTTCGGATGTGAAGATCATTCTTTTCTTTGAACCCGAAACGTTTCGACACGTGCGCACCGAATACCAGCGTACAGTTTATTCATCGGAGCAGCGAAAAATAGGCAGTGCTCCCGGCCAGTTACCATCGGCGTCCATGCAATCAGCTCCGGCCGCGCGAGTCGAAGCGTATGAAGTCTTTTCTGATTTCAAAGACGAGGCAGGACTAAACCTGCCGCACACTTACAAATTTCACCTTCAAATTCAATCGGAACTCCACCCCGCAGTGGTCGATTGGGCTTTTGACTTAAATAACTTCACGTTTAATGCTCCGCTCGATCCTTCGGCCTTCACCATCGGAAACGAGCAAAAGAAAGAAAAAGCAAATTAGAACCGTGACCGGTTGCCGAAGTTAATTTGCATGTCGACGCTGTCACCAGGTCAACTTCCTCTCGCTCCTCTCGGCGCTGGCGATCTGATCGATCGCGCAGTCAGACTCTATCGCCGCCATCTCTTTGTCTTAATTCGTACGGCAGCGCCACCGGTCATTATCATCGCCGCCGGCTGGATATTGGCTTCGCTCAGCCTGCGACAATTCTTCAAGACCTCTGAGACTAGTAGTCTACTGGTCTACGGCGGCCTTACGGCGTTGGCGGTTGTGATCATGTTAGCGGGGTACCTCTCGATCCTCGTGGTGATGGGAGGCGCGACGCGCACTCTGGTCGCGCATCTTCTTCGGAACGATCCGGTGACGGCGCAAGCCACTTACAAGGCCGTACGCTCGCGGTTCTGGGGATTGACCGGTGCTTCAATCATCGTGCTGGTGTGGATCTTTGCGTCGTTCCTTGCGGCTAGTTCGGGCGGGCAGATGGTCGGCTTTCTGTTTTTTATTGCCGCAGGAGCAATGGCGAATCTTTCATTGCTGCTGGCGGGTATCATCGGCGTTATCGGAATGTTGATCGGGATCGCGTTCACGCTGTGGCTCTTCTTTTTCATCGTGGGAAGAGTGGCGTATGTACCGCAAGTGATGCTGGTGGAGGGCAAAGGCGTCATCGACTCGATTGGGCGCAGCATTTCACTGGCGCGAGGCAATGTTCGTCGTTTGACCGCGATGACGCTGTTCACAAGTTTTGCAACCCTCTCGGCGTTGATGATTCTGTCGTTTGCGATCTTCTTTTTTGGTCGACTCGCCGGCATCGACCCAGCGGCGCCCGCTGAATGGCCGGCGTGGTTTACAATTGCGGGCAGCATACTTGGACCATTGAGCGCGATACTGCTTACGCCAGTGTGGATGCTCGGCCTGTCGTTGCTTTACGTCGACGAACGAGTCAGACATGAAGGTTACGACATCGAGTTGATGGCGTCGCGACAGCTCGGCGAGGTTCCTGATATTAACGTTTCGTCGCCCCTGGGAACAGCACTCTATTCCGAGCGCAAGAAACCACCACCTCCGGCGGCGCGCCTCTTTATGCTTATTGTGGTCCTGTTTTTGTTTCCCGTTTGCGCAAGCGCGATTCCGATTTCGGAGTACCAGCAAAACCTCAAAAACGCGATAGCCGCGCTCGACACGCTGGACGAAAACGAAGACGAGAGTGAAAGTGACTACCAAAAAAGATTCGAACAAACGGTCGAAGGCATTCGCACCTCCTTGCCGAAGACCCAGACTGTCGAGGCTGACGGCGAGTCGTGCACGGTCGATAATGCGTGGTTACACAGAGCGCTGCACGAGCTGAAAAGCGACGACTTCGAGAAGCTCAACCAAATCCTCGAAAGCCTTCAGGCAGTTGAAGCGCGTGTCGAGGAACGTCAAGCGACGGCGCGGTCTACCGACAGCAAAGAATGGGCAAAGGGCAGGCTTGAAGCGATTCTGGCACGACCGGAATACGTCTCGCAGTCCAGAGGTCCTAACGCACTTCAGCGATTGCTTCAGGACTTTTTCCGCTGGCTTCAGAAGTTTTTGCCAAAACGCACTAACACAAATCCGAGTAGCGCAAAGTGGATCAATCTGATCGCGCGAATCGGTGTTGTGCTCGCCGGCTTGCTGCTCGTGGGTTTCATCGCGACGCTTCTGTTGAAGCGCTTCAAGCGCGAAGCAAAAATCAAGGTTCGTAAAAAGAAGGAAGCCCGCATCGTTCTCGGCGAACGACTCGAACCCGAGCAAACCGCCGTCGACCTTTTATCCGAAGCTGAAGAACTCGCGCGCCGTGGCGAGCTTCGCGCAGCAATTCGTAAAGCCTACATCGCGTTGCTGGTGGAACTCGGAGACAGAAAGATCATCAGCCTCGCGCAACACAAAACCAATCGTGATTACTTGAACGCTCTTCGGAGTGCGCCCGAGTTGCATTCGAAAATGAGAGGACTCACCAACAGTTTCGAACGTCACTGGTACGGCTTTGTGGACGCCAGTGAAAACGACTGGCAGGAGTTTCGTAGCAAGTATCTCGCAGCCCGGCAAAGTGGAACTAATTGACGATGCGACAGCGACTCACCATCATTCTTACATTTGTCGTGATCGTCGGGTTGCTCGTGCTTCTCAATGCGTTGACCTACGTCAAGAAGGACGAAGAACGCGACACGGAGAGAGCTCCAAATCGTTCCACCTATCACTCTGGCCCAACAGGCACTCGCGCGCTTCACGATTTTCTCAGCGAATCGGGCTACAAAGTCATTCGTTGGCGGGAGAGACCGCAAAAACTCCTGGGCGATTCCGGCTCGCTGGTCAAAACGTTCGTGGTCATTGGCGAAACACAGACTCCTTTCACCGAAGAAGAAGCGAACGCTTTACACAAGTGGGTAGCTGCGGGCGGTCGATTCGTGTTCATCAATCGAACGGTTACCAATCAGCTCGTGCCGAAGTCGGAAGGTTGGAATGTTGAGGTGCGGATGGGCTCTTATCCCCCTTTGGACGTTGACCCTGCGGATGCCAGGCAGATGACGGAGAATGTAATCCCACTGCATCCGGTACTGCCGACTGTTCTTACGCGCAGCGTCGAGACAGTAATGCCGTCTCGCTTTGCCGCAAGACTCGCGGTGGTGCCTCCCGACACTGAACACTCCGCCGCCGATTCCGCATTGAACGACGACGATTATGTAAACGTCGAGACGCATTCGGACGCGTCTGCGAGCCCCATCGTTCACGTCGCGGATACAAATGGCGCCTTGCTGCTCGACTACGTTTACGGGAAGGGCAGGATTGTGGTGCTTGGCGATCCGTACATCGTCAGTAACGGTGGTCTGAGGTTGAACGACAATTTGCAGCTTGCCGTCAACACTCTTATCTATCGTGATGGCCTGGTCGCCTTCGACGAATATCACCAGGGCAGAGGCGTCAGCCGAAACGCATTGGCCACTTATTTCGCCGGCACGCCGGTTCTGGCGCTCGCGGCCCAGGGACTTCTGTTAGTACTCCTGGTGCTTTGGACGAATGCGCGTCGCTTTGGACGTCCTTTGCCGCTCGCGCGAGTAGACCGTCGGTCCAGTCTCGAATTTGTTGCGTCCATGGCAGAACTTCAGGAGCGTTCGCGCGCTTTCGATCTCGCCATCGAGAATATCTACACACGAACGCGTCGCGTTCTCGCCCGATACGCGGGAGTGGATCACAACAGCCCACGCGCGGAGATCGCCGAGCGAGTCGCAGCGCGCTCAAACATCGACCGACAGAAAGTCGAGACTCTCATGCGCCAATGCGAAGAAGCGATCAACGGTGAGCCGATCACGTGGCGACAGTCGATCGATCTCGTGAGACGTCTGCGCGAGCTCGAGAGAGACCTCGGCCTGCGCATGCGTTCACGCGAACTGCGGCAAGCAGCAGAAAATATTTGACGAAATCGAGATCTTTATTTCAAAGTACAACAGATGCCTGAGACCGTCGCTGCCACCGTCGAACACATTCGAACTGAACTAAGTAAGGTAATCGTCGGACAACACGATGCGATCGAACAGATTTTGATCGCAGTGCTGGCGGAGGGTCACGCGTTGCTGGAGGGCGTGCCCGGAATTGCCAAAACGCTGACTGTCAAAACGCTGTCGCGAATCATCAACGCCGGTTTTAGTCGCATACAGTTTACGCCCGACCTCATGCCTTCTGACATAACGGGCACGAACATCTTCAACATCGCGACGTCGGCTTTCAACCTGCGGCGTGGTCCGATCTTCACCGACCTTCTGCTCGCAGACGAAATCAACCGCACACCACCAAAAACGCAAGCAGCCCTGTTGGAAGCAATGGAAGAACGACAGGTGACGATCGACGGCGAGGGTTATGCTTTGTCGCCGATCTTCACCGTTCTCGCAACCGAGAACCCGATCGAGTACGAAGGCACTTATCCTCTTCCTGAAGCCCAGCTCGATCGCTTTCAACTGAAGATACTCCTCGAGTATCCGGATGAAGAACAGGAGCGCGAAGTGATCGCGAGGTGGGACGGTGGTTTCAACTCGAGACGGTTGGACCAGGTTGATATTCAACCCCTCCGCGATGCTGACTCAATCCTCCGTTGTCGTGCTGAGGTGGCCAGGGCACGAATGGAGCCCGGCGTGCAGCATTACGCCGTCGATCTTGTACGCCGCACGCGCTCGCATCCTTTCATTCACTACGGGGCGAGCCCGCGCGCGTCTGTGGCGCTGCTGCTTTGTTCAAAAGCACTCGCGGCGATTCGTGGGCGCGACTTTGTAACACCCGACGACGTGCGTGATGTGGCGCTTCCCGTGCTTCGCCATCGTTTGACGCTGCGCGCTGAAGCCGAACTCGACGGCATCACTCCCGACGCCGTGATCACCGAAATCCTGCGATCCGCGGAAGTGCCGAGATAAGTGCGCTTTGTTTTCACCAAACTCTTCTACGTTCTCGCCGCGCTTGCCTTTATTCCTCTCTCACTTTCGTGGGGACGTCCATGGTTGGCGTGGCTCGCACTTGCGTACGACGTGTTGCTGATCGCGGCTGCGGTCGTCGATGCGCGGATCAGTCGCCTACCGCCGGGTTTTCAAATCTCGCGCGAGTTCGGCAGCCGCTTTGCCATGGGCGCGGAAACCGAAGTTAGACTTCACCTGCAAAACGCCTCGAGTCGATCTGTTTCACTGACTGTCAAAGACGAATATCCGCCGCAGATGGCGCTGAGCGGGACGCGAGAAGCGCGGGTTAACGTCGAAGCACAACGCACAGCCACGCTCATCTACGGCGTGACCCCACCGCGACGCGGCAGGTTCGAGTTTGGAAAAACTGCGCTGCGCTTTCGTTCGCGGCTCCGGCTCGTGTGGTGCCAGATCAATATGCACGAGCCTGTGGCGGTGAAGGTCTACCCAAACATGCGACGCGCGCGCGAGGCGGAGTTGAAAGCACTCGGAGCGCGATCGGTTGTTTCGTCGCATCGCAAAACTTCCTGGCGCGGTGAGGGCCGCGAGTTTGAATCGCT